>JBPCJZ010000001.1:0-6955 GCA_051004775.1 Gemmatimonadota bacterium
TCGAGCACGACGGAGGTCACCGCGTGCCGGGCGAGAGAGTCGACGGCGCTCCGCAGGCCGGCGCCCTTGCCGAAGCCGCCGGCGTCGAGCCTGGCCGGGGCGAGACGCCGTGCGCGAGGGGTGGCGACGTCGATTTCCCATGCGCCGGTGCCGCCGGTCGCGTTGGCCGCGTCGAGTTCTGCAGCGGTCGGAACGCGTCCCTCGCCTCGAAGATCCCACGCGTCGAGCGAGGCGCCGATCGCCGGGTCGAACGCGCCCGCGGTCTCTGCGCTCCAGGCTCTCACTTCGCGCAGGACCGACGCGGTGGACGGCGACAGGTCGACCCAGGTGGCGAGCCGTTCGGCATTGAGCCGCGACAGCTCCGATCCCGCGCGCCACGTGCTCAGCCGCGCCTCCGTCTCGCGCACCGCCCCGAGCGCGGCCTCGATCGCGGCCAGCGCCTCGCTCCGACTCGCGGCGCACACCTCGACCCGCAGCCCTGTCCCCATGAGCCACGCGGTTCGCTCCACCGTGACGCCCGCATTGCAGTCTGGCGCCGGCGGCTTCACCATAGCAGAGGTGAGCAACACCGTTCCTATCGCGACGATGCAGCCGACGGTCGCGGGAGACCGTGCGGGGCGGGTACGTGGCATGTCGTCTCCGTGAAGCGCCGGGATCCTGCCGTGAACCACGGCGTAGTTGACATTGATAATCAGTCTCAACGAGCACGAAGGCTACCGGACCGGCACGGCCCGGTCAAGCGCGGGGCGAGGCACCCCGCCCGTGCCCCGGGGCGCCTCAAACGGAATGCTGGCGATGACACATCTTCCTCGAACCGCCTGGTGAGCCGGCCTCGTCCGCGCGCGCTCGTAACGGGCGGCGCCGTTCGCGTGGGCCGCGCCATCGTCGAGGCCCTGGCGGAGGCGGGCTACGACGTGGCGATCCACTTCCACTCCTCGGCCGACGCGGCCGAGGACCTCGTGAAGCGCCTGGAATCGGAGGGGGGGGCGGCGGTGAGCGTGCAGGCCGATCTCTCGGACCCGGCCCAGATCTCCAGACCGTTCGAAGCGGTCCGCGATGCCTTCGGGGGGCTCGATCTGCTGGTGAACAGCGCCGCGATCTTCCCGCGCGTTGCCGCCCTCGATGCGACGGCCGCCGACTGGGACCAGGTGTTCGCGCTCAACGCGCGCGCGGCATTCCTCTGCTCCGTGGAAGCGGGCTCGCGCATGCTCGAGGGCTCGATCGTGAACATCGTCGACACCGGGGCCACCCAGGCATGGCCGGGCTACGTTCCCTACGTCGCGAGCAAGGCCGCCCTGGCCAGCGTAACGAAGGGACTGGCCGCGGCTTTCGCTCCACGGATCCGCGTCAATGGCGTCGCGCCGGGACCGGTCCTGCTACCCGAGGACGCCGACGGGGTCGACGACCGGGACCGTGCGGCAGGCCGTACGAAGCTCGGGCGGGTCGGCCGTCCGGAGGACGTGGCGCAGGCCGTGCTGTACCTGGCCGAGGCGGACTACGTGACGGGGGAGATCATCCGGGTCGACGGGGGCCAGCACCTGCGGAACCGCTGACGCCCGGCTTGCCGCGGCGCCGACGTGCTTCGACGGGAGCGAGGGAGGGGCGTGTCCGGGGCGGGGTCAGAGCGGGAAGAAAGGCAGCCTCAGCACGAAGCGGGTGCCGTGCGGCTCGACCGTCTCGACCTCGATGCTGCCCGCCGCGGCCGCCGCGAGGCGAGCGCTGATCGACAGGCCGAGCCCATGCGTCCAGCCGTGAGTCTCGGCAAGGACGGCGCCGCGGGCGGCGTCGGCCAGAGCCGCCCGGATCGCCGCGTGATCCGCATCGAGCGCCTCGTCCTTCACGCTGATCACGAGTTCTTCGTCCGGCCCGTCGGACGCCACGAGGCTGACGGTGCCCCCGTCCGGCATCGCCTGGACCGCGTTCGTCACCAGGTTCAGAAGCACGCGATTCAGGAGCTGCGCATCGCCTCGGCGGGGGGAGGCGGCCTCGTGGGCCACCGTCAGCGCGACCTCGTGATACTCGAGCAGGGGCCCGACGAGGCTTCGCACTTCCTCGATCACCGCGCCCGGAGAAAACGGGGTGAGGGCGACCTGCAGTTCCGCTTCCGCGTCGAGGTGCGCATAGTCGATCAGGTCGTTGACGAGCTTGACCAGCGTCACGGACGCCATGAACAGAACGTCGACCTGCCGGCCCTGGACGTCGTTGAGCTCGCCGCTGTGACGGCTGCGCAGGGCGTCGGCGAGGAACAGGATCGAGTTCAGCGGCGATCGGATGTCGTGTGAGACGTCGCGCAGGAAACGGCGGTGCAACGTCTCCCTCCGATCCAGCGTGGCCTGCGCCCACGCGACCGCCGCCGCGTCCAGGCAGTCGTGGCGTCGGCGCGTGACTTCGGCGCCGGCCTCTTCCGCGTCCCGGTGGACGGCCGCGCGCACCAGCGCCACGGCCGCGCTCATCTGCTCGGGAGCGTAGTCGGGAGATTCGGGCTCGGGTAGCGTCCGCCGCAGTTCGGCCACTTGCTCCTGGGGGCAGCCCATCGCGCCGAGAAGGTCGACGATGAGCGGCCGCACTCCGGCCGGGGCCTCGTGAACGAGGCGCTCGGGTCGCCACGTTCCAGAGGTCGAAAAAAAATCCGACTCGACATCGGCGTCCGCTCCGCCGTGCAGGGGGATGACCCTCCGACGGTTCTCGTCAGGACGCAAAGGCTTCTCTCGCCAGGTTGTGTTTGTCCATGAGGCGGTAAAGGGTGGTCCGATCGATGCCGGCCTGTCGGGCCGCCTCGGACATGTTGCCCTCGGTTCGGGCCACGAGCTGCGACAGGTACTCGCGCTCGAAGCGATCGATGATCTCCTGCTTGGCGTCGTGGAAGGGCATGTTGCCGTCGACGCTGGGCAAGCCGGTGATCGGGTTGGTAGAACTCGACTCGCCACCCAGAATGGTGAGCCTGTCTGGCTGGATCTCCTCTTCGGGATCCGACAGGACGACCAGGTTTTCGATAACGTTCTGGAGTTCGCGCACGTTACCCGGCCACTCATAGGTGACGAGTCGATCTAGTGTTTCCCTGGCCAGTCGCGGCGCGTCCGCGCCGGGCAGCTGATGCCGTCGCCAGAAATGGTCGATGAAGTGCCGGATCAGCACCGGGATGTCTTCCGGGCGATCCCGCAACGACGGAAGTCGAATCGGTACCACCCGCAGGCGATAGTAGAGGTCGTGGCGCAGCAGACCCTGTTCGAGCGCGTCCTCGGGATCGCGGTTGGTGGCCGAGATGAAGCGGACGTTGACGACCGCGTCGTCTTTCTCGCTGCCGACCCGCCGCAACACGCCGTCCTGGAGGACGCGCAGGAGCTTGGCCTGCAGCGGCATCGGCATCTCGGCGAGCTCGTCGAGGAGAAACGTCCCCTGGTCGGCGACCTCGAGCAGTCCGGCCTTGTCGCGGATCGCGCCCGTGAAGGCGCCCCGCTTGTGTCCGAACATCTCGGATTCGAGAAGCTCGCCGGGCAGGGCGGCGCAGTTGACCGCGACGAATGCGCGGCGTGACCGCCGGCTCTCCCGGTGGATGTACTGGGCGAACAGCTCCTTACCCGTGCCGCTCTCGCCGGTGATGAACACCGAAGCGTCGGTGGGCGCCACCTTGAGCGCCTTCGCGACGGCTTCCCGCATCGACTTCGAGATCCCGAGGATCGGGATGCCGCGTTCGACGAGGACGCCTCGCTTCTCCATCGGCCGCTGGACCTTGCGGGTCCGCACGAGCGTATGGGCGGCGCGGCCTACGAGGACGAGGAGCTGGGTCGCGGTGAACGGCTTGGGCAGGTAGTCCCATGCGCCGGCCTGGATCGCCCGGACGCTGCTCTCGGCCGTCGCATGGCCGGTCATGACGATGGCGAGCGTGTCGGGGTTCCGCTTGCGCACTTCGGCCAGGATGTCGAGGCCGTGCACGTTGGGCATGTTCTGATCGACGAGGAGGATGTCGTAGGCCTGCGAGCGGACGTGGCGCAAGGCGTCTTCCGCCCGGCGCTCCACTTCGCATGCATAGCCCTCGCCGCTCAGCACGGTCTGGCAGCTTTCGAGGATGCTCGGCTCGTCGTCGACGACGTAGACGCGGATCGCGGCCCGGGCCTCGGCGTCGAGTCCTCCGGGGCCGGCTCCGTTCTCCGAGTCGTCGGGCGCGCACGCCGCCGTCTCGTCCAGTTCCGCCGGTTCGATCACTTCGTAGCACTCCCGACACCCGATCCAGGCGGATGCCTCGCGGCGTTCGTATTAGGCTCGCCCGGTTCAGTGAGGGCGGGACACGGGGCAGGAGCGGGCAAGTCCCGGGCCGGTGTGGCGGGAATCCGTCAGGGAGTGGCGCGAATGTTGGAGAGATGCGACGCAGACGCCGGATCGGCGCGGCGTGCCGGGGATTTCAGGCGCAGGGGAAGGGGCGCCGCCGGCCGACTCAGGGTCTGAGCGGGCGGTATTTTGCACAGTCAGAGAGGATTTCGCGGTCATCTCGCGGCCTTTTGTCGGAATGGGGCCACGCCTCCGAGCGCCGGACCGCCCCGGCTACCTGCCCTCCATCGCGAGGGTGATCTCGACGATGCGCTCCGCCGCGTGTCCGTCCCACAGCGGCGGGATCCGGTGCTCGCCCGGCTCGAGCATGGCGGTCCGGGCTACGTCGAGCAGACCGGAAGGATCGCCGTCGAACAGGCGATTCGTACCGTGCGTGATGGTTGCGGGCCGCTCCGTATTGGGGCGGACGGTCACGCAGGGCACGCCGAGGACCGTCGTCTCTTCCTGGATACCGCCGGAGTCGGTCACGACGAGCGCGGCTTCCGCCATCAGGCCCAGGAACTCGAGGTAGCGAAGCGGCGGCAGGACGTGCAGTGGAGCGAGCAGGTGCTCGAGGCCGAGGCTCCGCACGCGCTCCGATGTCCGGGGATGCAGCGGCAGCACGACGGGGTGTCCCGTCCCGACGGTGAGCTGGCCCAGCGCCCCCAGCAGCGCGGCGAGCCGGTCGGGATCGTCTACGTTGGACGGGCGGTGCAGCGTCACGAGTATATAGTCGCCGGACTCGAGCCCCATGCCGGTCGGCACGTCGAGCTCCTCGGCGCGCGCCCGGTGCCGCAGCAGCGTGTCGATCATCACGTTCCCGACGAAGTGAATCTTGTCCTCCGAGACGCCTTCCGCGCGCAGGTTGTCACCGGCCGACGGCTCGGTCGTGAACAACGCGTCGCTCAGCCGATCCGTGACCACGCGGTTGATCTCTTCGGGCATCGACCAGTCACCGCTGCGGAGGCCGGCCTCCACGTGCGCGACCCGGATCCCGAGCTTGGCCGCGACCAGGGCGGCCGCCACGGTCGAATTGACGTCTCCCACCGTGAAGACCCAGGCCGGCTGGAGACGCACCATGACCGGCTCGAGGGCGATCATCACGCGGGCGGTCTGCAGCGCGTGGCTGGCGGAACCGACATCGAGGTCGACGTCGGGCCGGGGCAGGCCGAGGTCTTCGAAGAAGTACTGCGACAGCTCTTCGTCGTAGTGCTGGCCCGTGTGACACAGCGTCTGCTTCACTTCTCCCGACCGGTCGAACGCCCGCATGATGGGCGCGATCTTCATGAAGTTCGGCCGCGCGCCGACGATGTGGAGTATCTTCTGCACAGGACTCTCAGTTCTATTCGACGGTTACGCTCTTGGCGAGGTTTCGGGGCTTGTCGACGTCGCAGCCCCGCATGACCCCGATATGATACGCGAGGAGCTGTAGCGGCACACTCGTGAGGACGGGAAGGAGCGCGTCGAGAGTGTGCGGCACGGTGAACAGCTCGTCCGACAGTTCGCCGAGTCCGTTGGGCTCGCTCGATATCGTGATCAATTTTCCTCCGCGGGCCTTCACCTCCTGCATGTTGGACAGCACCTTCGGATAGCTCGCATCGCGCGGCGCCACCACGACGACCGGCATGTTCTCGTCGATGAGCGCGATCGGCCCGTGCTTCATCTCCGCCGCGGAGAATCCTTCGGCGTGCACGTAGCTGATCTCCTTGAGTTTGAGAGCGCCCTCCATCGCCACGGGAAAGCTGTATCCGCGTCCCAGGTAGAGGAAGTTGTCGGGCTCGAGCAGGCGGCCCGCCAGGGCTTCGATCTCGCCCGCCCGATCCAGGATCTGCTGCACTTTGCCCGGGAGGGCCTGCAGCGCGGCCAGGTACGATCTCGTCGTCTCGGGGGCCAGGCCCCGTTTTGCGCCCAGCGAGAGAGCGAACAGCGTGAGGGCTACTACCTGCGAGGTGAACGCCTTCGTCGAGGCGACGCCGATCTCCGGGCCGGCGTGCAGGTAGACCCCCGCGTCCGAGGCGCGGGCGATGGAGCTCCCGACGGTATTCACGATGCCGAGCGTCGGAGCTCCGCGTCGCTGCGCGAGTTCGACGGCGGCGAGGGTGTCGGCCGTCTCGCCCGATTGCGAGATCCCGACGACCAGCGTGTCCGGCTCGAGGACCGGGTCGCGGTAGCGCCACTCCGACGCGTACTCCACGCAGGCGGGGATCCGTGCGAGTTCTTCGACGAGATAGGCGCCGATCTGGCCCGCGTGCCACGAAGTTCCACAGGCCGTGAACACCACTCTGCGCGCTGCGGCGAGCTGCTCCGACACGTCGCGCAGGCCGCCGAGCCGGACGGCCGTGCCCCCGCCCACGATGCGGCCCCGCAGGGTACTGGCGATCGTCTCGGGCTGCTCGTGGATCTCCTTCAGCATGTAGTGCGGATAGCCCCCACGCTCGGCCGCCTGGAGATCCCACTCGATCTCTTCGATCTCCTTGTCGACTTTCGACATCGCGTCCATGCGAACGATATCGCAGCCCGTGGCGTCGAAGACTGCCATCTCGCCGTCGTCGAGGTAGACGACGCGACGCGTATACGGCAGGAGGGCCGAGGCGTCCGAGGCGGCGTAGATCTCCCCCTGCCCGAGGCCGATCAGCAGGGGCGATCCGCG
>JBPCJZ010000002.1:0-3464 GCA_051004775.1 Gemmatimonadota bacterium
CAGGGCCGCTTCCGGTTCCGCTGCGGCGTCTTCGAATTCGTCGCGCGCGGCGGTGGTGTCGCCCTCCGGGCGCAGCGCCCAGCCGCGCACGAGCTCGCGCGGATAGTAATAGTACTGCAGATCGCCGATCACCGGCGCGGCGCCCTCGAGCGCGGCCAGGGCCCGCTCCGCGTCGCGGGCGAGAAGCTCCACCCGGAACTCGATGTAGTCCAGGCTCTCGCCCTCGAGCCCGCGCCGGCGGGCGTCTCGCACCGCCGCGCGTGCCGCTTCGACGCTCTCGTCCCGGTTCAGCAGGATAAGCGCCTGGTAAGGGGCCAGGCTTCCGTCGATCGCGTCGGTCTCGAAGACGGAACCGTAGACCTGCGCAGCCTCCTCGTACCTGCGAAGGAGGAACAGGGTCTCGCCGACCGCGGCGACGACATTCGTATTGGCGGGCTCGAGCTCGCGCGCCCGCTCGAAGTACGCCAGGGCCTCCTCCATCCGCCCCTGCCGCCTCCGTACGGCCGCGATGCCGGTCAGCACCCAGCGGGAGCTGGGGGCGATGCGCTCGGCGATGGCGAACTCCTCGAGCGCGGCCTCGTAGTCGAGGCTCCCCCAATAGTGATAGTAGCCGAGCGCGGTGTGTGCTTCGGCGAGCTGGGGTTCCAGGGCGAGGGCGGTGTCGATGGCAGCGCGGGCGAGCGCGAGCCGCGCCGGGGTCCGATCGTACCCCTGGTGGTAGGTCACGGCGTGACCCAAGGCGAGCATGGCCCACCCCAGCCCGAACTCCGGGTCGATCTCGACGGAGCGACGCGCCAGCTCGACGGCCTCCGCCGCCCGCTCCGAGCCGTAGCCGCTGCCGTACGCCTGCTCCGCCCGCAGCATGAGATCGTAGGCCTCGAGGCTCGAGGTGGAATTGCGCGCGATCGCCTCCCGCTCCGCCTCCGTCAGCGACACACGGAGCGCCGCGGCCACCTCCTCGGCGATCCGTGACTGGACGTCGAACAGCGTCTCGATGCTCCACATCTCGTCGAATCGCTCCGTCCACCGCATCTCCTCGGTCAGGGCGTCCGCCAGCTGCACGTTGATCCGGAGGCGGTCAGCGGCGCGCTGCACCGTTCCGGTCAGCAGATAGCGGGCGCCGAGCTGGTCGGCGATCTCTCGGGTCGAGAGCGCCGTCTCCGCGAACTCGAGCACGGACTGGCGCGTCATCACCTTCAGCGTCCGGATCCGCTGCAGGCGGGTGAGGATGTCATCCTGGACGCCCTCGGCAAACGCGGCATCGTCGGGCCCGGCCAGGTTGCGGAAGGGGAGGACGGCGAGCTTGCGGGAATCCAGGTCGACGACGGCGACTCCGCCGGCGGCTTCTTCCCTGCCGGCGGACCCGGTCCGCAGCGTGTTCAGCATGACGCTGGCGATGAGCCCGGTCCCGAGCAGCGCGGCCGCCACCAGCAACCAGGACGCGAGGCCGACGCGCGGCGTCGCGCGGACGGGTCGGGCGTCGGCCTCGAGAGCGTCCGTAGCCGTGAGGGCACTTCCGTCGTTCTCGCGCCGCACGCCCTCGGGACCGATGTCGAACACCCAGGCGAGGGCAATGGCGAGGGGAAAGCCGAGCACGACGGTGAACGCGACGGCGGTGACGATCCACGCCGGCAGGAGCAGGGCGGGGACGAATACGTCGGCCGCCTCGACGAGCACGTAGCCGGCCGCCCCGTAGACGGCGGCTGCCTTGAACACCTGTCGCCGCCGCAGGTCGCTGACCAGCTCCTGGAGCCGCCGGGATGTGGATTGGCTCATGCGAGGAGTTTCGCGCAGGACCCACTGGCCGGCAATCAGCATCTCATTCGAGGTGCGGCTGGCGGGGTTGACCGCCGCGAGAGCGGCTCGTGACGGCGAGTTGATGGAGCGCTCCATCCTCGCCTTCATGAGTCCAACCGTATTCCGGGTCGGCCGGTACCGGTTCTTCTTCTTTTCTCGAGAAGAGGAACGGCCCCACGTCCACGTCTCGACCACGGATGGAGTCGCAAAGTTCTGGATCGAGCCTCAGATTGAACTCGCCCGGTCGTCGCGGCTGAACGTCAGAGAGCTGCGCCGGATTGAAAGGATCATCGATGACAGAAGGGACGAGATCCGGTATGCCTGGCAAGAGTTCTTCGGGGCCTGAGGTGACGCGCGTGGAGCCCGACGGGTTCTGGATCGAGCTCCAGGGCCGCGAGTTGCACCTCGACTATGGGACGTTTCCGTGGTTTCGCGGAGCGTCTGCGGAGGACCTCGCCCACGTGGTGCTGCCGCATCCGGGTCATCTCCGCTGGCCGCGCCTCGACGTCGACCTGAGCGTCGACTCCATCGAGCACCCCGACCGATATCCGCGGATCGCCCGGATCGATCGGGCAGGTTAGCCGGCGTCGACACGATCCCGTTCGAGGTGCGGCTGGCGGGGTAGCCTGTCTCGCCTACAGCCCACCCGGCGCATCAGGTCCGCGAACCGCGGGCCGGCCCGGATGGCGGCCAGCCGCGGGTCCACCCTCAGGTAGCGGACGGAGCCGTCCCGCCGCTCGACGGCCTTTTCGAGCACTGGACGAGCTTCCGCTCCCGGTAACGTCCGAGCCCGGGGCGCATAGAGGCCGACTTTGTTGAGGAGCCCGGCCGCGTGCGACTCGCCACGGCGAGCGTGCGACCCGAAGACACCGGCGGGTCTGGTCTTTTTCCCGCTCGACTCCCCGGGGAGACGTGGGTGGAGTGACGCGACGAACGCAATCCCCCCAGTGCCAGGAGGACGATGCATTAAGAGCTATAGCTCCACAATTGACGTATTGTTATGTCGTTATTACTATACTTTCAGTGAAATAAATCGCGCTATGGCTACACACCAACCGAACCGGAGAGACGCATGCCCGACGCGCTCCGTCAGATGCAGCTCCGTCAGATCGACGAAACGATCGAGAGGCTGACGCCCCTCCGCCAGGTCCAGTCGCCCCCGCGGGGGTGGCTCCGGGCGATACGTGAGGCGCTGGGCCTGACACAGGCCCAGGTCGCCGAGCGACTCGGTGTGACGAAGTCGATGATCTCCAAGTACGAGAAGGCCGAGGTCGAGGGATCCATCACGTTGGCGACGCTCCACCGGGTCGCGGCCGCCCTCGAATCGGATGCCGTCTGCGTCGTGCTTCCCCGTGCGCCCGTCAACGACACGCGGCGTCGGCGAGCCAGGGAAGTCGCGGCCAGGCACGTAGCGGCGGTACACGAGTCGATGGCCCTCGAAGGCCAGAGCGTCTCCGAACAGGAACGGCAGAGCCAGATCGCGGACCTCGCCGAGACGTTGCTTCGCTCGGGCGATCTGTGGGATGCGCCGTGACCGGATCCGTACCGGAGGGCGCAACGCCGCTGTCTGCCGAAGAGCTCGACGATCTCCTGCCGAATCACCTGACGACGCGCGCGCAGCTCAACGCCTGGGAGCAGCGGAATATTCTCGAGGCCGAGCGATGGGG
>JBPCJZ010000003.1:0-13033 GCA_051004775.1 Gemmatimonadota bacterium
CTGGTTCGACGATGTCGGTCAGCCGGACCTGTCCTGCCTGCGGGTTGCCGCCCACGACGTTGCCGAGATCTCCGACGACGCCGTCGAGGCTGGCGATCGACTGCGAGTTGAACTGCCAGCGGAAGCGGCGAGCGGCGAAGTCTCGATCACGGGCCCGCGCCGCGCCGCCGAGCTTCAGCGACGTTCCGCCCTCGTCGCCGGCTAGCGGGATCGTCACGTCCAGCCCGCCGTTGACGTCATCGTCGGTCAGGTCGGTATAGAAGTAGCGTGCGCTCTCGCCGACGTCTTCGAGGAGAAACGGGTCTTCATCACCCGCCGTGAAGGAACGGGCGTAGATCGTCTCGCGCAGGGCCGGCTCGTCGCGGGTGGCGCGGGCCGCGGAGGCGTTCCATTCGATGCGGGAGTCGAGCAGGCCGGTTTCGTGCTCGCCCGACAGCTTGCTCCACAAGAGGCTGCGCGACTGGAAGCGCAGGCGCTCGCTGAACAGTTCGCCGCCCAAGTCCTCGCGGTTCTCGCCGACGTACGTGCGCGCCTCGTCTTCGCCGTTCCGGTTGTACATCCCCTGCAGGTTGATCTGGTGTTCCGGCGACAGCAGGACACTGAGATTCCCGACGCCGCCCCACGTCACCTCACGCGATCCGCGGGTGAAGGCGTAGTCGACGTTAGGTCGCTGGCCGGACTCGGGGAGGTCGGGATCGAACGCGTCGGCCTGCCACTTCAGCTCGCGCTCGTTGCCGTAGCGCTTCCAGCCTTCATCGTAGGTCGCGGCCACCAGGAAGCCGACGTCCCGGCCGAACAGCGTGACGCGATCCCCGACGCTCCCGCCGAGTTTCAGGTTGACCGGCGGCGCGCCGGAGGCCGGGGCGAACTGCGGCAGCTTCACGGCGAACGCGTCACCGAGGCGCTTGAGCGTCGCGGGGTCGCTCGGGAGCCGATCGCCGCGCAGGCCGTAGCCTTCCGCTTCGACGGCCCACGGGATACCCCGCGCTCCGCGATCGATCGCCAGAAAGTCGCCGTTGCTGCCGGAGTAGTCGAGGAATCCGTCCTTGAACTGACTCTCGGAATTGGCGCTCGTGCTGGTCGACAGCTTCCATGCAAACCGATCGGGGAATTGTCGATTGCGGATCTCGACCGTGCCCCCGGAGAAGTCGCCCGGCCGGTCCGGGGTATAGGTCTTCAGCGTAGTCAGGGATTCGAGGAACTCGGACGGGAACAGATCGAGCGGCACGACCTCCTTCTCGGGCTCGGGGCTCGGCAGCGGTGTCCCGTTCAGCGAAGTCTGACTGTAGCGCTCGCCCAGCCCGCGGATGAACACGTACTTCCCTTCCGTCACCGTCACGCCGCTCACCCGGCCCGCGACCTCGGCCGCGTCGGAATCGGGCGACTTCGAGATCTCCTGCGAACCGACGGCTTCGACGAACGACACGGCGGTTCGCTGTTCGTTCAGCAGCTTCGACGTGGCGCCCGCCTCGAGGTTGGCGGTCACGGAGAGCGCCTCGAGCTCGAGGGCGGACGTCTCCAGTGAGATGTCGATGGTGGTCGTCTCGTTGGATCGGATGGCCACATCCGTCACGATCTTCGGCGCGTAGCCGAGAACCTCGGCCCGTATCGAATGGACCCCCGGCGGGAGGCCGTCTAGATGGTAGCGACCGTTCAGATCGGTCAGGCCGTTGATCGATGTCCCCTCGACGCTCACGAGCGCAGTGGACACCGCGGCGGTCGAGGTCGCGTCGACCACGCGGCCCACGACCCGACCCGCGGCGTCCTGGGCAACGACGGTCGCGGGAGTCATGGCGCACGCCAGCACGAGTCCGGCGAGGGCGAAGCGGGGGCTGATCTTCATGGTCGTTCCAACCTGTCGAGTCTGATCGAGTTCATGGGCCGGGACGGGCGACGCCGCCATCGGCAGGGGCTCCGTGAATTGTCACGGCGGAAAGATGGACAGGGACTGTGACGACCGGACGCGCTGGGGGTAACGCGATCGTACGGGGTCCGTCACGACTTCGTAACGCGGACTTGCCGCCGGATACGTTTTTTTCAAAAAATCGATAATGGGACGGCGGGCGCGCCGCGTCCGATGCTACCTCCCTTTGATGCCTTGATGACGGCGCAGATGGTCCCTGGAGACATCCTCCTCATCAAGGTCGGCCGAGAGAAATCCACAGCGAGGCGCCGGTTATCAACAAGTATGGTAACTTCCGTTGTGAACACGTCTTATGTCAATTTTACCCTCGGATATGCACGGCTGGCTGCCTTGCATGCAGTCGAGGTTCCCGGTACTCTCCTTCCGTCGCCGGCCACGGCGTCTCGATGTTCGTCTCGACAGGCGAACACCGGATTCTCGGGACCGCTCCAGCGGTCCTGGAATTCGCAGATTCATTACCACCCTCAGCAAAGGTGCACCGCAGATGTGGGAGACCCGTCCCGTCGAACTCGTGCTCGACCTGCCCCACGACATCGCTCGGTCCGTCGAAGAGGTGAGTCATCGGGATCCCGAATATCTGCGACGAGTCATCCGATACGGCATCGCTCGTCGCATGGTATATCAGTCCCTTCAGCGCCAATCGGTCGTCTCCGGTGCCGAGAAGATCGCACCGCCGGAGTCGCCGGAGACCCCCGACTGAGACCTACCACCGCTTGACGCCGTTTTTGCGCGCCGCTAGATCCGCTTCAGGATCGAGACAGCGGCGAACGACTGCAGGAAGGCAAAAGCGAATCTCCCAGTCCGACGATAATCACGTAGCGGGAGGCCCCGTCGACGCGGCGGGCCAGCCCGAATCGATCGCACCGGATCTTCGGTCGCGATATCTGGATTATTGCGCCGCCTGCATCTCCGAGGTGTTCCTCTCTCTGTCGGACGAACGCACGTACGAGTTGATGGAAGAAGCCGCCACCGAAGCCGGCATCGAGATGGGATCCCTCGGATTTTCCGACATGATGGACCTGGTGACGCAGCGGCTGCGCACGGAGGTGCCGCTGCCGAGCTTCGAAGACTTTGCCCGGGACTATCGAGAATCGCCGGAGTCGTTCGACTCGATGTTCCTCGAGCCGGATTCGCTTCCGCAGCCCGGCGACCGTCCGGCGCCGGGCCGAGCGACCGACGGAGGGGGTCCCGCGTGAGCGACGCCTCCGGAGACGTGCCGTCTCAACTGCACATTTTCGACGGAGCGGAGCGCGAGTTCGACCTGGGCACACTCCTGTCGGCCGATGAGGTCTGGGCACTGTACGTCGTGCTCGAGCGCACGGCGCCGGATCTGCTGCGGGGTCGGATCTCGTTTCGACGGGACGACGAGCGGCACGATACGGACCCGATCGTCCTCGGAGAAACGGAGGAAGCCCTCATAGCGCGCGCAGGCGAGTTGCCGGCCTCCATGCTGCGTCAGCTCCTCAACTCGATCCGGGATTGATCCTCGTGGCGGAAGAGCGGGTTCTCGTCGTCGATGACGAGCCGGATATCCTCAGCATCCTCGTCTATCATCTGACCCGTGAGGGGTACCGCGTGAGCACGGCCGTCACGGGCCGGTCGGCCGTCGACACGGCGATCTCCGAAATGCCGGACCTCGTCGTGCTGGACCTCATGCTGCCGGAAATGGACGGCTACGAGGTGCTGTCGCAACTGCGGCAGCACGAGAAGACGAGCGCCACGCCCGTGATCCTCCTCACGGCCCGCACCGAGGAGGAAGAGCGCCTGAAGGGGTTCGACGTGGGCGCGGACGATTATGTCACTAAGCCCTTCAGCCCGCGGGAGCTGGTCGCGCGGGTGAAAGCCCTTTTGAGGCGCAGCCAGGCGCCGCCCGTCGATGCGACGAACCGCCTGAGGCACGGGCCGATCGAGATCGACCGCGCCGCCTACCGCGTGTTCTCGGGTGGCGAAGAGATCGAACTCACGCGGATCGAGTATCGGCTCCTCGAGGTGCTCGTCGAGCGCCGCGGCCGGGTTCAGACCCGGCGTCAGCTCTTGCAGGCGGCGTGGGACACAAACGCGCAGATCGAGACGCGGACCGTCGACATGCACGTCGCGCGCCTCCGCTCGAAGCTCGGCGACCCGGGGAATATGATCGAGACGGTGCGTGGAGTCGGGTACCGCCTCCGGGGCGAAGCAGAACAGCCGCTCTGACTCCCATGCGAACTCGCGCCAGGGATATCCTCGCGGCCCTGCTGATCGTCGGGATCCCGCTGGGCCTGTTCCTCACCTGGACCGAGGCGAGCCTTCGTCCGGATCTCGAGCGCCAGTCCGCCCGCCAGCTCGGCCGCCTCGCGCACAGCCTGTCGCGCGAGGCGGGCGGACAAACCCCGAGCGACTCGCTTGCCGACCGCCTGGGTGCGGGGGCCGGCGTTCGCGTGACCTTCGTCGGCGGTGGGGGCGCCGTCCTCGGCGATTCCGACGTTCCATCGGCCCGGTTGTCCCGACTCGACGACCACGGGAATCGGCCCGAAATCAGGCAGGCGCGCGAGGAGGGCCTGGGCTACAGTTCGCGGGGCAGCCGGTCCGTCGCGTTACCTCTCTACTATGTCGCAATCCCGTACGGTTCGGGGTTCCTCCGCCTGGCGGCCCCACGATCCGAGATCACGACGACGCTCGACCGCGTCCGGGGAGCCGCCGTGCTCCTGGCGGGTCTGTCGCTCGTCCTGCTGCTGTTCGGGTCACGGCGATCTTCCGCCCCGCAGACGGCGTCGCGGACCGCTGCACGCGAACTCGCCGCCGTTCGCGAGCGGGCCCACGCGGACGTCGTCGAAGTCGAGCAGATGCTGGACGCGATCGACGACGGGGTCGCGGTCTTTGGGGCGGATGGACGGGTCGTTCGGGGGAACCTCGCCTTCGAGCGCTGGACCGGAGTCTCCACCCTCGCCGGCCGATCCATCGGCACGCTGTTCCGTCACCCCGGACCGCGGCGCGCCGTCGACGGTGCGCTCGCCGGCCGACCCACGGTGCTCGAGGCGGAGCTGGGCGTCCGCACCGTGGAGATTCGCACGGCGCCGTTTCGCGACGGCGCGCTCCTGCGGATCCACGACCTCACCCGGACGCGCCGGCTCGAAGGGATGCGTCGTGACTTCGTGGCCAATGTCTCCCACGAACTCAAGACGCCGCTCACGTCGATTCGTGGCTTCGCCGAGCCTCTCCTGGAGGGCGGTATCGAGGGGCCGCAGGCGGAGGAATTCCTGCGACGTATCCTGGCCAACACCGACCGCATGCAGCATCTCGTGGACGACCTGCTGGACCTCACCCGAATCGAGTCCGGCGGCTGGTCGCCGGCCCCCGAGAACCTCGATGTCGGAAGCACGGCCGCTCGCGTCTGGCGTCGCATGGAGTCGGTCGCCAGCGTGCGGTCGATCACGCTCCGGATCTCGAACGCGGGACCGCCCGGCGAGGAGGCGGCCGCCGTGCTCGTCCGGGCCGACGCCGAGGCGGTCGAGCACATCCTCGCCAACCTGTTCGACAACGCGATTCGCTACTCTCCCGTGGGGGGCACGGTGACCGTGCGGTACGCGCGGCGCGCCGACGAGGACGATGTCAGAGTCGAGATCGCCGACGACGGCCCCGGCATCGCGGCGGAACACGCAGGTCGCGTCTTCGAGCGGTTCTACCGGGCCGACGCCGGCCGTTCTCGCGACAGGGGAGGCACGGGCCTCGGGCTGGCGATCGTCAAGCACCTGGTGGTCGCGCACGGCGGCCGGGTCGGGATCGATACCGAACTCGGCCGGGGCGCGACGGTGTGGTTCGAACTTCCGGCGGTGACGGCGGCGGCGGCTGACGGCGGCGGCGGCTGAGGGCGGCGGAGGCTGATGCCGCCGGGATCCGACGGCTCCCGCCGTTTCGCAGCCGTTACGAAATCTTCATTGCCGCGCGACGGTGGCCTCCTACCATGGCGCCATGATCTACCATCCACAGTACGACGACGAGATTTGTGAACCCCGCCTGGTCGAGTCGCGCCCCGCGTCGCTGGGCGGGATCCGGGTGCGGCTCGACGAGAGATTGGACCTCCCCGCCCTGCGCGGCCTGCGCCGGCTGCTGGCCGATGCCGGACCCATGGGACGCGTGGAGCTCGACTTCACCGCCGTCGAGGCGATGGATCCGGCCGCACTGCGGCTGCTCCAGTCGGACCTCGAGTCGCTGCGCGCAGCGGGCACCGTAGTAGTAGTGCGCCGCCTGCGGGAGCGAGTGGCCGGGCGCCTTGCGCGACATCCCCTGCGGGACTTCATGGCGAACGAAGAGGACCTGTTCACCGACCCCGACCGCGACGGGCCGCCGTTTCGTCCGAGCGAGCGCTGAAGGACCTGTCGGGCCGCGGATGCTGGGCCGCGGACCGTTACCTGTTCGTTACATGATCGTTTCCTCCGCCATACCTGGCGCGCGCAGATTTGGAGTTTGTGCGTGGCTCGATTGCCGTCATCACCCTCTCCGCGGAGGCCCCCAGGGTGACGAATTCCATGCGTCGGTCAATCATTACCCTTGTCGTCGCGCTGAGCGCGTTCAGTGCGGCGACTCCCGCTGTCGCTCAAGTCGCCGTCAAGGCCGGCGCGGCGGAACTCAAGTTTTCCGGCCGCGTCCAGTTCCAGGGCGAAACGAGCAGTTGCACGGACGCGACGCCCGCCGTCGACTCCGCCTGCGGAGAAGAGGCTCCCGGCCTCGATCTCTTCCTGCGGCGCGCCCGCGTCTCCCTCGAGGCGAAGATCGACGAGCGCCTGTCGCTGAAGATCGAACCGGACTTCGCCAGCATTCGTGACGTCTCACTCAAGGATACGTGGGGCCGCTATGCGTTCAGCGACGGGCTGGCCTTCCGGGCCGGCCACTTCATGCGGCCCTTCGACGGCTTCTTCATGACCTCGTCTTCGCACCTGCCGTTCGAGCGGGCCGTCGAAGTATCGGGCGTCGACATGATCCCGTCTTACAGCGGCCTGTCGAAGAGCATCGGGCTGTCCGACCGCGATGTCGGGGCGACGCTCGAAGGAACCCCGGGCGAGGGCGTCGTGAGCTACTGGCTGGGCGTCTTCCAGGGCGGCTCGAGCTCGAACTCGAACGACACCAACACCTCGAAGCAGTTCTTCGGCCGCGTGCAGGTGGCGGTCGAAGCGGCGGGACAACCCCTGGAACTCGCAGGCGCCCTGGCCCTCAGTGACGCCCCCTACACGGCGGCGGACGACGAAACCGAGGCGGAGTACTATCGGAACTTCGAGCTCTGGGCGCAGCTCGGTGCCTACGACCGCGCCGGCCTCCTCTTGCAGGCCGGCCTGATCCTCGGCGACAACCCGGCACTCAACGACGCGGGAGGAGCGATCGATCTCGCCTCCGGCGAAGACTTCGCGTCACTCCTCACCTGGCAGGGCGTCGCGGCCTATCGCATCCCGGTAGAGAGCGCCGACTGGCTCGAGGCCATCGCGCCTCTCCTGCGCGTTTCCTACGGCGACCCGAACACGGACGCGGATGACGACCAGGCCTGGGGCTTCACTCCGGGGCTGTCACTCTACTTCCACGGCAGGAACCGCCTCGCCCTCACCTGGGACATCGTGCGATTCGGTGCGGACGGCGTCGGCGGCGAGAATTCGTTCAAGGCCCAGATGCAGTTCCACTTCTGACGCAGTTTCCGGTGTCCACACGCACCTTTCACGACAGACGACGGGACGGAAGACATGATAGAGCATCTCACTCGGGCCAGGATGGGCTCAATGACGCTGGCCGCGGTCGCGGTCGCCGGTCTCGCTGCTTGCGGCGGAGAGCGCGGCGGGGCCGCCGAGGGCGGCGAGCAGCTGTCGGGCACCGTGCAGATCGACGGATCTTCGACGGTATTCCCTATCGCGGAAGCGATGGCGGAGGAGTTCGGCCTCGCGAATCCGAATGTCCGCGTGCCGGTCGGCCTGTCGGGCACCGGCGGGGGTTTCAAGAAGTTTTGCGCCGGCGAGACCGACGTCAGCAACGCCTCGCGGCCGATCAAGGACTCGGAGCGTGAGACGTGCCGCGCCGCGGGCATCGAACCGATCGAGATTGCCATCGCCTGGGACGGCCTGACGGTCGTGCGCAACCCGGAGAACGACTGGGCGACCTGCATGACGGTCGACGAACTCAAGCGGATCTGGCAGCCGGGGAGCACGATCAAGCGCTGGAACCAGGTGCGCGACGCGTGGCCGAACGAGGAGATCATCCTCTACGGTCCGGACACGGATTCCGGCACCTTCGACTACTTCACCGAAGCGATCGTCGGCGAGGGCGGCGCGAGCCGCCAGGACTACACGGCGAGCGCGGACGACAACGTGCTCGTGGTGGGCGTCGCGGGCGACCGCGGAGGGCTCGGCTACTTCGGCTTCGCCTACTTCGAGGAGAGTGAGGGCAAGCTGAGCGCGGTAGAAGTGGACAACGGTGACGGGTGCGTCGGGCCGAACGTCGGCTCGATCGAGGACGGCAGCTACGCGCCGCTGTCGCGCCCCATGTTCGTCTACACGAAGGAGCAGGCGCTCGCGAAGCCCCACGTCGTCGCGTTCCTCCGCTTCTGGATGGAGAACTCCGCCGCGCTCGTTCCCGAGGTCGGCTACGTACCGCTGGCGGATGAACGATACGAGCAGAACCTCGCGACCATCGGGCGGGCCGGCGGCGCGGCTGACGACGGAACCGGCGACGGGGCCATGGATGCCGAAAGCGGCTCCTGACCTCCGGCGTCGCGCCGGTCGCCGGGTAGGGGAAGGCGTAATCCACGCGGGGCTGCTCTTCTGCGGCCTCGTGTCGGTTCTGACGACGGTCGGGATCGTGGCGGTGCTCCTCACGGAGTCCTTCGCGTTCTTCCGCGTGGTCCCGATCGTCGAGTTCCTCACCGGCACCCAGTGGTCCCCGCTGTACTCCGACCAGCAGTTCGGCATACTGCCGCTCCTGAACGGCACGCTGCTGATCGCGGTCGGGGCGATGGTGGTCGCCCTGCCGGTCGGGCTGACGTCGGCCATCTATCTCAGCGAGTACGCGACGCCACGGGTGCGCGGCGTGGTGAAGCCGGTCCTCGAGATCCTCGCCGGGATTCCGACGGTCGTCTACGGCTACTTCGCCCTGCTGTTCATCACACCGCTCCTGCGCACCCTGTTTCCGGGAACGAGCATCTACAACGCGGCGAGCGCGGCGATCGTCGTGGGAATTATGATCATTCCGATGGTCGCGTCGCTGTCGGAGGACGCGCTGAGCGCCGTCCCGCGCTCGCTCCGTGAGGCCGCGTACGGACTTGGCGCGACCAAGTTCGAGGTGTCGACGCGAGTCGTCGTCCCGTCGGCCCTGTCGGGCATCACGGCCTCGTTCATCCTCGCCGTGTCGCGCGCGATCGGGGAGACGATGGCGGTCACCCTCGCCGCCGGCGCGACGCCGCGCATGACGCTCAGCTTCCTGGAGAGCGTCCAGACGATGACGGCGTACATCGTCCAGGTCAGCCTCGGGGATACGCCGCACGGATCGCTGGCCTATAAGACGATCTTCGCGGTGGGACTGGTGCTGTTCTGTCTCACGCTCGGGATGAACATGCTCAGCAACCGCATCCGGATGCGCTTCCGCGAGGCGTACGAGTGAGCGTCCCGGTGCGGAGCCCCTCGCCGGGCGGCACATCGGACGACCGGTTCGAACCCCGACTCGCGCGACGGCGGCGAAACGGCAGGATCTTCCGCTGGGTCTGCCTCGCCTCGATCGGCTTCAGCATTGCCGTGCTGCTGACCTTGCTGGCGGACGTGCTGATCGACGGCGTGTCGTGGCTCTCCGCGAGCTTCCTGACCAGCTACCCCTCGCGGTTGCCCGCGCGTGCGGGAATCCGCCCCGCCATCCTCGGGAGCCTGTGGATCATGCTCCTCGTGGCGGCGCTCAGCTTTCCGTTCGGGGTGGGCGCGGCCATCTATCTGGAGGAGTACGCTCCGAAGAACCGCGTGACGCGCGCGATCCAGACGAACATCGCGAACCTCGCGGGGGTGCCTTCGATCGTCTATGGGATCCTCGGCCTGGCGATCTTCGTCCGCTTCTTCGGCTTCCAGCGGAGCATCCTGGCGGCCGCGTGCACGCTATCGCTCCTCGTCCTTCCGGTGGTGATCATCGCGGCGCAGGAGGCGATCCGCTCGGTCCCCGGCTCCCTGCGCGAGGCGGCCTACGGCGTCGGCGCCACGCGCTGGCAGGTCGTGCGCCATCACGTGCTGCCCGTCGCGATGCCCGGCATCCTCACGGGAATGATCCTCTCGCTGTCGCGCGCGATCGGCGAAACCGCCCCGGTCATCATGATAGGAGCCCTCGCGTTCGTCGCTTTCGACCCGACGAGCCCGCTCGATCAGTTCACGGTCCTGCCGATGCAGATTTACAACTGGACCTCGCGGCCGCAGTCAGACTTTCACGGGCTGGCCGCCGCCACGATCGTCGTCCTCCTCGTCCTGTTGCTGCTGATGAACGCGACGGCGATCGTGCTTCGGAACCGTTACCAGTCGAAGAAGGGTTAGAAGCCGTATGGAACTGCGATGACAGTGAAGCCATCCGAACTCGATACCGCGCTCGGAACACGGGATCTCAGCGTGTTCTACGGCAGCACACAGGCCGTGAAGAACATTTCGCTCGACATCCCGCAAAATCGGGTCGTAGCGTTCATCGGACCCTCAGGGTGCGGCAAGTCGACGCTCCTGCGCTGCTTCAACCGCATGAACGACCTGATCCCTGCCGCGCGCGTCGAGGGTGAAGTCAATTTCGGCGGCGTCAACTTGTACTCCGACCAGATCGATCCGGTCGAGGTCCGGCGGCGCATCGGCATGGTGTTCCAGAAGCCGAACCCGTTTCCGAAGACAATCTACGACAACATCGCCTTCGGCCTGAAGATCAACGGGTTCAAGGGAAAGATGGACGAGCAGGTGGAGCGTTCGCTGCGCTCGGCCGCACTATGGGAAGAGGTGAAGGACCGCCTCCAGGACAGCGCGCTGGGCCTCTCGGGCGGGCAGCAGCAACGACTGTGCATCGCGCGCGCGCTCGCCGTCGAGCCGGAGATCCTGCTGATGGACGAACCGGCCAGCTCCCTCGATCCGATCGCGACGAGCCGCATCGAAGACCTGATCTCCGAACTCAAGAAGGAGTACACGATCGTCATCGTGACCCACAACATGCAGCAGGCGGCCCGAGTCAGCGATTACACCGCCTTCCTCTACATCGGCGACCTCATCGAGTACGGAGACACGCAGCGGCTGTTCACGAATCCCTCCGAAGAACGCACGGAGCAGTACATCACGGGACGGTTCGGGTGAGCGCGCGTCTTGGCGCGGCCGCCGCGTGCCGCCGCAGACACGGGGCAGGATAAATGTCGCACAAGGTGTTCTTCGAACGACTGGGACGGCTGGAAGCCCGCCTCCTCGAGATGTCCTCCACGGTAGAGGGAATCATCAAGGCTGCGATGGCCTACGCCCTCGAGGGCGAGGGCACGGCGAAGGAGATCAAGCGGCTGGACGACGTGATCGACGCCGAGGAAGTGGCGATCGAGGAAGAGGTGATCGAACTCCTCGCGCTGCATCAGCCGATGGCCGGCGACCTCCGGCTGCTCGTCACGATCCTCAAGATCAACTCCGATCTCGAGCGGGTCGGCGACCACGCGGTCAACATCGCGAAAGCGGCCGAAAAGCTGCGCAGCACTCCTCAGCGGCCGGTGGTCCCGCCCGAACTGAGCGAGATGAGCAACATCGCGCTCGGAATGCTGCGTGACGCGCTCGACGCGCTCGTCCACCGCAACATCGCCGAGGCCGAGGACGTCCGGACGCGGGACGAACGCGTCGACCAGCTGCACGAATCGGTCTTCCGAATCATGCTGACGCACATGCTCGAAGCGAACATCTCGGCTTGCCTGCAGGTGATCCTGATGAGCCGCAGCCTGGAGCGCGTCGCCGACCTGGCCGAAAACGTCGCCGAGGACGTCGTGTTCATGGTGAAAGGCATCATGGTCCGCCACGCTGGCCCGCTCGAGGGATGAAACGGCGGCCGGCGCGGGCCCCTGCTTCTTCGGAGCCCTGCCTCAGAAGGCGAGTTGCAGGTAGAGCAGGAACTGGTCGTTGGTGAGGGGCGGCGCCGTGTTGGTGCCATCGAGCGCGCCACTCACGCCGCGGGTCGTCCCGTCGATCCCGAAGGCGTACTGCATCCCCACCCGGGCGAACAGGCCGGGCGCCACGCCGAGACCGGCGATCAGGAATCGACTCGTCTCGGGGGGCGCGCCGCCGATCCCGACGGCCGGAGTGAAGCCGTCGTAGCGCACGCCGACGTCGAAGGCGCCCCACAGCAGGTGCCGCAGGTCGACGGTCACGCCGTCGGCATGCGCGTCGAGGCCCGCGTCGGGATCGTAGTCCGTGCGGAGATACTCGGCCGCCAGTGTCCATCCGCGGTACGCCAGGCGCGCGTCCCCGCCCCACGTGAGCCGATGGCCCTCGTACTCGACGAGGTCGACGAGCCGCCGCGCTCCCGGGTCGCTGGTGGTGCGGGCCTCGATGGGGAGCACAGCCTGCGCGCTGTCACGTGACCAGGCGAGGTTGAGCCCCGCCTCGATCACGAAATCCTCGAAGAACTCGATCTCCCCGACCGAGTTGTAGGCCACGCGGGCGGCGGCGAGCAGGGACTTGTCGTCGTTCTCCAGCCGCAGGCCGTTGCCGTTGAACACCCCGGCGGCCGCGCTAAACCGCGAATCCATGGCCGTCCCCCGGAGCTGGAGGCCGAGCTGCCGGCCCGGGGCCAGGGCGAGCGCGGACTGCGAGCGTTCGACGAACGGGAGAAGCGCCTTGTCCGTCAGGGCTTCGCGGCTGACGGGCGACCGGAAGCCGCCGAGGTCGGCGTGAAACGCGTCGCCGCCGCCGACCGGGAAGGAGATCACCGCGTCGAGCAGATCGATTCCCGCATCGTCGCGATCGTACTCCACTCCGAGCGTGTAATCGAAGACGTAGCCGACCACCCCGGTCAGGGCGAGCCGCACGTCGTAGATGATGAAGCCGTCGGCCCGATCCGCCTCGGCGGGCTCGAGCTCGAAGCCGGTCCGCAGCAGGCCGCCCGGCCGGAGCTCGGTGGCAGAGCCAC
>JBPCJZ010000004.1:0-3512 GCA_051004775.1 Gemmatimonadota bacterium
AGCAGCCGCCGAACGCTCACCTGCGGAATCGACCCCGGCAACAGCACGTCGTCGGACACGCCGAGATCCTCGGCCAGCTTCCGCAGCGCGGAGATCTGGTTCGGGATGCCCCCGGCCAGCACGAGGGTCACGTCCGGCGCCCCGGCGGAGACGATGGAGAACGCCTCGACCAGCCGGTCGAGCCCCTGGTAGGGCTCGAAGCTGCCGGCGTAGAAGATGATCCGTCGTCCGGTCGGGAAGGAGGCCAGGTCGTTCGGCGCCGGCGCGGCGGCGTCCGAGCGACCGACCGGACGCCGGATGGGCTCGAACCGCGTGTTCTCGATCATGATCTGTCGGTCCGGATCGGGCATCCTCGCACCCGCGTGGACGGCGAGATCGGGGCAGACCGTCACGACGGCGTCGGCGCGCCGCAGGCTCATCCGTTCGAGCCGGGCGAACAGGCGCACCAGGAGGGGCGAGCGCGAGAACTCGAAGTTGCCGAGCTGCTGGGGCAGGCTGCTGTGCATGTCGTAGACGAGCCGATACTTGAACAGCGGCTTGAAGAACGCCGCGAAGAACACGGCCTCCTCGTGCGCATGAACGACATCGTAGCGTTCGGTGCCGACCCGCCGCAGGAAAACGCCGAGCATCACGAGGTCCAGGAGCAGCTTCGCGACGGACGGGCCGATTCCCACGGGGGGCAGAAAGGGCGGGTGCGGGATACGAAGGTGCCGAACGCCGGGTATGTCGACGTCTTCGCCCTCACCGTACGTGAGCAGGTCGATCTCGGCCCCCTGTTCCGCCATCGTGAGAGTCCGGTAGTAGACGCTGTACGGCGTGCCGCGAGGGGTGAAGAACGGCTGCGGCGCGAGCGCCAGGATTCTCACGCGCGCCGGTCCCCGAACCGCTTCTTCATCTGCATCCGCGCCTGCAGCCTGACGAAGGTGATCGCGCCCAGGGGACGTCCGAATCGAGTGAGTTCGCCGCCGGCATTGCGCAGCAGACGCAGCATGTCGGCCCAACCGGCCTCCGGGGGCACGCCCCGCAGACGAAAGCCGTGGCTGCCGGCGACATCGCCCCGGTCGGGGAAGGGGAAGGGGTCGCTTCCGACGAGGATCGGATAGCCGGCGAGGGCCGAGCGCCGGAAGATCCGCGGGGGGCGCAGCCAGCGGGCGCGAAGCCCCGTATCGCCGAGTCTCAGCCCGGCGGCCGCGTACCGCTCGAAGGCGTCGGAGACGAGGGAGGCCCGGGAGCCCGTCCACTTCCCGAAACCCCACGGAACGATCACCTGCACCTCCCGGTCGATCCATTGTTCGATGATCTCCGCGAACGGCCGGCCATCTTCGATCGGGTCCGCGGTACCCACGACGAGCACCTCGAGGTCCTCCGCCGTAGCGACCTGCCGGCCGCGGACCAGGACGAGGCGGTCACCCCGTTCGTGCTCCAGCGTCCAGTTGACGGCGTCCCGCTCGACGCACGACCAGGGACCCCCCGGCCGGCGGAGGCGGGCGGCGGCCTGTTCGGCACGGGTCTCCACCAGCCACAGCGCACCGGCGACCGCGCCCCCCGGTCCGTCGGGGGACGACCATCGGCGCAGGTTCCTGAGCGCCGCGTCCAGGGTCTCGGTGACGTCGTGCTGTGGATGCAGATGTACATGGCCGTCGATCAGCAGCGGGCGGCTCCGGCGTTCCGTTTGAGTACGCGCCGTTGTCGCGCCTCCTGGTTGGGATGCCTGACGAGATACGGACCGATCGCAAGATAGTCGATCCTCGCCGCGAGGAAGGCGCGCACGCAGTCCTCGGCGGAACACACGATCGGTTCTTCGTGCATGTTGAAGCTGGTGTTGACGACCGCGGGCAGGCCGGTGAGGCGGTGAAACGCCGCCAGGATGTCATAGTAGCCGGGGTTTCCGGCCCGCTCCACGAGTTGCGGTCGGGCGGTACCGTCGATGTGCACGACGCCGGGCATGTGCTCGCGCATCCACGGCGTGCACCGGAACGTCATGGTCATGAAGCGGGCGGCGAGTTCCGCGCCCTCGAGCCCCTCGAAGCACGCCTCACGGTGTTCCCACAGGACGGCCGGCGCGAACGGCATGAACTCGGTGCGCTTCAGGTTGACGTTGAGCCAGTCGTTGACGCTCGGGTCGGCCGGATGATAGAGGATCGACCGGTTCCCGAGGGCGCGAGGGCCGTATTCCATGCGTCCCGCCGCTCGCGCCACGACGAACCCGTCGGCCAGGAGCTCCGCGACGGAGCCGGCGAGCGAAGCGTCGGCGGGTTCGGGCTCGAGGCCGGCCGCCGCCAGTGCGATCTCCACCTCGCCGGTCGTGAGGTCGGGCCCCAGGTAGACGTCGGCGAGAGGGGCGCTGACCGCGGGCATCGTCTCCGGGAGTACGCCGTCGACGCAGGCGGCCAGACCGGCGCCCACCGCCAGGCCCCCGTCGCCCATGCCGGGATGGACGTAAAGGCGGTCGACGAGGGATGATTCGTGCAGCGCCTGGTTGACCCGGACGTTGGCGAAGACGCCGCCGGCGAGCGCCACGTCCCGCAAGCCAGAGTCACGCGCCCAGTGGTCGAGCCAGCGGCCGGCCAGTTCCTCGAACAGGAGCTGGACGCTGGCGGCGAGGTCTTCGCGGCGCCAGCCGGCGGGCAAGCGGCGTTGGATCTCCTTCACCGCGTCGTCGAACACCACGCGCCCCGTATTGAGAAGGCGGCCGTGATCTTCCGTGACGAACTCGGCCAGGAGGTCGCGATACACCGGTCGGCCATGGGCGGCGAGTCCGGTGATCTTCCCCTCGTGCTTGTGCGCCTTGAAGCCGCAGAGGTGCGTCACGTAAGCGTAGTAGTTGCCGAGAGAGTTGTAAGCCGACGTCTCGGCTATCTCCTCGAAACTCCCGTCGCGGACGGCGTACACGCGCGAACTCTTCCCGTCGCCGCCGCCGTCGAGCGACGCGACCAGGGCGTCGCGCATCCCGCCGGTGAAATAGGCGGACGTCGCGTGGCAGAAGTGATGATCAACGAACACGATCGGACAGCGGATGCCGAAGTCGTCACGCAGGACGTCGCGGATGATCCGGCGTCGACGCCGGAAGCTAGGCCCCAGCACCGCGTAGTAGCCCGTCTCCAGCCACGGGAGCGCTTCCCGAAAGCGGGCCAGCCGGGCTCCTACGGATCGCTTCAACCACCGGCCGAAACCCACCGGGCGGAACTCGAACCAGCCGCTGGAGGGCCCGGCTTCTCCGGTATACAGGTCGTACTCGCCCGCGACGAGTACGGCATCGAGGTCTCCGGCCTCCCAGCCCGCCAGTTCGAGGACGCAGTCGATCGAGCGGCGCGGGAAGCCGGCGGCGAGTTTGATCCGGAGCAGCCGTTCTTCGTTGACCGCCGACACGATGCGGCCGTCCTCCACGGCGGCCGCTCCGCTCTCGTACTCCGTGGTAACGCCGAGAACCTTCACGAGACCTCGTTCAGTTCGCGCATCAGGTCAGGAGCCTGTTGAAGAACTGAGGCCGGGAAGGTAGCCGTTGTCTCGAT
>JBPCJZ010000005.1:0-47232 GCA_051004775.1 Gemmatimonadota bacterium
GACCTCCGTCGTGCTCGACTTCGGCGGACAGCTCGTCGTTCGAGGCGCGGCCGGCGGGGGCCGGACGATCGCGGTCGCGCACCCCGAGCGACGCGACGAGCCCGTCGCGAGGCTGCGTCTGGCCGGACTCTCCGTCGCGACGACGGGCACGTCCGAACGGCACGTCGAGACCGCCGCCGGCCGGGTCGGCCACGTACTCGACCCGCGTACCGGTCGTCCCGTACCCGCGTGGGGGAGCGTCACGATCGTCGCGGCCGATCCGCTCGTGGCCGACATCCTGTCGAACGCCCTTTTCGTCATGGGCCCGGCAGAGGCCCTCCGCTGGAGTCGCGACAGGCACGACGTCGGCGTCCTCATCCTCGAGCTCGATTCCACCGGCGCGCTCAAGATTCTGACGAATCCGGCGCTCGCACATCTGGCCAGGCTCAGCCTCCCGAAGGAAAGTGAATGAGAATCTCTCCGACGCATCAGAATGCCCGGATCTCCCGCAACTCTCGTCCCGTGTCGAGCGTTCGCACGCGCGTTGGCGTACGCGTCGGCGGTCTCGCGCTCCTGGCGCTTCTCGGGGTCGTCGCACTCGCGTCGCCCGCCGCTGCCCAGGACCAGGCCGACCGCATTCGGCGCCTCGAACAGCAGGTCCAGGAACTACGACGCGCCGTCGAGGTGCGGGAAGACGACGACCTGGCGGGGCTGAGGCATCAGATCGAGGCGCTCACGGCGGAGCTCGAACGGCTGCGCCTGGGCGAGGACGTCGTGCGGGCCGACTCCAGCCGTTTCGGCTTCGGGCCCGGCGCGTCGAAGGTGTACGGGACGCCGCAGGGTGTATCGATCGGCGGGTACGGCGAGATGCTGTACGAGAACTTCGCGGACGAGCGGGAAGATGGGTCGCCGGTGGGCGCGCGGAGCCAGCTCGACTTCCTGCGGGCCATCCTCTACGCCGGCTACCGATTCGACGACCGGTTCGTGCTGAACACCGAGATCGAGTTCGAGCACGGAAGTACCGAGCAAGCGGGCAGCGTCTCGGTCGAGTTCGCGTACCTCGACTACCTGTTCTCGGAGCGCGCGGGCATTCGCGCCGGGCTCGTTCTCCTTCCACTTGGTTTCGTCAACGAGCTGCATGAACCGACGACGTTTCTCGGGACCGAACGGCCAGAGACGGAGCGGCGGATCATTCCGTCGACATGGCGGGAAGGCGGGATCGGCGTGTTCGCCGATTTCGACGACGTGCAGGTCCGCGGCTACCTGGTGAACGGCCTCGACGCGGTGGGTGGCGGCAGTTCCAACGCCGAGGGGTTCAGCGCCGAGGGAATTCGCGGCGGGCGCCAGAACGGTTCGAAGGCCATCGCCGAAGACATCGCCATCGCCGCGCGCGCCGACTACACGGGTGTTCCGGGCGTCGTCATCGGCGCGTCCGGATTCGTGGGCGAGGCGGGACAGAACGCGGATGACCCGACGAGCCCGGGCGATCGGCTCGGTGTGCGGACCCTCATCCTCGAGGGCCACGCCGGGTACCAGGCGAACGGCTTCGATCTGCGGGCGCTGTTCGCGACGACGCACGTCGATGACGCGGCGGCTCTGAACGCCGCGCTCGGGTTCACCGGCTCCGAGTCGGTAGGGGAACGCCTCAACGGCTGGTACGCGCACGCCGGGTACGACGTGTTGCGCGGGGCGGCCACGGACGTAGCGCTCACGCCGTATGTTCGGTACGAATCTATCGATACGCAGGCCACGGTACCCGACGGCTTCGCCGCGGACCCGGCCAACGACATGGAGATCTGGACCTTCGGCGCGGCGCTGCGTCCGATCTCCCAACTCATCGTTAAGGCGGACTATCAGGTGCGGTCGACCGGGGCGGATAACGGGGTAGACCAGTTCGACGTGGCGCTTGGCTACATTTTCTGACCGGCCGCGCCGCGCGCTGCTGGGGCTCTGCGTCCTGGCGGGAGTCGTCGGCTCAGGTGCGGGGTCGCCCGTGCAGGCGCAGACGCGCCTCACGCAAGACGAAGCCCTGCGCCTCGCGTTTCCGGCGCCCGCCGAGATCGAACGGCGCACGGCCTATCTCGACGAGACCCAGCTCGCGGAGGCAAGCGAGCTGGCGGGCAGCGAGGTGAAGGCCGCCGTCGTGACCTACTACGTGGCCCGTTCGGGCAAGACTCCCCTCGGCGTCGCCTGGTTCGACGCCCACCGGGTGCGCACGCATCCGGAAGTGTTGATGATCGTGGTGAACCCGGCCGGCGAGGTCGATCGGATCGAGCTTCTTCGCTTCGCGGAGCCGCCGAAGTACGCGGCGCCGGCGGGTTGGCTCGCGCGGTTCACGGGCCGCCGGCTCCGCGCGGACCTCGACGCGAAGAACGCCGTGGCGGGAATGACCGGCGCGACCCTCACCTCCCGGGCGGTGACGGACGCGGTTCGCCGGGCGCTGGCGCTCCAGCAGACGATCCGGCCGCTCGAGGGGAAAATCACCGTTGGCGGCGGTGGCGGATGAATTCCTTCGAGCGCTGGAGCGTCCGCCTCACCTCGCTCTTCATCGTGATCTCCGGCTTCGCGCTCCTGTGGTTCCAGTACGGGGTAGAGCCGACCGATCCTTTCGCCGTCGTCAACCACCCGCTGCAGATTCCCGCGCTCAATGGCCACGTCCTCGCGGCGCCCCTGTTCATGCTGGCGATCGGCTTCATTTCCGTCCGGCACATCTGGAGACACATCGTCCGCGGCGTCGTCCCCGGGCGCCGCTCCGGGCTCCTGACGGCACTCGCGCTCGTCCCGATGGCGGTCAGTGGCTATCTGATCCAGGTGGTCGTGGATCCGGCGGTCCGGAGCGCCGTCGTAGCGGTCCACATCGGCTCGAGCGTGCTGTTCACGGCCGGGGTCGCCGTTCACCTCGGGCTCATGTGGCGGTATCTTCGCAAGCTGAGGCATGAAACTTTCTGTGCCCAGATGCGAATGAAAGAAGTGTTGGGGCTCGAGTCGCGCGACGTGCGCCCGACGCCCCGCGAAGAACTGCAGGTTCAACGATCGAGGGTGACGGATGAACGAGATCCTGAGGAAAGAGATCTGGCGGAAACTGGAGGGCCTGCCCGATGAGAAGGCCTACCAGGTGCTGGACTACATCAACTTCCTGCGGAGCCAGTACTCCGAGGGGGATGGCCGCGCTACGTCGTTCCAGCGTTTCGGCGAGCTCGTCCAGGACGGGATGCGCAAAGGCAAGGTTCCGGCCCGCGCGCTGCGCGAGACGATGCGCGTTATGGGCCGCGCCGACCAGGTCCTTGGCAGCGTGAAGTCGGCGGGCCGCGAGTTCATCGTGGAGCTCGAGGGTGGACGACCCGAACCCGGGCCACCGGAGCGCGCGCCCGAACCGCCGCGCACCCGCGAAATCGTGGTCGAATAGGGGCTTCGAGAGGCCTCAAGTAGTTGACGTTCGCGGGTCCTCCGCCTAGCATTTGGCGATGACGAAACCGAGGATCCGCGAGGCGCTCACGTTCGACGACGTTCTGCTCGTCCCTCGGCATTCAACCGTCCATCCGGCCGACGTCGACGTCTCATCCCGCCTGACCCGCGACATCCGCCTTTCCGCCCCCCTGGTCGCCGCCGCCATGGACACGGTCACCGAACACCGAATGGCGATCGCCATGGCGCGCGAAGGCGGCATCGGCATCATCCACAAGAACATGTCGATCGAGGCCCAGGCCCAGCAGGTCGATCGCGTGAAACGGTCCGAGAGCGGCATGATCCTCGATCCGATCACGCTCGGACCCGAGGCCACCCTCCGCGAGGCCAACTCCCTGATGCGCGAGTACTCGATCAGCGGCGTACCCATCGTCGACGGGGACGGCCTGCTGGTGGGGATCATCACGAACCGTGACCTGGTATTCGAGACGGACCTCGACCGCAGGGTCGGCGACGCCATGGTAGCGGAGGGTCTGATCACGGCTCCCGTGGGGACGTCGCTCGACGGCGCAGAGGACATTCTCCGCCGCCACAAGATCGAGAAACTGCCGGTGGTGGATGATTCCGGACGGTTGCGTGGTTTGATCACCGTGAAGGACATCTTCAAGCGGCGGTCGCATCCCAACGCGTCCAAGGACGCGCACGGGCGACTGCTCGTGGGCGCGGCGGTCGGGACCTCGTCCGGCGAGCTGGACCGGGCCCGCGAGCTGGTAGAAGCGGGATGTGACGTCGTCGTGGTCGACACGGCGCACGGGCATGCCGAGGGGGTGCTCCAGGCCGTGTCGCGGGTACGCGAGAGCCTGCCGGACGTGCAACTCGTCGCGGGCAACATCGCTTCGGCCGCGGCCGCGACATCGCTGGTCGAGCGTGGGGTGGACGCCGTGAAGGTAGGGGTGGGCCCCGGGTCGATCTGCACCACGCGGGTCGTGACCGGGGTAGGCGTGCCCCAGATCACGGCGATCCTCGACGCCGTACAGGGCGCCGGTGACGTTCCGGTGATCGCCGACGGCGGTATCAAGCAGTCGGGGGACATCGTCAAGGCGCTGGCCGCCGGCGCCGATGCCTGCATGCTGGGATCGATGCTTGCCGGCACGGAGGAAAGCCCCGGCGAAGCGTTCCTGCTGGAAGGCCGGCGGTTCAAGGTCATTCGCGGCATGGGATCCCTGTCCGCGATGGAAGAAGGGTCGGCGGATCGCTATTTCCAGGCATCGTCGGAAAGCAGGAAACTGGTGCCCGAGGGGATCGAGGGCCGCGTTCCCTACAAGGGGCCCGTGGCCGACACCCTGTATCAACTGGTGGGCGGTTTGCGCAGTGGAATGGGATACTGCGGGGCCGGGAACGTCGGTGAACTGAAAAACGATACAGAGTTTGTAAGAATCACCTCTGGCGGGCTGCGCGAATCGCACCCGCACGACGTGGTGATTACGCGGGAAGCGCCGAATTATCGACTCTGAGTGACGGATGGCCGAGTCTCGCACGGATCTTGAACGTCGATCGATCCCGGGGAACGGTCCCGGGGAGGAATGATCGCGGTCGGAACGGCCAGAAGGAGCATACGAGGATGATGCGAAGCAACCGGAGCGAAAGGTCGGGCCGGTCGAGGCGAGGACGGACGGCCGTGATGCTGTCCGCCGCGATCCTGGCGGGGTGCGCGGGCCGGTCGTCGCCGTCGCCGGCCGAGAGTCCGGTGTCGGAGGATGCCGAGGAGGAGGCGATCGCGGCGGCCGTCGCGGCGGGCGTCGATTCCGCCGCCGTCGAAGACGCCGCCGATGAGGCCGAAGACGCGGTAGAATCGCTCGACTCCGCGGCGCAGCGCGAGTTCCTCGCCCTGTTCGGAAGCGATCCGCTCGGCCTCTCCAACCGACCGGTGAACGCCGCCGTCTACGAGATTCCGCTGGAGATGAACGACAAGGTCCAGCGATGGATCGACTACTTCACGACCGGCTTCGGCCGCGAACGCTTCACCCTCTATCTGCAGCGCGCGGGCCGATACGAGGCGATGATTCGGGAGCGCGCCCGCGCCGCCGGCCTTCCCGAGGACCTTCTCTATCTCGCGCTGATCGAGAGCGGCATGAACCCCAACGCCTACAGCCGCGCCCGGGCCGTGGGGATGTGGCAGTTCATGCCGGCCACAGGGAAGGCGTACGGGCTCGAGATCAACTTCTGGCTCGACGAACGCCGCGATCCGTTCCTGGCGACCGACGCGGCCATCGCCCACCTGGGCGACCTGCACGACCGCTTCGGTTCCTGGTACCTGGCCGCCGCCGCGTACAACGCCGGCCCCGGGCGTGTCAGCCGTGGGATCCGGAGCACGGGATCAGACGACTTCTGGGACCTGGCCGACGCCAGGGTGCTCCGCGCGGAGACGCGCAACTACGTGCCGAAGCTGCTGGCGGCGGCTACGATCGCCCGGAATCCGGCGGACTACGGCTTCGACGACATCGAGCCGTACCCGCCACTCGAGTTCGACGAGGTCGACGTGCCCGACGCCACGAGCTTCGACGTGCTCGCGAAGGCCGCGGGGGTGTCCGAGTCGGAGATCAAGGATCTGAACCCGCAGTTCATTCGGCAGGTGACGCCGCCGAAGCAGGCCGTTCGCCTGCGCGTGCCCGTGGGCAAGGCGGAGACGTTCGCGGCCAATTACGCGAGGGTGCCGGCCGACGAGCGCGTTACGTGGCTCGAGCACCAGGTCACGCGCGGCCAGACGCTCGGAGCGATCGCGGGCCGCTACGGGACTTCGGTGTCGGCGATCCGCGCCGCGAACAACAACGTGAGCCCGCGCCGGCTGCAGGTCGGGCAGCGCCTGGTCATTCCGCGGGCGCGGGGAGCCCGCCTCGCGGGCGGGTCGGGATCCTCGGGGTCGTCCGGTTCCTCGGGCGCCGCGAAGGCCGCGCCGCCGCTCGACGGTCCGCTGACCGTGACGGTAGAGCGCGGCGATACCCTCTGGGCGATCGCGCGGAGATACGGCACATCGACCGGCGAGCTGATGGCCGCGAACAATCTGTCGTCCGCCGTCATCCATCCCGGCGACCGCATCACCGTTCGGCGGTAGAGCCCGCCAACTCGCCGCGGGCGCGGTGGGTCAGGCGCGGTGGGTCAGGCCGGCTGCAGAATGTCGGCCGGCGAGCGGGGCGGTCCGGCGATCGGGTAGACGACGGCGCCGCGCGTCTCGGACACGGCGTTGCGGGGGTCTACGACAATCGAGGCGTGCTCGGTGACGAAGCCGTAGTCGACCTTCTTGTGGTCCGTGGTGATCACGACGGCGTCGGCCGCCGCGAGCCGTTCCGCGGTCAATTCCACGGACGACTCCAGTTCATCCTCGATCCGCACTTCGGCCACATAGGGATCGTGGAACTCCACGACGGCCCCGCGCAGCCGGAGGAGCTGCACGATGTCGAAGGCGGGGCTCTCCCTCACGTCGTCGACCTCGGGCTTGTACGACATGCCGAGCAGGAGGATCCTGCTGCCGTTGACCGGCTTGCTCACGCGGTTCAGCGCCTCGGCGATCCGATCCACGACGTAGCGCGGCATCTCCGCGTTGATCTCCGCCGCCAGCTCGATGAACCGGGTGCGATAGTGCAGGGTCTTCATCTTCCAGGCCAGGAAGTGCGGGTCCACCGGGATGCAGTGGCCTCCGAGGCCCGGTCCGGGGAAGAAGCGCATGAAGCCGTACGGCTTCGTCGCCGCGGCGTCGATGACCTCCCACACGTCGATCCCCAGGCGGTCGGAGATGACCGCCATCTCGTTCACCAGCCCGATGTTCACGGCTCTGAACGTGTTCTCGAGGATCTTCGCGAGTTCGGCCGCCTCCGGCGACGAGACCTCCACGATGTGTTCGAGGGCCTCGCCGTAGAGGGCGACGGCGAGTTCGTGGCACGCTGGCGTGAGTCCTCCGACGATCTTGGGCGTATTCTCGATCTTCCACTTCTCGTTCCCCGGATCGATCCGCTCGGGGCTGAAGGCGAGGAAGAAGTCCGTGCCGGCCACGAGCCCCGTTTCCTCGAGCTTCGGCTGGAGCATTTCACGCGTCGTGCCGGGGTAGGTCGTCGACTCGAGTACGATCAACTGGCCGGGGCGCAGGTGGCGGCGAACGGCCTCCGTGGCGGAGAGGATGTATGACATGTCGGGATCGTCGGTCTTGCTGAGCGGCGTCGGAACGCAGATCACGATGCCGTCGGCCTCGGCCAGGCGAGTGAAATCGGTCGTCGCATCCAGCGTGCCCGACTCCGTGAGAACCGCGAGCCGGTCCGACGTGATGTCGAGGATGTGAGACTTCCCGTCGTTGATGCCCGCGACGACCTTCGGGTTCACGTCGAAGCCGAGGGTGCGGAAGCCGGACTCTGCGAAGGCGACCCCGAGGGGCAGGCCGACGTAGCCAAGGCCGACGACGCCGACGACGGCGTCGTGAGATTCGATGCTCGACAACAGGTCAGTATGTCTGGACATGCTTCGGGAACTCGCTGGTTACGGGTCGTTGTGCGCGTGCCGTGCGCGGGCGCTCTACTCCGATCCGAGGATCTGGCGCGCGTAGCCATTGGCCGGGTCTTCGCCGCGCGCGACCATGCCGCTCACGACCGCCGGCCCGCGATTGTACGCCAGGAGCGCGAGCCGGGCGTCGCCATACTGGTCCATCAGCATGCGGAGATACCGAAAGCCGATGCGAAGATTCGTGTCCCGATCGAACAGGTCCTTCTCTTCGATGCCCGTCTCCAGCCAGGCGGCGGTGCTCGGCATCAACTGCGTATAGCCGACGGCGCCCACGGAGCTGATTGCAAGGCGGCGGAAGGATGATTCGGTCGATACGAGACGGAAGGCCAGGTCGAGGTCGAGATTCTCGCGTGCGGCCGCGTCGTGAATGGCCGCGGCCAGGTCGGCGGGAATCCTGAAGTCGGCCGAGTAGCTCCCGACGGTGCGGAGCACCGCGGTCTCGCTCTCGAGCGCCGCGAGGTCGCTGAGTGCGTCGCGCGTCTCGGCGCGCGCGGCTGCGGCCTGGGCCTCCAGCGCATGCAACCGGGGTGTCATCGCGGCCCGGGTCGCGCCGACGGCGAGCGCGGCGAGTCCGAGCGCCGCCAGGGCGAGAATGACCGCGCCGCGCCGCCGATGGGCAGCGCGATCGGTACTTCGCAGACCATCGAGAGGAGCCGGGCGCCCGGCCTCCATGCTCGGATTGTCGTTCCATGCGAGCTTCATCTATGTCTCCCGCTGATCAGCTTCATTCGTGACACCTGCTTGCGTGCGCCGCCACGTACCGCTGCGGCCGCCCGCCTTCGCGACGAGTCGAACTTCGTCGATCTCCATCCCCCGGTCCATAGCCTTGCACATGTCGTACACGGCCAGCAGACCGGCGCTGACGCCGCACAGGGCCTCCATCTCCACCCCCGTGCGTCCCTCCACCGACGCCTCGACGCGCATCCTCAGGGCCGTCTCGACGTCGTCGAAATCGACCTCTACCTCCACCGCATCGAGGGCCAGGGGGTGACAGAGCGGGACCGTCTCCGCCGTCCGCTTCGCCCCCATGATGGCCGCCAGGCGAGCTACCGCGACGACGTCCCCCTTCGGCACCGCACCATCTCGTATGGCCGACAGGGTCGCGGCCGCCATTCGAATCCTTCCCTCCGCCGTCGCCCGACGACGGGTGATCAATTTGTCGCTCACGTCCACCATGCGAGCGCGTCCGTCCTCGTCGATATGCGTCAGGCCGCCGGATTTCATAACGGTCCCTCTACCCACGGGCTACGGTCGCGTTCCGCCAATCACCCCCATCCGGCCGCAACTCGCGGGCCATGTCCATGAGCAGCACGGCCGCGATGGCCTGCGGGTTGCCGTTGCCCGCGGCCGCCCGGCGAGCCGTCTCGACGTGATCGAGGCAGGAAATCAGCCGTTCCGGGTCGAGGGCCGCGAATCCGGCGCTTCGCTCGACCGTCTCTCGGTGCCACGCGAAGTCCACAGCTCCCGCGCTTGCGGTGAGGCATTCGCGCAACACCTCTTCCACCCGATCGAGCGTTCGGGTGAACGGTCCGCGCGCCCCACGCACCGGGAACGCGGCCGCCGTCGCGTGCCTTTCCGCCGCGCCGCCCGATGCGGCGCACCGGACGATGCGCCAGCCCTCGTCCGCTTCGCCCGCGTCCGCGTCGGCGAGGCGCAAGGCCGCCCCGATCGCGCCCTGGGTCCTGCGCGCCAGCTCTCTGGCCGTGGCGGCCGGCAGGCCCGCGACTCGCTCCAGAAACTCGGCCGCCTCCTCGGGTTCGGCCGGTGTCACGCGCACCGACAGCACGCGGGACCGGATGGTGGGCAGCAGGGAGCCCGGGCGACTGGAGGTCAGGATGAGAATCGTATCGGAGGGAGGCTCTTCGAGGAGTTTCAGGAAGGCGTTGGCCGCTTCCTGGCTGGAGGCCTGGGGGACCATTCGCTCCGCGTCACCGATGACGAATACTGCGCTGCGGCCGATCGCGGGACGCTTGGCGGCGCGGGCCCGCAGTTCGTCCACCATCGCGAGGTAGATAGAACCCGAGGCGTCGATCTCCGACACGGCGAGAGGGTCTTCGCGGCGGAGCGCCAGCTCTTCCTCGCGCGCCTCTTCCAGCAGTTGCCGGAGCTTCGTCGGCGTATGACTTCCCTTCGGCCGGGGCAGCGGGAAGAACCAGTGGAGATCCGGGTGCTGCAGTCGAGCGACCATGCGGCACGACTGGCAGTCGCCGCACGGTCGTTCCGCGGGATCGCGGTGGCAGAGGACGAGCGCGCCGATCCACACCGCAAGGCGCTGTTTGCCGACCCCGTCCGGGCCGTGCAGGAGCAGGCTCTGGGGAAGCCGCCCGCCCGCGCCCGCGACGCGGAAGCGGTCCAGGAGTTCGGCGTGGCCGCACAACTCGGGCAGACCGCTCACGAGCGACTCTGCAGCCAGCGGACCGGGTCGACGAGACGCGTCCTCGCGCCGTCCGGCTCGTAGATCTGCAGCTCCACGCGCGTGCCGTCGGAGGAGTTCTCGTCGCCGCCGACTCCGCCGAGGGGCTGGCCGGCGTCCACGTGTTCGTTGCGCCGCACGCGGAGATTCTGGAGATACAGATAGACGGAGAAGTATCCGCCGCCGTGGTCGACGATCACCGTCTGACCGAGCAGATCCCGCGAGCCGGCCCAGGCGACCTGCCCCGCCTCGACCGCCCGTACGAGCGTGCCCCGCGGCGCGCCGATCCCCAGGCCCTGCCGCCGATCGCCGCCCGGCTTCGCGTCGCCGTAGCGATACGCGATCGTCCCGTCGACCGGCCAGGCCAGTTTGCCGAGGTCGGAGGTGCGCAGGGTGGACTCGCTCGTCGTGCCGGCGACGCGCTCCGCTTCCCGCCGGGCGCGTTCGAGATCGGCCACGAGGGATCCCAGCCGCCGCTCCTCGGCGCCCAGCTCCTCGACCCGGCTCTCCGCCTGGGCGACCTGGCCTTGCACGTTTCGCAGGCGCCGCTGCCGTTGTGTCTCCAGGCGCTCCAGGTCCTGGACCTCGCGACCCTTCTCGGCCCGGAGCGACTCGAGGCGGCCGTATTCGTCGGCCAGGAGCTCCCGCTGCTCGCTGAGCCGCTCGTCGAGCGACCGCACCTGGTCGACGAGGAGGCGGTCGTAGCGGGCGACGAGATGAAGGTACTTGTAGCGGCTCACGAGGTCGCCGAAGGACCGGGCCTCGAGGAGAACCTGCCACGCGTGAAAACGGCCGCGCTGGTAGATGTTGCGCAGCCGGCGCTGCAGTTCGACCTGTCGAAGGGCCAGATCGTCGCGCGTGATGAGCATGTCGAGCGTGGCGTCCTCGACGTTGGTCGCGTACGCGTCGATCTGGACGTCGAACTCGGCGAGCGCGCTCGTCGACGTGCCGATGCGGGCCTCGATGTTCCGGAGCTCTTCTCCGACGGTGCGGATCTGTCCGCGAAGCTGACCCGCCTCTCGCGTCAGCCGCTGCTGCTCACGCCGGATCTCCTCCAGCCGGTCCTGGCTGCGCCGGATCTCCGTGTCGATCTGGTCCTGGGAGAACAGGGGGCCGGGCGCGGCGGAGAGGGCCGCCACGAACGCCAGCACGGACCACGGCAATCGGCCTTCAGACCACATCGATGAAGCGCAGCTCGCGGCGCACTGCACGGGCGGCCGCCAGCATGCCCAGGAGTACGGCGAAGCCCAGCCCGACGGCCACCCACCACTCCGGCACCCACTCGAGGGGCAGGAACGTGCGATCGATGATCCGATAGGAAACGTACGTGAGCAGGACGGCGAGCAGCCCCCCGAGGAGGCCCGTGAACAGCCCTTCGAACAGGAACGGACGGCGGATGTACGCATCGGTGGCGCCAACCGTTTTCATGATCGAGATCTCCCGCCTGCGCGCCAGGATCGCCATCTGCACCGCGATGCCGATCAGCAGGACCGCGCCGATCGCGAAGCCCGCCCCGAGGAACAGCGCCCCGCCGCCGGCGATCCGGCGAAGGCGGTAGATGGTATCCACCCACTCGCGCCCGTAGCGAACCTCGTCGACGAAGTCGTAGCCCTCGACACGCTGGGCCACGCGTTCGGCGGCGGCGGGAGTCCGCGCTCCGCTCCGCAGGCTCAGTACCAGGGAGGCCGGGAGGGGATTGACCTCCAGGTCGGAGAAGACGTCGCTGAACTCCGTCAACTCCTGGGACGCCCGGTGAAGCGCGAGCACTTTGGACACGTACTCCACTTCGGCGACCTCGGGGTAGTTCTCGATCTCGGCGGTCGCGAGGCCGACGAGCTCCTCGTCCACGTCGTCGCGGAGATACGCCACGACCTCGACTCGCGATTCGACGTCGACGAGTGCCCGGTCGACGTTGTAGCCCGCCACCGCGAACAGACCGACGATGAACAGGCTGACTCCGACGGCGGCGATCGACAAACCGCCCAGCAGCGGAGCGCGTCCGAAGCCCGCCAGCGCCTCGCGCAGGCTCCTCACGCGGTCTCTTCCGGGGCGGAATCGAACACCACGGCGCCGTGCTCCAGCTCCACGACCCGCACCTCGGCGTGCCGCCGGACCAGCGCGGCGTCGTGAGTGGCCATCACGATCGAAGTTCCCGAGGCGTTGATGGTCTGAAACAGTTCGAACACTCCGTCCGTCGCGCGGCCGTCCAGGTTTCCGGTCGGCTCGTCCGCCAGCAGCACCAGGGGATCCGTGGCGAGCGCCCGGGCGATCGTCACCCGCTGCTGCTCACCGCCGGACAGTTCCCGCGGATAGCTGCGCGATCGCGAGCCCAGTCCGACCTGGGCGAGCAGTTTCTGCACGCGAGGACCGATCCTGGCCTTCACCGTCCCCGTACATTCGAGCGCAAATGCGACGTTTTCAGCGGCCGTCAGATTGTCCAGCAGCCGGAAGTCCTGGAATACGTAGCCCACCCGCCGCCGAAGCTCGGGCAGCTCGCGGCGCTTGATGCGCTCTGAGCTGAACCGCGAGACCCGCACCTCGCCGGAGGTCGGCAGCGTCTGCATGTGGATGAGACGGAGAACCGTGGTCTTCCCGGCGCCGGACGGGCCGGTCAGGAAGACGAGTTCACCCTTCCGGACATGGAACGACACGTCGTTCAGCGAAGGCGTCCCCCCTCGCCCGTACTGCTTGGTCACCGACCGAAGTCTGATCACGAACTCGCGTCCTGTCTCTTCCCGACCTGGAAGCCGGTTGAAGAACTGTGGCGGCAGAAGCGGACGCAGGCGTCGATCGCCGCGCCCATCGATCGCGGGTCCGCGGCGCCCCGGCCCGCGATATCGAAAGCGGTTCCGTGATCCGGCGACGTCCGGGGGAACGGCAGGCCGGCCGTCACGTTGATTCCCTGTTCCGGCGCGAGCGTCTTAAGGACCGCCAGGCCGACATCGTGCACCGGCGTCATCACCACGTCAGCCAGGCCATCGATGCAGCGACGGAACACGGTGTCGGCGGGATGGAGCCCGACGACTTCGAGCCCATCATGCCGGGCGACGCGGCGCATCGCCGGCTCGATGATCCGCGCTTCCTCGTCACCGAACAGTCCGCCCTCGGAAGCGTGCGGATTCACTCCCGCGTACGCAAGACGGGGCCGCGGTATGCCCCACCAGTTCCGCAGTGCGTCCGCCGCGATGAGCGATCGGCGTACGACGAGTTCCTCGTCGAGCAGGGAAGTAACCTCGCGCAGGGCGACGTGGACGGTCAGAAGCGCCACCCGCAGCGGGCCCCCGAGCGGAGTCGTCTCCGCTCCCATGACCATCGTGACGTCGGCCACTCCGCACCGCTCACGCAGCAGCTCGGTGTGGCCCGGCCACGGATAGCCCGCCGCGGCGACGGCCGCCTTGGCGATGGGCGCCGTGACGAGGCCGTCGATCTCCCCGCCGAGCGCGAGCTCGATGCCCCGCTCGATCGCGGCCACCGACGCGTGGCCCGCCGCCTTTTCGCCGGCCGCCTTTTCGCCGGCCGCCTCTTCGCCGGCCGCCTCTTCGCTTCTCTTCGCCCAGCTTCCGACGGACTCCGATCGTATCCCCGGGATCTCGAAGAGCGCGGGCGGGACGAGGCCCGGAGGGCCGATGAGCAGGAACTCGACCCCGGCCCGGCCCGGATCGTCCCGGCCGGCGGCGAGCGCGCCGGCCACGACCTCCGCGCCGATTCCACGCGGGTCCCCGAGCGTCACTCCGATCCGCACGGGCGCCCGGAAGCCTGTGGAAGAACGGGGGGTGGGACGACCGTCACAACCGGAGGTCTACGTAGACCTCGTCCCGAAGCTCAGCGACGAACTGCTCGAACGCCTTCTGCTGGGTCAGCCCCTGCCGGATGTCGTCGCGCACTTCATCGAAGTCGACCGCGCCCTGCGGCGTGAACTCCGTGACCTTGAGAACCACGAGCCGCAGGCTGCCGCGGGCCGTCGAATCGAACGGCCCGACGACCTCGCCGGGCACCGGCGAGGTCAAGTGCGTTTCGTACTCGCCGAGCCCGCCCTCCGCGAGCCGATCCATCGGTGCGTTCGGTACCCGGACGGGTTCGTTGGGCATGCCGTGGCGGCGCGCCAGGGCCTGTAGCGGCGTACCCGATCGTGCGCTGTCGGCGACCGCCCGGGCGAGCGTGCGTGCACGCGCCACGTCTTCCTCGTCCACCGCCGGCCGCACCAGGATGTGGCGGATCTTCCGTTCGCCGCCCCGGACGTTCTCGACCTTGATGATGTGATAGCCGAACTGCGTCCGGATCGGTCCGATCGGCGTTCCCGTGCGGGCCGCCCACGCGGCGCGGGCGAAGTCGGGGTCCACCCGGGATCGCTGGACCCACCCGAGATCGCCGCCCTCGTTCCGGTTCGCCGGATCCTCGGAGTACTGCCGCGCCACGACCTCGAATGCCGCTCCGCCCCGCAGCTCGTCCAGCGCCTGCTGAGCCCGGGCTCTCGCGCCGGCCTCGGCGGCCGAGTCGGGTTCGGGTCGCATCACGACTTGCTCGAACGTGATGGTGGGCGGGCGGTCCTGCCCCTCGAGGTTGGCATCGAACCACTCCCGGATTTCCTCGTCCGACACGCTGACGGTCGGCAGGTCGCCCAGGTGCGCCTGGCGGTACTGCTGGATCATGAGCTGGGCACGGACCTGGGACCGGAGGAACAGCCGGTACTGCACGAGCGTGCGGCCCGACTCCGTGATCGCGGCCTCGAAGTCCCGCCCGCTCGGGAAGGAGCTCCGGATCTCGCGGAACCGGCGGTCGGTCTCCGACTCCAGCACGTCGTCGGCGATCGAGAAATCATCTTCGCGCGCCCGCTGGAGGAGGACGAGCTGGTCGATGAGGTAGTCCAGCGTGTACTGCATCAGAGAATCGAACGCGGCGGTGCCTTCGGCCGGGGGCGCTTCGCCCGCCGCCTGCGCCTGGAGCAGCGCCTCGAGGATCTCCGTGTAGAGGACGACCGTGTCGCCGACGACCGCCACGACGCGATCGACCAGCTCGACGGGCGCATTCGTGAGGTCGACGGTCGGACCGGCCGCCGTGTCCGCGGCGAGGGCGCTCGAGTCCGTCGGAGCGGCGATAGTGTCCGCCGGGGCGGCGATCGTGTCCGCCGGCATGACGATCTCGGCGGGGACCACGGTCGTGTCGGGTGGCGCATCCGCTTCCTGGCCGCGCCCCACCGTCGGGCATGCGAGGAAGAGAGCCACGGCCGCGCCCGTGATCGGAAGCCGTCGTCGAAGCATCAGTGGGTATCCTCTGTCGCGTCGTGTGCGGCGGGTTCGTCCGCGGGGGCGGCTGGCTCGCCCGCATCTTCTGCGGGTTCGGTCCCCCCGTGGTCGGATTGCGCCGGATGGTCGGGCTCGACCGCGTCGTCGTCGAGGCCTCGAAGGTCGCGCGCCTGCCGCGCCGCCGCGGCGGCGCTTCGATCGTCTACCCGACTGGGATGGCGCTGATCCAGCACGCTGCGGAACTCCGTCAGCCACGGCACCGGCGCCGCCTGGTCGAGAACGGCGACCAGGTAGCGGCGGCTCTCGGCGCCGACATCGTAGGCCGGGTTGACCACCAGGCGATGGCTGAGGCCCATTCGCGTGGCGATCTTCGCCAGCTGACCGCCGATCCCTTCGCGAAGCTCCCTCCGCACTTCCTCGGGCAGCCCGATCCCGCTCTCGGCGGCGGCCGCGATGAGTACCTCGTCCCCGGCCAGTTCGTAGAGGTCCAGGGCGATCTGCTCGTCGTCGGAATCCGCGAAGCGGCGCATCAGGTCCGGGCGGGCCTGGAACAACTGGCGAAGCTCCTCGACGGTGAAGTCGCCGCCCTCGTAACGCACGAGCCGCAGCGATCCGGCGACGCGTCCCGCGCCCATGCCGGCGTCCGACGCGACGAGCCGGGCCGTCCGTACGGCGCCGTCGGCCACGGCGCGACGCGAGTCTTCCAGCAGGGAGTCCGCGGCCACCGCCAGCCGATCTCCGCGCCGGCGGTCGAGCATGTCCTGCCGAACCACCTTCTTCACGTCGTCGAACTCGGGCGTCCGCCGCCGCTCGATCCGGTAGAAGACCATTTCCTCATCCGTCGTGATCACCGGACTGATCTCCCCCGGCCGCAGGGCGAACACCACGCTGTCGGCAGCGGGCGGGAAGTCGTGGTGAGCCTGGAAGGTGAGCACCTGGCCGCGAGCGGCGGGAGGTTCCTGGCTGAATTCCCGGGCGGCTTCGATGAAGTCGGTGCCCCCCGCGATTCGCGCGCGGAGCCGTCGCGCTTCCTGCGACAGGCTGTCGAGTGCGGCGTCGGTGGCTGCGGGCGGAATTTCGAGCCGGATGCGGCGGACGTCCAGCCGCGTGAACGGTTGGGCGCTATCGAAGTACTCGCGCACCTCCTCCTCGGTGGGCTCGACGCCGGCGAGGACGACGCTGTCCCGATACCGCTGGACGGCGATCGCGGGGTAATAGCGGGCCGCCTCGAGCAGGGGGTCGTAATCGAGCGACTCCGTCGTATCGGGAGCCTCGTACAGCCGCGCGATGCTCACGTAGTCCGCCCACAGGCGGCCAATCTGGGCGGCCCAGTAGCCAGTCAGGGCCGAGTCGGGCAACGGTGAGTCCGCCATGATCCCGGCAAGCTCCGCGGCGGGGAGTGTTTCTCCTCCCGCCGCGGCGACCGGTCGCGAGTGGGACGTGATGGCGTCCAGCGTGTCGGCGCAGCCGGTGAAAGCCAGAAGCGCGGCGAGGGCCGCGGAGCGGCACAGTGTCAATGGCGTCATAATACCTGTCGAGTCAGGCGGCCGGGGCCCATCAGGCGACCGGCACGGCCGAGAGTTTCTGAAGCGCTTCGACCAGGGTCGGCAACAACGGCTCGACCCCGGCCTGGGAAAGCGCCAACGATAACGGATGCGTGCGTCTCACTTCAACCATGATCTGCCGGTCGGCGAAGGCGTCCGACAGACGGCGCAGCGGGGGAGACGCGCTGGAAGCGAAGTTGAGCCGGGCCGTCCGGTCGGAGATCCGGAGCCACTCGAGCTGGAGGTTCGCGGCGAGAATCTTCAGCCGGGCGCCGGTCAGGAGCCGACCCGCCGGTTCCGGGAGCGGGCCGAACCGGTCCCGAATCTCGTCCTCCAGGTCGTCGAGTTCGGCGATGTCGCCGACGCGCGAGAGTCGGCGGTAGAGGTTCATTTTCTGCTGCTCACCGGCCACGTAGTCGTCCGGAAAGTAGGCCTCGCCGTCGATCGACACCTGGACGTCGGCCGCCGGCTCTTCGTCCTCCGTGCCGCGCAGTCGTTGGACCGAGCGGGCCAGCAGGCGCTGATACGTCTCGAAGCCGACCGCCTGGGCGAATCCGGTCTGCTCCGCTCCGAGAAGATTTCCGGCGCCGCGCATCTGGAGGTCCTTCATCGCGACGCGATAGCCGGAGCCGAGCTCCGTGTGGTGCTCGAGGATCCGGAGCCGCTGGACGGCGTCCGGCGTGGGATTCGGCGGGAGGAGAAGGTAGCAGTACGCGCGGTGGTGCGACCGCCCCACACGTCCCCGGAGCTGGTACAGCTGCGCGAGCCCGAATCGGTCGGCCCGGTGGACGATCATTGTGTTCGCCGTCGGCACGTCGAGGCCGTTCTCGATGATCGAGGTGGAGACGAGAACGTCGAGACTCCCGTCGAGGAGCCGCGCCATCACGTCTTCGAGTTCGGATTCCGCCAGCCGGCCGTGAGCCACGCCGATCCGGGCTCCGGGCACGAGCGGCCGGAGCCGGTGCAGCAAGGCATCGATCGTCTCGATGCGGTCGTGGACGAAGAAGACCGTGCCTCCGCGGTCGAACTCCCGCCGCATCGCGTCGCGCAGGATCCCGTCGTTCCAGCCGAGGACGTGCGTGATCACGGGCATCCGGTCACGGGGCGGAGTCTCGATCAGGGACATGTCGCGCATGCCGCCGAGCGCGAGCTGCAGGGTGCGCGGGATGGGGGTGGCGGTCAGGGTGAGAACGTCGACGGAACGCCGCAGCTCCTTCAGCCGCTCTTTGTGGCGCACGCCGAAGCGCTGCTCTTCGTCGATGACCAGCAGGCCGAGGTCGCTGAACCCGAGGTCGCCCGACAGCAGGCGGTGCGTGCCGATGACGATGTCTACCGTCCCGTCGGCGATCCCCTCGATCGTGGCCGCTACCTCGGCCCGACTTCTCAGGCGGGACAACGACTCGACGCGCACCGGGAACCCGGCCAGCCGTTCGGCGAACGTTCGGAGATGCTGTTCGACGAGGATCGTCGTGGGAGCGAGCACCGCCACCTGGCGTCCGTCCTGCACGGCCTTGAACGCCGCGCGCACCGCGATCTCGGTCTTCCCGTAGCCGACGTCTCCGCAGACCAGCCGGTCCATGATGCTCGAAGACTCCATGTCCTCGCGCACCTGCTCCCAGGCCGCGCGCTGGTCGGGCGTGTCTTCGTACAGGAAGGCGGCCTCCATCTCGCGCTGCCAGCGGGAATCCGGTGCGAAAGCGTGGCCTCCCCGCACCTGGCGGTGGGCGTACAGGTCCAGCAGCTCGGTCGCCATGGCGCGGATCGCGGCTTCCGTCTTCGTCTTGAGCGCCTTCCACTTCTTACCGCCCAGCTTGTGAACTCTCGGCGGCGGGGCGTCCGTCTCGCCGTCGGACATTCCCGACCACCGTTCGACGAGATCGAGCCTGTAGTGTGGGACGCGCAGGATCTCGCCGTCGGCGTACTCGATCGTCAGCGTGTCCACCGTCTCGTCGCCTACGGTGACGTGGCCGAGGCCCGCGTATCGGCCAATCCCGTGGTCGAGATGGACGACGTAGTCCCCCGGCTTGAGTGACGCGATAGATTCCAGCGAGCTGACACCGTGCAGGCGCCGCCCGGAGCGAAGCCTGTGCGAGCGCCGGAATATCTCGTGGTCCGTCAGGACGAGGAGGGGTTCGGGGCCGGGGATGCGGAAACCGGCGCTGAGCGCGCCGATCGCGAGTACGATGCGGCCGGCGAAGCGCCGGCCGGCGAGGTCCTCGAGAATCTCCTCCAGGCGCTCGACCTGCCCCGAGTTGTCGCACCGGATGGTCACCCGATCGCCGCGTCCGACCGCCTCGCCGAGTACGACCGTGAGACGGTCCATGTCGCGGTCGACGACCGGATGCGGCGTCAGCCCAAGGTCGACGGCGGCCGGGTTCGCGGGCGCCGGGACGAGCCGAAGTCTCCGGAGGGCCGCGCATCGACGCCGTGCCTCCGCCGGCGGCAGGACCAGTTCGGCCGCGGAGCCGTCATCGAGCCGCTCTCCCCACGCCTCGTCTACCTCCGTCCACAGGCGGCTGGCTGCCGCGTCCATATGCACGTCGACACCTTCCACGAGGACGGCTCCAGCCGGCAGAAGCTCGAGGAGGCAACGCCGTTCGGCGGCGGGGTTCCCCGTGGAAGACGGCGTGTCCAGGCTGATCGGATAGATCTGCGCCCCGGCGAGTGGCTCGATCGAGCGTTGCGTGAGGAGATCGAAGTGTCGAAGGGAGGCGATCTCCTCGTCCCAGAACTCGATGCGGATCGGGTCGTCGTGCCCGAACGGAAAGACGTCGACGATTCCCCCGCGCACGACGAAGTCGCCGAGATCCTGAACGGCCACCCGCTGATCGAAGCCCATCCGGGTGAGCTGGTCGGCCAGTTGCTCGCGGGTCAGGGCGTCACCCCTGGCCAGGGCCAGGCCGAAGTCCGCTTCGGGTCCGACGGGGGATCGCTCGACGAGGCCCCGGGGCGTGGTCACGACCAGGTCGATTCTTCCGGCGAGAAGCGCCGCGAAGGCGTCGGCCCGCCGGCTGGAGATCTCGACATGCGGGTCGGCGTTCTCGAACGGCAGGGTCTCGCGCTGGGGCAGGTACCGGCTGCGGAGCGCCCCGCCGAGCGTCTCGATGTCGGAGAACGCGGCCTCTGCCGCGGTCGGGTCGGAGCAGACCAGGACGAACGGGCCGCCGGCTTCGCGCGCGAGAGCCGTCGCGAGAAGCGCGGGGCCCGCTCCGGGCAACCCCGCGACGTCCCTCGCCTCGCCCGGCCGTGGAAGCAGGGTCTCGACCCCCACTTCGCGCAGCCGGGCGAGAAAGCTGTCGAGAATCATGCGGGCTCGACGGCTCCCAGGGGCCGCCGAGCGCGACCTGGGGCGCGAAGGAAGAGTTCCGCCAGGGCAAGACCGAGGAGGAGCGCCAGGATCCAGGGCGTGGCCTCCGCTCCGCGCCTCGCGCCGAACACGGCGTCGCGCCAGCCCCCGGGGAGATCGACGTCGACGACATACGCCCCGGGGAATGCCGCCTCGACCATGGAAGCCGTCGCGGCGCCGGTCGTCGATTCGGCCAGGGGTACGTTCACGCCGACATACGCGATCGCGGACGCGCCGTCTCCGGGCAGGTCGAACGTCCAGACCCCGGCCTCGAGCGGAGTCCAGGGCGCGCCGCCCTCGACCGGGCGAGCGTCGCCTCCGGGCGACCCGAGTGCCTCGATGCGCGGCGGGAGGGCCAGCGTCGTGCCCGCGTCCACCCACCGCGTGAGCGCGCCGGCGGGTCGAGTCCAGCGCAGCAGGACGTGCTCCAGGAACGGCACCATCGCCACGCCGGTCGGAAGGTCGGTGGCGTCGGGGTGAAGCGGCGAGGCGAGGAGGACGTAGGTCCTTCCGCCCGCGCGCCCCCTGACGGCCCATGGCGCACCGTCCCCCGTGCGCGCGAGCACCGAGTCGTCCTCCGTGGCCGGCGCCGACAGGCGCTCGAGACCGTGGGCGACCCGAATCCGCACCGACGCGAGGCCGGGAACGCCGCTGCCGTCGGCGAGGCGCAGGTCGCCGGCCGCGGCTCGGCCCTCCAGCCGCCACGGGACCCCGAGGGCGGCCAGTCGCTGGTCGAACGCGGGGAGCTGGGTCAGTTCTTCCGGCGGGACCAGCACGAGAGCCCGGCCGCCCGCCGGCGGGGCGCTCACGCCTTCGACGATGTCTACCGGATCGACGCCCCCGGTCCGGACCCGGCCGGCCTCCGCCAGCGTTGCGAGTGCGCTGGCGACGAAGCTCGCCGGTGGACCGGTGTGCCGGATCGTGGGCGCGCCCATCGCGAGAACCCCGAGCTGCCGGGCATCGTCGGAGCGGAGGCCCGACGCGGGCGTCTCGACGCGGACGACGTGGGACCCCGGTTCGAGTTCCGGCAGGGCGATCAGCAGCTCGCTGCCCCACCCGGCGCGAGCCATCGCGACCGTCTGGTCATCGACGAGCAAGCGGACTTCGACCGTATCGCCGGCCGCTCCGTCCCGTCCTTCCCGGGCACCGGCGCTCCTGTCGCCGCCGCCCGCGTCCCCCTCCGTGCCGCCCCGCTCAATCCGGACCACCGCCGCCGGAGGGTCGCCGGGGACGACCGCGCCGTCCGGCTCCAGATACAGGCCGGCGACCGAGCCGTTCGGGTCGCCGGTCCCGGCCACGCGTCCGACGACGACCCGGCCCCACGACGAGAGGTCGAGGGGGTCGCCTGCGAGCCCGGTCGTCTGCAGGTCGCTGTAGATCTGGAGTTCGCGTACCCGACCCTCCAGCACGGGAACCGCCGTGGTGACTTCCGCCGCGCGCGCCACGAGGGCGCCCGCGGCGTCGGTTGGGGCGATCGAATCGAGAGCGCGCGCCGCGCTCGCGGCGTCCACGCCAGCCGCGATAGAAGAGCCGACGACGGGCACGACCCAGAACCGGTCGAGCGGCGAGGCTGCCTCGAGCGCGGTCCGCGCGGCGGCGAGCTGGAAGTCGAACAGGGTGCGACCGTCGCGCACCCGGCTCATGCTCGCCGAGTTGTCGAGTAGCAGGATCACGTCGGTAGGGGCGTGGTCCTCGGCGTCGCCCCGGCCGGCCAGGGGGCGGGCGGCCGCCACGGCGAGCAGCACGATGATCAGAACGCGCGCGGCGAGAAGCAGCACGTCGCGCAGGCGCATGCTGCGGGCGGTCCGCTTCTCGGCGCTCCTCAGATAGCGGAGCGCCGGGAAGGAGACGCGTTGCGCCGTTTCACGCCGCAGGAGGTGGAGAAGTACGGGCGCGGCCGCCAGGATACCGATGGCGAGCGCCCAGGGATGCAGAAAACTCATCCGAGTCGCGCCCGCTTCTCAAAGTAACGTCGGAGTACGCGGCCGATCGGGGTATCCGTCGTGACCACCTCGTAGTCCGCGCCCATCCCCCGGCAGACGCGACGCCAGTCGGAGATCGCCTCTTCAACGGCCCGGCCGTACTCCCGGCGCAGGGCCGAGCTGCTCGTCCGCAGTTCGTCGCCCGTTTCCGGGTCGTAGAACAACGCGTCGCCGGCGGGGGGCAGTTCGCGCTCGGCCGGATCCATCAGATGGAAGACGAGCACCTCGTGGCCACGGTGCCGCAGGAAATGAAGCGCGTCACGCGTCGCCTGTGGTTCGACGAGCAGATCGGAGATCAGTACGACGAGCCCTCGCCGACGCAGCCGCACGGCGACGTCGCCGAGAGCGCGCTCGGCCTCGGTGCCGCCGTGGCCTTCGAGGCTCTCGAGCTCGCGTACGAGCCGATTGAGATGACGGAGAACGCCGCGCGGGGCTACGTGGGCCCGTATTTCCGTATCGAACGCTAGCATCCCGACGGCGTCGCCCTGGCGGAGCAGGAGGACCGACAGCGACGCGGCGAGGAGGCGTGCGTACGCGAGCTTGGTGACCAGTCTGCCCTCGTCGGATACCCAGTCCATCGACTCACTCGTGTCGAGCAGGAGATACGCGCGCAGATTGGTCTCTTCTTCGAACTGCTTCACGTAGTAGCGGTCCGAACGGCCGTACATCTTCCAGTCGACGAACCGGATGTCGTCGCCCGGGTAGTACGGCCGGTTCTCCGCGAACTCGACGGAGAAACCGCGGTACGGAGAGCGGTGCAGCCCGATGAGGAATCCGTCGACGACGGACCGCGCGACGAACTCGAGCCGGCCGAGGGCAGCGAGGTGAAGAGGCGACAGGAGATCCGGCCGACCGGAAGCCGTCGTCCCGCCGGGCGAAGCGGCGGATGCAGCCGTTGACCTGGGTCGCGTGTTCATGGGGTCGACGATTCGTTTCAAGTGGCTTCGACGGCTTCTGGCACGATGGCTCGGGCCCACCTTACACTCGGTGACCCCCGGGATGTTCCTGATCGCTTCCGTCGGGAGCGTGGCGAAGAGAATCACTGAAAGGTAGCTCGATGACAAGAACCGGATGGATGGGTGGATCGATGGGAGCGCTCGCGCTCGCCGGGTCGCTGACGGTTCCGGCGGGGGCCGCCGCGCAGGTGCCCGAGGCTTCCGCGCGCGCGGCGGCCGATGGCATTTCGGAGCAGGACCTGCGCCTGCGGCTGAGCATCGTGGCCGACGACTCGATGCGCGGTCGCGCCACCCCGAGTCCCGAGTTGCGCGAGGTCGCGGAATACGTCGCCGCGCAGTTCGAGTCCTTCGGTCTGCGGCCCGGCGCCGAAGACGGCGCCTGGCTCCAGGAGTACCCGCTCACGACCCTGCGGCCCGGCCCGGCGTCGGAGCACGTCGTCGCGATTTCGGGCCCGGAGGGATCGTGGCAACTGGAGTTCGAGACCGACTACCTGGCGCAGTACGAGGCGGCCGAGGCGGAGGGTTCCGGCAACCTCCTGGTCTATCGGATCGGCGAGCCCGCGCCCGACGCCACCGGTCGCATCGTTGCATTGCGGGTGACGATGGACAACCTGCAGCAGGTCTTCGGGGGCGCCCTCGGCGCGATGCTGGAGGGTGAGCCGGCGGGCTTCCTCCTGTCGCTCGACGTCCCGGACGAGTTCCTCGGCCGGCTGCGAGACTTTCTCGGGGGCGGCCGTACGCAGCTGGGCGAGCCCGCGGAGGCTGCCGTTCCGGTCATCTACCTCGTGCAATCCCGGCTTCCCGCCGCGCTGGTCGCGGTCCTCGGCGGTACGGCTCCCGCGGCGGGTTGGTCGGCCCGCCTGAAGTCCATGGCGGAGGTGACGGTCGACTCGGCGCCGAACACGATCGGAGTCCTCGATGGATCCGATCCCGATCTGCGCGACGAGTACGTGATGTTCACCGCGCACATGGATCACGTCGGGGTCGACGAAAGCCCCGAGGCGGGCGCCGACTCGATCTTCAACGGCGCCGACGACGACGGATCCGGCACGGTTACGATCGTCGAACTCGCCCAGGCCTTCGCTTCCCTCGCCTCCCGTCCCCGGCGCTCGCTCGTCTTCATGACCGTGAGCGGCGAAGAGCGCGGCCTGCTCGGGTCGCAGTGGTACTCCGATCACCCGACTCTTCCCCTCGAGTCCACGGTCGCCGACATCAACATCGACATGATCGGCCGAAACTGGAGCGATACGATCGTCGCGATCGGGAAGGACGAGTCGACCCTGGGATCCCTGGCGGAGTCGATCGCGGCGGCGCACCCGGAGCTCGGAATGTCGGTGATCGACGACCTGTGGCCCGAGGAGTCCTTCTACACGCGCTCGGACCACTTCAACTTCGCGCGCAAGGGCGTCCCGATTCTGTTCTTCTTCAATGGGGTGCACGACGACTACCATCAGGTGTCCGACGAGATCGACAGGATCGACTACGAGAAGATGGCGAGGATCGGGCGCCTGATCTTCTACCTGGGCCTGGAGATCGCCGACGCCGACGCCCCGCCGATGTGGGACGCGGACGCGTACGCGCGCATCGTGGAGAGTGTAAAAGACGCGCCGGCGGAATAGGTTCGTTGAAGGCGTGCACGAAATTCGCTAGATTCCAAGACGACCCGTATGGTCGGGCGGATCTCCCATCCACAACCGGTGACGAAATTCATGTCAGATTACGATGATGCCCCGTATGTAGTAGTCGAGCGGCGCGGTTCCTCCTTCGGCGCCTTCTTTGGCGGCGCGCTCCTGGGCGCCGTGGTCGCGCTCCTCTACGCGCCCAAGACGGGCGAAGAGACGCAGGCCGACATTCGAGGCGGACTGCGCCGACTGCGCGACGACGCCGAGCAGCGGCTCGGCGAGGTGAAGGGCGAGGTCGGCCGCGGGGTCGATCGAGTTCGCGAAGAGGTGACCACGCGGGTCGATACGGCGCGGGAGGACCTGCACCAGCGCCGCATCCAGGCCGAAGAGGCGGTGAAGGCCGGGCGCGAAGCGGCGCGCAAGGCGCGCGCGGACCTCGAGCGCCGCGTGGCCGAAACGAAGGATGAATACCGCGAGAAGGTCGCGCGCGCGGCCGAGGAAGTCGCCGACGCGGCTGACGAGGTGGCCGAGGCCGCATCGCCGGAGTCGGACAAGACCGCGGGCTGAGCGCGCCCGGAGCCGTCCCCCTGCGCCGCAGAGCTGAAGGCCGGGTCCCCGGATTCGAACGCGGAATCCGGGGAGCGCTCGAACTCCTGCGGGAGGTATACGACCAGGCGGGTTCCGACAACATCTTCTTCCTCGCCTCGGGTCTCACGTTCAGCCTCCTGATGGCGGCGATCCCGTTCCTGCTGCTCCTCGTGGCGGCGGCCGGGACTATCCTCGCGCCTACGCTGCAGATGCCGCAGGATGCCGCGCTCGACTGGGTGGCGGGATACCTGCCGGTGGCCGAGACCGTGCGCCGCGACGTATGGGCCTCGATGCTCGAGCTGGCCAACGTATCGCGGTCGGCGACGCCGATCAGCGCGGCCCTCTTCCTGTGGTTCTCGACGCGACTGTTCGGCGCCCTGCGGCACGTGCTCGATTCGGTGTTCGACCTGCGCGAGGGGCCAGGGATCCTGCGGGGCAAGTGGATCGACGTGCAGCTCGTGGTGGCCGCGACGCTCCTGCTCCTCGCGAACGTCGGGATCACCACGGCGTTTCTCGCGGCGAGTTCGCGCCTGCTCTCCCGGACCGACCTGCCCGTCGGCCCGTCGCTGACCGGCCTCGGCTACGTCATCGCCTTCCTCGTCATCTACCTCATGTTCTTCGTGATCTACAAGTTCGTTCCGGCGACGCGGCTCGGCTGGCGCACGGCCGCGTACGCGGCCGTGATCGCGAGCGTCGGGTTCGAGGCGGTGAAGTACGGCCTCAGCTGGTACTTGACCGACGTAGCCGATTTCTCCGAGGTATTCTCCAACCTCGCGACGGCGATCCTGTTCGTCGTCTCTTTCTATTACACGGCGATCCTGTTCGTCCTCGGCGCGGAGGTCGGGAAGGTGCTCGGGCTGCGTCGCGTCATGCGGCACCAGCGCGAGGTGTTCGACGCGACCTGAGGTTTTCGCGATCAGGGAGCGCTCCGCCCGCCCGGGCGCAGTGGATCGGTGGCGTCGCTTCAGCCACCCGTCTACATTCGGCCGCGTCCCGCAGCATCCGCAGTGTGGCTTCTGGAGGTCAGGTGGCGCGTCCGGCCGAGGGCCGAAAGCAGGTGATCCGCAATCGCAAGGCTCGTCACGAGTTCGAGATTCTCGAAGAGCTCGAAGCGGGCCTCGTGCTCGTCGGCGCGGAGGTCAAGTCGCTCCGCGCGGGCAACGCCAACTTCACCGACGCCTTCGCGCGCGTGGATAACGGCGAGTTGTGGCTCTACAACCTGCACATCAGCCCCTACGAGCAGGCTTCGCTCGACGTGCCCGATCCGAAGCGCCCGCGCAAGCTGCTGGCGCACAAGCGGGAGATCGACCGCCTCGAGGCGAGCACGGCCGCCAAAGGCCTCGCGCTCGTCCCGCTCGACCTCCACTTCACGCGCGGCAGGGCGAAGGTGACCCTTGGCGTGGGTCGGGGTAAGAAGCTGCATGACAAACGAGATTCGATGAAGAAGAACGTCATGCAACGGGAGGTAGATCGTGCGCTCAGGGCGCGGGAGCGGGACTGAACGAGTGAAAGGAGCGGCCGTCGAGCTGCTCCTGGCGGCCCTCGCCGCCGTTGCCGGATTGGCCTCGGCGCCGGCGGCTGTGGCCCAGGCGTCGGCGGCCGTGGCCCAGGCGTCGGCGTCGTATCCGACCGCCGTCTGGACCGAGCTGCCGGCGACCCTCGTGAGCGAGACGAGCTACCGGGCGGGTTTCGCGACCGGCGTCGCGCCGACGGGCGAAGCTGTGGAGCTGCGGCCCGGCTCCCCGTTCGTCAGGATTGGAGAACGACTCGTCCAGCTCTCCAACGTTCCGGTGCTTCGTTCGGGCCGCCTCCACGTCCCGACGGAGCTCCTCGGCCGGCCGGAATTCGCGCCGAACGAAGCGACTGCGACCGCGACGTCCGGTCCGCGTCCGGACATCCCTCCCGTCGTGGAGGGCGAGAGCTCCCGCCGTCCCGGCCCGTGGCGCGTGATCCTCGACCCGGGGCACGGCGGACGGCACCCCGGCACGATCAGTCCACGGACCGGCATCAAGGAGAAAGACCTGACGCTCGCCATCTCGCGCATGGTGTTCGACGAGCTGAAGGACATGGAGGGCATCGAACCGTGGATGACGCGCACGAGCGACGAGTACATTGACGTGCACGAGCGGCCCGTCATGGCCGTCAATCGCGACGGCGACATGTTCGTCTCGATCCATATCGACGCACAGGAGAAGGGAACGTCGGCCAGGGGCTTCACGACGTACTACCTCGGCGCCTCGCGAACGGAAGAAGGAAGACGGCGCGCCATGCGCGAGAACACCGTGCCCGGCGCCGAGGCGTCGAGCGGGCCCAACATCGACCAGCTCGAGTTCATCCTGGCCGGGCTCGACCAGGGGACCCATCTCGACGAATCCCGCCGGTTCGGCGGCCTCATGCAGAACGAGCTGCGCAAGGTGGTCGACAGCTCGGACCGGGGCGTGCGGCCGGGTCCGTACTGGGTGCTGATGCGAGCCACGTCCAACATGCCGACGGTGCTGGTCGAGCTCGGCTTCATCACGAACTCCGCCGAGGAGCGTCGCCTACGCGATGCCGGGCACCAGCGGGCGATGGCGCATGCTATCGCCACGGCGATCCGGTCGTATCTGGACGAGAAGCGCAGCCGACTCGACGCCCTCGAGGGCAAGTGACGTGAAGCGTCGCGCCTGGCTCCCCCTCCTGCTGCTGAGCGCGTCGTGTGTGTATTTCAACGCCATGTACGACGCCGAGGTCAGCTACTCCAAAGCGGTCGACTCGAGCCGCGAGGGCAGGGACACCGAGGCGCGTACGCGGTTCGACAGCGTGGTGGCAATCACGGGCCGCATCGTGCGCGACCACCCCGAGAGCAAGCACGCGGCGCCGGCCGCGATCCTCAAGGCCCGCTCCGAACTCGCCACGCAGAAGTGGGAGGCCGCGGCGAGCACGGCCGCCGATGTCGGTCGCCTCACGGAGGATCCGCGCCTGCTGGCGACGGCCGCGGGACTGGAGGGGTCCGCCCGACGCCGGCTGGCGGCGCTTCCGGACCTGCAGGACGACGAGGAGCGCCGGGCGGAAGAGATGGACGCGGCCGACAGCCTGCTGTCGGTCGCCCTGGCGGAGGACCTCCCTGGAGACGTTCGGGCATCGTTCCTCATGGAACGGGGCCAGGTCCGGCTGGCCAGGGGCGAGGCGGAAGCCGCGGCCATCGACCTCGAAGACGCGAGCGGACAGTCGGAGCTCAACTCGGAGGTCCGCCTCGACCTCGCGCGCGGCCTCGCGGACGTGGAACAGTATGAGGCGTCCGTCCGGCTGGCCGACGGCCTGATCCGCCAGAATACGTTCGTCAATCTGGCCCCCGGCGAACGGGCCCTGCTCGATACGCTGGTGCGGCGCGATCCTTCGAGGCTCGCGGCCGCTTTCGGGCAGCAGATCGAAGAGGGCAGCCTGACCGATTCCAGGCGGATGCTCCTCCTGAACTACCGCGGCCGGGGCCTCGAGGCGATGGGTGACACGGCGGCGGCCCTCGAGCAGTACGACGGGGCACGAACCGGGCAGGGCCGCGACGCGGCGGAGGCGAGGTATCGCTGGGCACGGCTGCGCATCCGCGCGGCGACCTCGCCCGAGGACATCATCGCCACGCTACAGCCGCTGGAGCTCTCGCAAGGGATCGTCGACCCGCTGGCGGCCGGCGACGCGGCGCGCCTCCGGAGCCTGGTCGACGAGTTCACCCGGCTCGTCGACGCGTATCGCAGCCGCGGGTCGACGGCCGCCGAGGCCGCCCTGCGGGCGGCGGAGATCGCCGGCGCCGAACTCTCCTCGCCGCGCGTCAGCCGCGGCCTGTACCTGCGGTATCTGGATATTGCCTCGACATCGCCGTGGCGGGCCAAGGCGATTGCCGGGGCGCTTCTGCACCACGAGACGCCGGCCGGCGGATGGGCGGGCGACGACGGCGCGGCCACCGATGCCGAGTTGAGGGCGCAGCTGGCGGCCCTGCCCGCCGACGACCCGTACCGGATCAGCATCGAGGACATGCCTCGCAACGCGAACGTCGACTCCGCCTACGTGGCGGCGGAACGAGACCTGCGCCGCCGCCTGGTCGAGATCCGCATGCTGTACGACACGACGGCGGTCCTCGTGACGCCCACGGACACAGCGGAAGCGGAGGCCGACTCCGCCGAGCCCGCGCCGGAACCCGGCGGCCAGGAGGCCGAGTTCTGAGCAGGCCGGTGCTGCGGCGACCCGCCCGCGTGCTGGCCAATACGGAGACCGCCGCCGGCACGTGGTGGCTCGAGTTGCAGGCGCCGGACATCGCGCGCACGGCGCGCCCGGGGCAGTTCGTGATGGTCGGGTTCGGACTCGACGGCCTCGATCCGCCCCTGCTTCCGCGCCCGTTCAGCATCGGCTGGCGGGGCGAGGACGGACGCATCGGACTCCTGGTTCGGGAGTTCGGCGACGGCACGCGCCGCCTCAGTCGCCTGCGACCGGGCGAGGAGCTTCTGCTTCTCGGGCCTCTCGGGCGCGGCTTCTCGATCGAGACCGATCGACGCATGGTGTGCGTGGCCGGGGGCGTCGGTCTCGCCCCGTTCCTTTTCCTGGTGCCGGAAGCGCGCGCCGCGGGCGCGGAGATCGAGCTGATCTACGGCGAGCGAAGCGGCGATCGCGTCTTCAACACCGACCTGATCGGACGCCTGACGGGCATCGCACCGGTCGTATACACCGAGGACGGCGCCGTAGGGAACGCCGGTCGCGTCATCCCGGGCATAGACCCGGCAGGCTCGCCGCGCCTGTACGGCTGCGGACCGACCCTGATGCTGCGAGCGCTCGAAGCGTACGCTCGCATCGAAGACCTGTGGCTGCAGGTGTCCGTCGAGGAGCACATGGGCTGCGGCATCGGGACGTGCCAGGGCTGCGTCGTCCTCTCCGCGGACGGCCGCTGGATCAAGTCGTGCACCGAAGGTCCGGTGTTCGAGCGCCGGGAGCTAACATGGCCGGGATGACCCAGCAGTTGTTCGGCGTGGCGTTTCAGAGCCCGGTCCTGCTCGCCTCGGGCACGTGCGGTTACGGAGAGGAGTATGCCGGCCTGATCGCCCTCGAGGAGATCGGCGGCATCGTGACGAAGGCGGTCAGCGTCGAGCCACGCCCGGGGAACCCGCCGCACCGCGTGGCGGAGACGCCCGGCGGAATGATCAACGCCATCGGGCTGCAGAACGTCGGCCTCGCCCGGTTCAAGGCCGAGAAGCTGCCATGGCTGCGCGACAACCTCCGGCGGGCCCGGGTGCTGGTAAACGTGGTGGGTCGCACCGCCGACGAGTTTGCGGCCGTCGTACGCGGGCTCGACGAGGAAGACGGCTTCCTCGGCTACGAGATCAACGTGTCCTGTCCGAATGTGAAGGGCGGCACACTGTTCGGCACCGATCCGGAAGCGCTGTCGGACCTCGTCAGCCGGGTGCGGCGCGCGACCGAGCGGCCCGTCGTGATCAAGCTGACGCCCAACGTGCCGGACATCGGAGTGTACGCGAGAGTCTGCGAGGAGGCCGGCGCCGATGGCCTGAGCACGATCAATACGTTTCCGGGGATGCTGATCGACGTGGAGCGTCGCCGGCCGGTGATCGGCAACGTCAGCGGAGGAGTCAGCGGCCCGGCCATCCTGCCCATGGGCGTCTACCTGACCCGACAGGCGGCCGCGGCGGTCGACCTGCCGATCATCGGGATCGGGGGCATACGGTCGAGCGCGGACGCGCTCCAGTACATCCTGGCCGGCGCGAGCCTCGTGCAGATCGGCACGGCCCTGTTCATCGATCCCGAGGTTGCGCCGCAGGTGCACCGGGGCATCGAGGCCTACCTGGCGCGACACCGGACGGAAGCCCTGTCCGACCTCGTCGGCGCCCTGGAGTCGACATCATGAATGCTGCCTCCGACAAGGGGATGCGTCCGCCTCCCGAAGTGATCGTCGCCCTCGACTACGCCGACCCCGCCGACGCCTTCGTGCTCGTCGCGCGCCTGCCGGGCGGCACCTGGTACAAGGTGGGGCTCGAACTCTTCACCCGGGCCGGACCCCCCGTCGTCGAACGGCTGGTCCGCGACGGGCGCCGCGTGTTCCTCGACCTGAAGTTGCACGACATTCCCAACACGGTCGCAGGGGCGGTGCGCTCGGCGAGCCGGCTCGGCGCGGAACTGCTGACCGTCCACGGCGCCGGCGGGGACGCGATGCTGCGGGCGGCGGCCGCCGCCGCGGGCGAGTCGAATGCCGCCAGCGGGGGGGCGCTCCGGCTTCTTGCGATTACCGTGCTCACCTCGCTCGACGACGACGGACTCGCGATGATCGCGGGCCCCGGGGCGAGCGTCGCGGAGACGGCCGGACGCCTCACCGAACTCGCGCGCGCCGCCGGCATCGACGGCGCCGTCTGCAGCGTCGAGGAAGCAAGCGCGGTGCGCGCCCTCGGCGGGGAGGGGTTTCTGGTCGTGACGCCCGGGATCCGGCTGCCGGGACAAGCGGCCCACGACCAGAGGCGGGTGGCCACTCCCGAGCGCGCCCGCGCGGCCGGCGCGGACTACCTGGTCGTCGGACGCTCGATCACGGCGGCGGAGGATCCGGCCGCCGCGCTCGCCGACATCCGGCGGGCCGTGGGCGCATTGTGATAGATTAGAATTCCTGAACCTTTCCCGGGGGCGGCGGCGTACGATGCGTCGTCCCCGGATCGATCTTTCGACCAACCAGGAGACGGAAGTAATGGGCATTCTCAGTTGGATTCTCTTCGGACTGATCGCCGGCGCGCTAGCGAAGTGGCTCATGCCGGGCGACGATCCGGGCGGGTGCATCGTCACAATGCTGATCGGCGTGGCGGGTGCGGTAGCGGGCGGCTTCATCGCGTCGCTGCTCGGCTTCGGAGGGATCAGCGGCTTCAACGTGTGGAGCATGCTCATCGCCATCCTCGGCGCGATGCTCCTGCTGTTCATCTACCGGAAAGTCGCGCGCTGACGACAGGGCCTTGAAGGCTGTACGGATTCTGCGGCCCGGCGGTCCCGACGTCCTCGAGTTAACGGACGTCGAGCCGCCGGTCGCCGGACCCGGCGACGTCTCGGTCGAGGTCCACTGCACCGCCCTCAATCGCGCCGATCTGCTCCAGCGCGCGGGCCAGTATCCCCCGCCCGACGGCGTGCGAGCGGACATCCCGGGCCTCGAGTACGCCGGCGTGATCAGCAGCGTGGGCGACGAGGTCGACGAGTCGGCGGTAGGCTCGTGGGTCATGGGCCTCGTACCGGGGGCTTCCTACGCCGAGTGCGTCGTCACGCCGTTTGACGAGACCCTCGCGATTCCCGAGCGCCTCGGATTCACGGGCGGCGCGGCCGTGCCCGAGGCCTTCTCTACGGCGTGGGACGCGCTGCTCCAGGCCGGGTTCGAGGCGGGGATGAGCGTGCTCGTCCACGCCGCGGGCAGCGGGGTCGGGACGGCCGCGCTCCAGCTCGCGCACGCCTTCGGCGCCTCGCGGGTCTACGGTACCGCGAGCGCCGGAAAGCTCTCTGCGATCGCCGAACGTCAACTCCCGCTCGACGTGCCGATCGACTACCGGACGACGGCGTTCCGCGACGTGATCCGCCGGGAAACGGGCGGGGCGGGCGTCGACGTCATCCTCGATCTCATCGGGGCGTCGTACTGGACGGACAACCTCACGAGCCTGGCCGACCGGGGCCGGCTCGTGCTCGTCGGGCTGCTGGGGGGCGTGACCGCGCAGACGAACCTGGGCGTCATCCTGCGCCGACGGCTCCACGTGATCGGCACCGTGATGCGGAGCCGGGGGAGCGACGAGCGGCGGGAGATAGCTCGCCGGGTGCGCGAGGACCTGCTCCCGAAGTTCGACGACGGCTCGCTCGAGCCTGTCGTCGACCGGGTGTTCCCGCTGGCCGAAGCCGCCGCAGCGCATCGCTACATGGAGGACAACCGAAACCTGGGGAAGATCCTCCTCACCGTTTCCTGACGCCAGCGCCACTCTCGGACGGGGGGTGCCGGCGCCGTCAGTTCGCTACGGTGACACGCTCGTCGGGCGGTGCCGGGGAGGCGACCGGGTCGGCCCAGTCGTCGTCCGGCACCGCGACCGGCTGGTTCACCGCCATGCCTTCCTCCATCCACAGGTGCCCGCCGTCGAGCACCTTGCGGGCCGTGCGGTACAGCGCCACGTCGTCGTTCTCCGCCATCCCGCGGAACAGCTCGGCCACCCGGCTGCGCGCTCGCATGCAGAAGACGTCTGCGAGTTCTACGGCTTCCTGCGCGTTCGGCTTGCTCGTGCGGACGAACATCTGCGCGCGGGCGCAGGTCACGACCATCGCGTAGAGCTCGGCCCCGATGTCGACACCGCGGAATAGCAACATCTGCCTCTTCTGCAGGCCGGCGCCGTGGCGTATCATCTTGTGGAACAGCGTCCGCGCCAGCTTCCGGCAATTCCGTTCCACGTAGCGGACGTGCCGCGCGAGCGGGCCGTCGAAGCCGCTCGCGACGCCGAACCGCGGAATCCACTGTTTCGGATACCACAGCGCGTAGAACAGCCCGACCTTCGGCAGGATCGCCAGCTTCCCGCCAAGGCTGAGATCGCCCTCCACGAGCGGCCCGGCGATCTGCAGGTGCTTGTCGACCGCCTCACGGGCGATGAACAGGCGCATGATCTCGCTCGAGCCTTCGAAGATCCGGTTGATCCGAAAGTCGCGGAGCATCCGCTCGGCCGGAATCGGCTCCTCGCCGCGCGCCTTCAGCGAATCGGCGCGCTCGTAACCCCGGCCGCCTCGCGTCTGGACCATCTCGTCGACGATCGTCCAGCCGTGCTCGGTGTTGTAGAGCTTCGCCAGCGCCGCCTCGAGACGGATGTCGAAGCCGCCCTTGTCGACCATGATCGCGGCCGACTCGGCGACCGCCTCCATGGCGAAGGTGTGCGTCGCGATGTAGGCGATCTTCTGCGCCACGGCCTCGTGACGGCCCACGGGCTGGCCCCACTGGACGCGCGAGGCGCCCCACTCGCGGACGATGCGGAGCGACACCTTGCCGGTGCCGACCGCGACGGCCGGGATGCTGAGTCGCCCGGTGTTCAGCGTGATGAGCGCGAGCTTGAGCCCTTTGCCCTCGCCCCACAGCAGGTTCTCCTTCGGCACCCTCACGTCGGTGAAGCGGAAGTTGGCGTTCTCGATGCCGGCGATCCCCATGAAGTGATTGCGCTGCAGCAGTTCGACCCCAGGCCAGTCGGTCTCGACGATGAACGCCGAGATCCGCTTCGATTCCGGGTCGCGCGCCATCACGACGAGCAGCTCCGCGATCGACCCGTTGGTCGTCCAGAGCTTGTCGCCGTTGATGATGTAGTGCGTGCCGTCATCGGAAAGCGTGCACGTCGTGCTGAGGCGGGCCGGGTCGGAACCCACGTCATCCTCCGTCAGGGCGAACGCGGACACGGCGCCGGCGGCGAGGCGGGGCAGGAACTTCTTCTTCTGCTCTTCGGTGCCGAACAACTTGAGCGGCTGCGGCACCCCGATCGACTGGTGAGCCGACAGCAGGGCCACGAGGCTCCCGTCGATGCTGCCGAGCAGGGCCATCACCTGGTTGTACTCGACCTGTCCGAATCCGTGGCCGCCGTACTCCTTCGGGATCTTGAGTCCGAAGGCGCGCATGGCGCGGAGCCGATCGAGCACGTGCGTCGGGATCTTGCGGTCGCGGTCGATCTGCTCGGAGTCGACCTCCGTCTCGAGGAACTCCTTCATCTCGGCGAGGAACGCGCGGCAATCATCGCCGATGAACTCGTCCGGGTCCGGATACGGATGAATCAGCTCGAGCTGCAGATCACCGAGAAACATGTCGCGGACGAACGTCGCATCGGCCCACTTGTCCTCACGTGCCGCTTCCGCGACCCGTCGGGCCTCGGCTTCGCTGACGTCGACCCGGGTTCCCGCTTGCGGCGAATCTGCTGACATCGTGCCTCTTTCGTGAATGAGAGGTATGACCCGGCGCAAATCTACGCGCCGGGGCCGCCGGTTTCCACGCCCGACGACGACGGAGCGTCACGTCGCCGCTTCTTCCACGAGCCAAGCACGAGCGTGCCGAGACCGAGCAGGACTTCGTCCACGAACGGAATCACGTCGGGGATCGCCAGGTCCACCAGGAACAGGGCCGCCGTCACGAGGAACAGCGCGGGGAACTTGAGCCGCCCGGCGAACCGTTCAACGAGGCGGGACGGCAGCGACTGGGCGAGCATCGGCGGACTCCTTCGAGATGGGCGACAAAACGACGAGGGAGAAAACTACTCGCCCGTCTCCGGCGGTACCACGCGAGGGCGCGTATCGTTCTTTATCCGTTCTTCCCCGCGACATAGGTTATTCAAATGCAGACAGAATCCCCCACGGCAATCTCCGACTCGCCATCGCGGGCGTCGCTCGCGGCGGCCCTCGAAGACGTCCGGCGGCGCACGTTGCTGCTGGTGGAACCGCTGTCGGATGACGCGCTGTCGCGCCAGCACCACCCCTTGATGAGCCCGATCGTCTGGGATCTCGGTCACATCGGCGCATTCGAGGAACTGTGGCTGGTGAAGCGCCCGGGCGAGGTCACGACCGAGGCGGACCTCGAGGAGGCCTACGACGCGTTCCGCACCCCGCGCTCGGCCCGCGGGGACCTCGATCTTCCGGCGTCGCGCGTCGTGCTGGAACGGATGGCGGCCGTCCGGCGCGAGGCGCTGGAGAAGCTGTCGTCGGCGACCCTCGACCCGTCGAACCCGCTGCTCAAGGACGGATTCGCGTGGGAGATGGTCCGCCAGCACGAGGCGCAGCACCAGGAGACGATCCTCCAGACCATCCAGCTCATGACCTCGGAAGACTACCGGCCTCCCGACCTCCGCGAGGCCCCCGCCGCGGCTCCGAGCGCCCGTCCGGGCGAGATGGTCCGCGTCCCGGCCGGTCGGTTCGAAATGGGGGCCCCCGAGGGTGGCTTCGCCTACGACAACGAAAGGCCTCGGAACGTGGAAGACGTGGCGGTCTTCGAGATCGGCCGCTACCCGGTGACCAACGGCGAGTACGCCGAGTTCATCGCGGCCGGAGGCTACCTGGAACGCGGCCTTTGGACCGAAGCCGGCTGGCAGTGGCGCGTCTCGGAGGGCCTCCACGCGCCGCAATTCTGGATCGCGGCGGACGAGGCAGCGGCGCCGATCGAGGCCGAGCTCGCGCGGGACCTCACTACGGCCGACGGTCTGGGCGCCTGGCGTCGCCGGACTTCGCTCGGGACGTTCGATATCGATCCGCTGGAGCCGGTGATTCACGTCTGCGCGCACGAAGCCGACGCGTTCGCCCGCTTCGCCGCCGCGCGGCTGCCGAGCGAGACGGAGTGGGAGAAGGCGGCCGCCTGGGATCCGACGACCGGCCGGTCGCGCCGGTATCCGTGGGGTGACCAGGCGCCGCGGCCGGACCTCGCCAACCTCGACCAGCTGGGCTTCGGTCCCAACGCCATCGGCTCGTACCCGTCCGGCCGCTCGGCCGTCGGATGCGAACAGATGCTCGGGGACGCCTGGGAATGGACCTCTTCGACCTTCGCAGCCTACGACGGCTTCCGCGCGTATCCGTATCCCGAGTACTCGGAGGTCTTCTTCGGCCCCGACCACCGCGTCCTGCGCGGCGCGGCGTGGACGACGCGGCCCGCCGTCGCGCGCAATACGTTTCGCAACTGGGACTATCCGATCCGGCGCCAGATCTTTGCCGGCTTCCGTCTCGCGCGCGACGCCTGAAGCGAGGACTCGGCCGACTCATGGAAAAATCGGTTGATCAGCAGAGGCGGATCGTCGTCGCGGACTTCCTAGCCCATGGCGACAGCCCGTACGCACTGGCGGAAGACGCGCGGCGCGGGCTCACGGCGGATCCGAAGACGATGCCGCCCAAGTACCTGTACGACGCCCTCGGCTCGGAGCTGTTCGAGAGAATCACGGAACTGCCCGAGTACTACCAGACCCGCACCGAGCGCTCGATCCTGGAGCGCGTCGCCCCGCTGATCGTCGACCGCGTGCGGCCGGACGTCCTGATCGAGTTCGGCTCGGGCAGCGCCTACAAGACCCGCGTCCTGCTCGACGAGATGCGCCGGGCCGGGCGGCTGGGGGGCTACGGGATGCTCGACGTCAGCGAGTCGGCGCTGCGGTCGGCCGCCCGTCGGCTCGTCGACGACTATCCGGATCTGCACGTCGAGTGCTACATATCCGACTTCGAGCACCTGGTGGAGTTGCCGTATCGAGGCCGTCGACGCCTGTTCGCCTTCCTCGGATCCACCATTGGCAACTTCGAGTCGGACGACGCGGAGGCGTTCCTGGCCCAGGTCGCGGAGCGGCTTCAGCCGGAAGACGCCTTCCTCATAGGTTTCGACCTGGTGAAGGACGTGGGGAGGCTGGAGCGGGCCTACGACGACGCCGAGGGCGTTACCGCCCGGTTCACGCACAACCTGCTCACCGTGATGAACCGCGAACTCGGCGCCGACTTCGATCTCGATGCGTTCGAACATCGCGCCCGCTACAACGAGCACGAGGCCCGCATCGAGATCCACCTCGTTTCCCGGCGAGAGCAGACCGTCCGTCTCGAGGCGCTCGACCTCGAGGTGCCGTTCGCGGCCGGCGAAACGCTGCGCACCGAGTTGAGCCACAAGTACACGCGCCGATCGGTGGAGGCCCTGCTCGAAGCCGGCGGACTCACGCTGGATCTGTGGGAAACCGATCCCGACGGGCTGTTCGCCCTCGGGCTGGCCCGCCGCCGGTGACGCCGGTGAGCCGTCGTTGAGCCGCCTCAGCCCGGAGTTCCTCAGCCGGAGCGTCGAGGCGCTGTTCCATTCGCCGACCGAAGCCACCGCGGGCCGCCCCGGGGCCGTCGGCATCGAGCTGGAGCTCATCCCCGTCAGCCCTCCCGCCGGATGTCCGGGTCCGGATTCCGACGTCCTGCTCGACAGGATAGCGGCCGAGGTACCCGCGGCCGGCAGTTTCACGTTCGAGCCCGGCGGGCAGTTCGAGTACAGCGGCCCGGCGTGCGCCACGCTGGCGGAAGCGGTGGACGACGCCGAGCAGACACTCGAGCGAGTGGCGGCCGCGGCCCGCGAGGTGGACCTCGAGCTTCGGACGCGCGGCCTGGCCCCCTGGTTCAGCCCCGACGACGTCGGACTGCGGCGGCCGAAGCCACGCTACCGGGAAATGGACCGATACATGACCCGTCGCGGTCCCTGGGGCCGCTGGATGATGCGGCTTTCCGCCAGCCTCCAGGTGAACCTCGACTTCGGCACGCCCGAGGAGGCGCCTGGTCGCTGGGCGACCGCCAACGCTCTCACGCCGCTCCTCACGGCGGTGTTCGCCAACTCCCCGACGGTCCTGCCCGACGGGACGTCCGTCGTGGACGGCAGATGGTGGATCTGGCGGCAGCTCGACCCGAGCCGGACCGGCCGGCTCGGTGAGCGGGGCGCCATCGGACCCGGCGCCGACGGGGCCGGCATCCTCCCGTGGACCGAGTACCTGAAGTTCGCGCTGACGGCCCGCGTCGTGTTCGACGCGGACATGCGTCCGGTCGTCGTCGACGGGGAAGAGGCGCCCCGCTTCACCGACTGGTGGCTGGCCGGCGGCGAGGACGATGGCCCCACGGAAGACGACTGGTACGCCCACCTGGGCACGCTGTTTCCCGACGTCCGCCCGCGCCGCTGGATGGAGATCCGGGCGGTGGACGTGCCGGAGCGGCCGTGGTGGCCGGTGCCCCCGGCCCTCCTGTCCGCCCTGCTGTACGACCATCGGGCTCGGGAGGCGGCGGACGAGGTGCTCGGCGGCCTGGCGGCCTCGGCGCCGCGCGCCGAGCTATCGGAAAGGGCGATCCGCGAGGGATTGGCGGACGCGGAACTGCGCGCCGTGGCGCTCGAGCTCTTCGGGCTCGCCGAGGGGGCGATGGACCGGTTCCCGGCAGGCTGGTTCGGCGATCGCGCCCGCACGGCGACGGCGGAGTTTCGCGAGCGCTACGTGGAAACGGGCCGCATGCAGGCCGACGAAGCGCGCGAGAGCGGGGAAGTGACGCGGCTGGTCAGCTGAGCGGCGCGCCTGGCGGGCGAAGCAGCCGCGCGCCTGAGCGACGACGTGCGACCGAGCGCCCGGCCGACGCCCGGTTTCAGAGTTGCTTCAGCTCCTCGATGATCTTCGCGATCGAGTCCGTCGCATCGCCGAACAGCATCCGGTTGTTCCGGTTGTAGAACAGCTCGTTGTCGATGCCCGCGAAGCCCGGGCTCAGGCTGCGCTTCAGCACGATCGAATGCTTCGCGTGGTCCGCCTCGACGATCGGCATGCCCGCGATCGGGCTGTTCGGCTCGTCGCGCGCCGCGGGGTTTACGGTGTCGTTGGCGCCCACCACCAGGCACGCGTCGACCGTCGGCATGTCCGGGTTGATGTCGTCGATTTCATAGAGTTGCGTGTAGGGGACGTTCGCCTCGGCGAGCAGCACGTTCATGTGCCCCGGCATGCGTCCCGCGACGGGGTGGATCGCGTAGCGGACCTGCACGCCGCGCGCCTCGAGCTGGTCGGCGAGCTCGCGCAGCTTGTGCTGGGCCTGCGCCACCGCGAGGCCGTATCCCGGCACGATGACGACCTTCTGCGCGTAGGCGAGCAGCATCGCGACGTCATCGGCCTGCACGGCGTTCACGTCCGCCATCGTGCGCTCTTCGCCCCCGCCGGCGATCGCCTTCGGCGCCTGCCCGAACGCCCCGAACACGACGTTGGCGAGCGACCGGTTCATCGCGCGGCACATGATGCGCGTCAGGATGAGGCCGGACGCGCCGACGAGCGCGCCGCTGATGATCAGCACGTTGTTGCCGAGCACGAAGCCGGCCGCGGAGGCCGCGAGGCCTGAGTACGAGTTGAGGAGCGACACGACGACCGGCATATCCGCGCCGCCGATCGGGATGACGACCAGCACGCCGAGCACGAGGGCGGCCGCCCAGAGCGACGGGTAGAGCACTTCCACGCCGAGGCCCGCGAGCGGCGCGTCGCCGGCGGCGACGAGCCATACCATCACCGTGAGGATCACCAGAAAGAGCAGTCCGTTCACGACCTGCTGGAGCGGGTACGTCACCGGCTTCTCGGTCACGATCCCCTGGAGCTTGCCGAAGGCGACGAGGCTGCCGGAGAACGTGACCCCGCCGATCAGCGTCCCGGCCATGATCGAGATCGAGGCGTCGAGCGGGAGACCGCTGCCCGCCGCCAGGGCCGCGGGTTCGCGGAGGAACTCGGCGGCCGCGACGAGACCCGAGGCGAGCCCGCCGAGCCCGTTGAATACCGCGACCATCTGCGGCATGTCGGTCATCTTCACCATGCGCGCCATCAGCACGCCGATGAGGCCGCCCACGACGAGCCCCGCGAGGATCCACTCGAAGCGGACGATGCTCTCGTCGAGCAGGGTGACGACGACGGCGAGCAGCATCCCGGCGGCCGCCAGCGCGTTGCCCTGCCGCGCGGTGCGCGGCGAGCCGAGCCGCTTGAGCCCGACGATGAACAGGACGGCCGAGGCCAGGTAGGCGAGCTGGATCAGCAGCCCGATCGAAGTCATCCCCGTCACGGCTTCAGCCCCCGTCCGGATCGCGGCGGAACATGCGGAGCATGCGGTCGGTCACGAGGAAGCCGCCGACCACGTTGACCGTCGCGGCAACCACCGCGACGAACCCGATCACGTCGAACACGAGTCCTTCGCCGAGCCCGGCGATCACGAGCGCCCCGACGATGCTGATGCCGGAGATGGCGTTCGAGCCCGACATGAGGGGCGTGTGGAGGGTCGGCGGAACCTTGGTGATCACCTCGAAGCCGACGAACATCGCAAGGACGAATACGTAGACGCTGACGAGAATCGTGCCGCTCATCTGGAAAGCCTGATCACGGGGTCCACCGCACCTTTCCGTCGTGGGTGACGACGCACGCGTCGAGAATCGGGTCTTCGAGGTCGAGCGCCAGCGCGCCCTCGTCGTCGGTGGCGTGGTCGATCAGGGCGGACAGAATCCGCCCGTACATCTCGCTGCCGTGGACGGGCAGGGAGCCGGCGAGGTCGAGCGGGCCGAGGATCTTCACGCCGTGGCGCTCGACGGTTTCGCCGGGCTCCGTCAGCTCGCAGTTGCCGCCGCCGGGGGCGGCGAAGTCGACGATGACCGAGCCGGGACGCATCCGCTTCACCATGTCCTCCGTCACGAGGCGGGGGGCGCGCCGGCCGGGCACGAGCGCGGTCGTGATCACGATGTCGGACGTCGCCACGTGGTCCGACAGGAGCTGCCGCTCGCGCTCCTGTTCCTCTTCGGTGACTTCCTTCGCGTAGCCGCCCGCGGTCTCGGCGTCCTCTCCCTCGTGCTCCCACTCGACGAACGTCGCGCCGAGGCTCTGCACCTGCTCCTTCACGGCGGCCCGGATGTCGAACGCCTCGACGACGGCGCCGAGCCGGCGCGCCGTAGCGATTGCCTGCAGACCCGCGACGCCCGCGCCGAGAACGAACACGCGCGCCGGGGGGATCGTCCCCGCGGCGGTCGTGAGCATCGGGAAGAACTTTCCGAGTTCGTCCGCGGCGCGGATCACGGCCGAGTAGCCGCCGATCGTGCTGAACGCGGAGAGCGCGTCCATGCGCTGCGCCCTGGTCGTGCGCGGGATGAGCTCCATCGCGATCGCCGTGACGCCGCGCTCGGCGAGCCGCGCGAAGGTTTCCGCGCTCTCGAACGGCTGCATCAAGGCGATGCACACGCTGCCCGAGGGCAGCCGGGCGATCTCGTCGAACCCGTCCGGGCGCGTGACGGGCGGGTCGACCTTGCAGACGATGTCGGCCCCGTCGAACAGGGTGGCGGTACTCTCCGCGATCTCGGCCCCGGCTTCGGCGTATTCCTCGTCGCTGAACGAGGCGCCGAGCCCGCATCCCGACTCGACGGTGACGTCATGCCCGGCGGCGGTCAGCCGCTTCACCGCGGACGGCGCCATGGCTACACGACGCTCCTGCGCCGACGTCTCCTTCGGGACGACGATGCGCATGACCATCCTCGCTTCGAGCCTGTGTGTGAGATCGGATCCGGAAACTTTGAATCGGCCGGACGCGCCCGTAGGTTTGACGCGAGCCGGAATCCCGCCCACGGTACCGCGGACCGGGGCTCCGCGACAAGTCCATCCAGTGAGGCCAACATGCCGCCCTATCGCGCCGTGCCGCTCGCCCTCATCCTCGCCGCCTGCGGTGGCGCCGTCTCCGCCAGCGCTCAGATGAGTGCCGAAGATCAGATCGCCCGCGCCGTACTCGCCGCGCCCTCCACGATGGCCGCCGACGCGACCGTCCTCGGCTACGGCGGTGAGCCGCGCGAGGGCGACAGCCTGACGCTGTTGCGCGCCGGGACCAACGAGATCGTCTGCCTGGCGGACGACCCGGAGCGCGACGGATTCCACGTGTCGTGCTATCACCGGAGCCTTGAGCCGTTCATGGCGATGGGTCGCCGGATGAGCGCCGGGGGCGCGGATCGGGCGGCCGTGCAGGACGCTCGACGGGTCGCGATCGAGGCCGGCGAGATGGACGCGCCCGCCGCGGCTCTCTGGTCCCTGAGCGCCGAAGCGGACATCGACCCGGCGACCGATCCCGGCGAGTCGGGCCGGCGGCTCAGCGTCCTCTACGTGCCCTATACCGACGCGGACGCGCTCGGCCTGCCGACGCGCCCCGACGGCACGAGCCCGTGGCTCATGCTGCCCGGCACGCCATGGGCCCACGTCATGATTCCGAGCTGACGGGCGGGGAGCCGCGAGAATGCCGCACCTCAGTCGGCACCAGATCGGCGCCTCGCTCCTCGGCGCGCTCCGCCAGCAGGGGCTTGGCGTGCGCGACCTGTTCGAGGGTCGCCAGGAACCGCTGTCGTGGTTCTTCCGCTGCCTCGCCTACGATCAGTCGGAGCTCGACATCATGGAGTCGGGCGCGATCGACACGCTCCATGCGCCGTCCGCCCTGGTGGAGCTGACGCTCGACGAGGTGGCGCTCGCGGCCGCGGGGATCGGCCCGGAAGGCCTCGCCTCGTACCTGAGCGGCCAGGGGATCCCGGACGTCGAGCAGTTGTTTCCGGAGCCGGGCGACGAGCCATTCGAGCCGCTGGTCACGTTTCACGAGGACGTGTTGCTCGGCTATCTAAGCGTCGATGTCGCGCCTCCCGGGCTGTGGCTCGACCAGCGCTCGGCGGCGCCCGCGGACAACGAGCAGCTCGCCCGTGACCTTGCGATGATGGCGCAGCGCACGGGCGGAAAAGCGGACACCGTCGAAGTGCACATCGAGGGCGCCCTCGACGCGTCCGAGGAGGGATGGGCCGACGACGCGGCCGGCGTGCGGCCGGCCGGCGTGTCGGTCCACTTCAGCTTCGAGATCCCCCTGGCCGGGACCGGCGAGCGGGAACTGGGGCACCTGTTCCTCGACGGAGCGCGCACGGCGGCGCAGGCGGTGGATGCGATGCGAAGGGTGTTCGAGGGTTTGACGACCTGAAGCTTGCCGCTGTTGGGCGTCGCGTCTAGCCTCCGATCATGGCCAACCGACACGAGGACTGGTTCCGCCAGGTGGAGGCGGATCTCCGCCACGCGCGCAACGCGCGCAAGGACGGAGATCATGAATGGACGTGCTTCGCCGCCCAGCAGTCGGCCGAGAAAGCATTGAAAGCTGTCGTCCAGGCGCTGGGCGGCGAGGCGTGGGGCCACTCGGTCACGGTCCTCGCAGGACAACTTCGCGAGCGGCTCGACGTTTCGGAAGAACTGGTGGATGCGGGGCGTCGGCTCGACAAGCACTACATACCCACGCGCTACCCGAACGGGTTCGATACGGGAGCGCCGACCGACTACTACACCGCGGCGGAAGCTGAAGCGGCCATTGAAGACGCGAGCATGATCCTGGAGTTCAGCCGTGATTCTCTGGGCTGACCCCGAACGGATCGCCGCCGCCGTTCGCGACTACGCCGAAGCGCTGCGAGAACGGCACGCCGGCGTAACCGCGATTTACTGGTACGGATCCTGGGTGTCGGGGCGGGCGACGCCGTCGAGCGACGTGGATCTGTGTGTGGTCGTCGCCTCCGACGACCGGCGGTATCGCGATCGACTCCCGGACTATCTGCCGGAGAACTTCCCCGTGGGAATGGATCTGATCGTGCTCACGGAGGCGGAAATGCGGGGCCTACCCGAGCGTGCCCCGTCCTGGCATCGAGCGATCGTGTCCGGCGAGCGGGTCTAGATTCAGGGCTTCCGCAGTCCCCGGGCGTCGAGCAGGCTGTCCATCGCAACGCGGAACCGGTCTGCCGACACCACCCCGCGGATCGCGACGCTGTCGCCGAGTACGAAGAACGGCGTGCTCGTGATGCCCGACCTCAGCGCCGCGTCGTAGTCCGACACCTGGAGCGGCGACGTCCGGTCGTTCACCAGGCACGCCTCGAAGCTCTCGGCCTCGACACCCACGCGCCCGCCATACTCGAGAAACAGCGCGTGCGCGTCCTCGGCTTCCATCCATTCCTCCTGGTTCTCGAACAGAAGGTCGTGCATCTCCCAGAACCGGCCGGCCGCGCTCGCGCAGAACGCCGCCTCGATCGCGGGCCAGGCGCGCGGGTGCCGCGAGTTCGGGAACGAGATCCACAGGTAGCGCGCGATGCCGCTCTTCACGTACAGGCTGTCGATCGTCCGGTAGGACTCGTTGTAGAACTGAGCGCAGAACGGGCACTCGAAATCGGAGACCTCGACGATGCGGATCGAGGCGTCCTCGTCCCCGCGGGAACGGCCTGCGTCGGCGGCTTCGAGGATGGCGGCCTGGTCTGTGGGGACGACGGCGGTGTCCTGGGCGACGGCGTCGGGCACGGCGACGAGAGTGACCGCGACCGCCGCGGCTGCCGTGAGGGCGACGGCGCACAGTCTCGTCGCGGGTCCCGGCCCGGCAGCCGACGAACGCCTTCGCCTCACGCGCCGAGCTCCGCCAGCACCTCTTCTGCGTGCCCCTCGGGCTTCACGTTGCGATAGATCTTCTCGATCCGGCCGTCCGGGTCGATGACGATCGTCGAGCGGAGGATTCCCTCGTACTCGCGGCCGTACATCTTCTTCTTCCCCCAGGCCCCGTACGCGTCGGCGACCGAGTGGTCGGCATCCACGAGCAGCGGAAAGTTCAGGTCGAACTTGTCGCGGAACTTCTCGTGCGAGGCGCGGCCGTCCGGGCTCACCCCGTAGATCTCGGCGTCCTTCGCGTCGTACTCCGGGCGCGCGTCGCGGAAGCCGCAGGCCTCTTTCGTGCAGCCGGACGTGTCGTCCTTCGGGTAGAAGAACAGGACCACCCGACGGCCACGCAGGTCCGCCAGCCGCACGCTGCTTCCGTCGTCGGCCTCGAGTGCGAACTCGGGGGCCATTTCGCCTTCATTTATCATCGCATCCTCATCGGTTGATCAACTGGAGTGGGTGTCTCATCCGGCGGCCCGGCCGAGTCCGGCAAGCGCCCGATCGACGCTATCCCACGCAGCATCGACATGCGAGCGGTTCGTCTCGACGTTTCCGATCGCGAGCCGGATCACGAATCGTCCGTCGAGTTCCGTGTGCGACAGGAAGACCCGCCCGTCGCGGTTGACGGCGTCCATCAGCGCGTGATTGAACGCGGCCTCGCCCGCCGGTGTGTCCTCGGGCGGGATCGCCCGGAAGCAGACGGTGCTGAACGGCACCGGCGCCACGCGCTCGAGACGCGGGTCCCCGTCGACCCTTTCCGCGAACTCCCGCGCGAGCGCGCAGTGCCGGCGGATCATGTCGCGCAGGCCGGCCGCCCCGACACGCCGGAACACGAACCACATCTTGAGCGCGCGGAACCGGCGGCCGAGCGCGATGCCGATGTCCATGAGGTCGGGGGCGTCGGTGTCGGACGTGAGGTACTCCGGGGTCAGCGCGAGCGACGAGCGGAACGCGTCGAGATCACGCCCCAGCAGAAGGCTGCAGTCCAGGGGCACCGACATCCACTTGTGCGGGTTGAGCACGATCGAGTCGGCGCGCGCCCAGCCCTCGAAGTGCGGCGCCATCTCGGGCAGCGAAGCGGCCGGCCCGGCGTAGGCCGCGTCGACGTGGAGCCAGACTCGGCGCCCGCGCCTGCCAGCCACGCAGATGTCCGCGATTTCATCCACGGGATCCACGCTCGTGCAACTCGTCGTGCCGATCGTCGCGCACACCATGACCGGGGTGCGCCCCGCCGCGGCGTCGGCGTCGAGCGCGGCAGCCAGGGCGTCGGGTCGCATGGAATAGGCCTCGTCCGCGGGAATGCGCACGAGGTTGTCATGCCCGATGCCGGCGGCGATCACCGCCTTGTCGAGGGATGAGTGTGCGTGCTCGGAGACGTAGACACGCGGCGCGCCCGCGCCCGGATCTGCGGCGAGGCCGGCTGCGCGCACGTTCGGCAGCGCGTGGTGCCGCGCCGCGAGCAGGGCGACCAGGCTGCTCGTCGAGGCGGTGTCCTGGATCACGCCGCCGAAGCCGGGCGGCAGGCCGACGAACTCACGGGTCCAGTCGACCATGCGTTCCTCGAGCTCCGTCGCGGCCGGGGAGGAGCGCCACAGCATCGCGTTCACGTTGATCGCGGCGGTCACGAATTCGGCGAGGATGCCGGGGTCGGAGGCCGAGCTCG
>JBPCJZ010000006.1:0-4731 GCA_051004775.1 Gemmatimonadota bacterium
ACAAGAGGCTGACCACGCTCGCCATTCCGCTGGTTCGCCCCGGCGGCCTCCTCGTCCAGGCCTCCTGTTCGTCGAGGATCGGCGCGGACGAGTTCTACGACGCCGTGGACAGCGCAGCCGGGACGACTGGACGACTTCTTCAGGTCGTGGAGCGGACCGGGCACCCCGCCGACCACCCCGTCTCGTTTCCGGAGGGCGCGTATCTCAAGTGCCTCTGGGCACACGTGCCCTGAGGCAGGCCACCGCCGCCCGGTGGAGCGCGGAGCGCGGTCCGCATCGACCGGCGCGTTACGGTGCGCGGAAGAGGGAAACGACTCGCATTCTGACCGGCCGGCCACGAACGTATGTTTCGGCACAGGGATCACCGATCAAGCACACACGCAAGGAGATGGTTCTTTGGATCTGAAGATCGCGGGCAAGGTCATCGAGATACTCGAGGAGCAGTCCGGGGAGGGCCGCAACGGCCCATGGCGAAAACAGGACTTCGTCATCGAGACGGCGGGAGAGTATCCGAAGAAGATCTGCATCACCCAATGGGGCGACGACATCGAGAAATTCGGCGTCGGACAAGGCGACGAGCTGACGGCGCACATCGACATCCAGAGTCGGGAGTACCAGGGCCGCTGGTACACCGACGTGAAGGCGTGGCGGGTCGAGAAGCAGCAGGCGGCGCAGCAGAACGCACCCCCGGCCGGCGATCCGTTCGACCCGGGCCCGACGGACTTCGGCCCCCCCGACGACGGGGACGACGACCTCCCGTTCTGACAACTCTGCATGGAACGAGAATGAAGTCGCGGAGTACTGGGGGCGGCTGCCGGCTACTGGCTGGATCGGGTCGGTGAGGACGCGTCCCCACCGGCCCGCGCCGAGCGGCCGAGTTCCACGAGCCGTCGGCTCGTCTCGGCGAGAGCCTCCAGGGCCTGAAGCCGTTCCAGGATGGTCAGGCGAAGCGCCCGTCGCAGCTGGGCGCGTCGGGCGCCGTCCCACGTCGCCGCTTCCCAGGGGTCACTCGGGCGCATCAGCGTCCTGGCCCGCCAACTCGGCGGCGATCCATCTCAAGTGCCGCACGTCATCGAGATCCAGCGGGCGCCCCGTCGCTTCCTTCATCTCGATCAACGCCTGCAGCCGGACAAAACGCACCTGTAGGCCGGGGTTCAACTCGGTGACCATAGCGTGCCGGTACTCGGTTTCGTAGTCGAAGGGCTCCGTGACGAACAGGTCGATCGTCGTGTCCCGGTATTCGTCGCTCACCAGCGAAAATACCTGCATGTTTCGCTGGGCGATCCATTCCTTCCGCCGCTCGGGATCCGCGAATTCTTCCGCAACCACCGGCAGTAGCGGCTGGTAGCCCAGGCCGTCGAGCGCCTTGAGCGCCTTGAGCACATTATCGGACGTGAGGCGCAGCACCAGATCGAGATCGAGGGTCAGACGCTGGTGGCCGTGCGCGTTGACTGCCACACCGCCAACGATCAGATATGATACTCCCGCTCCGGCGAGCGCCTCTCCGATGACTTCCAGCGTGCTGAGTTTCATAGGCGAAGCACACAATAGCCTGTCGTCGCGAAGTAACCCAGCACGTTCGGCCGGCCACGGTGGCCGTGTCGGGCCGAGGATGTGACCCGGCACCTGCACTCGCGAGGCCATCACGGTGATCAAGCGTATCTGGCACGGTTGGACGACACACGAGAACGCCCACGCGTACGAGACGCTATTGGAGGAAGAGGTGATCCCGGCAATCGCCGCGAAGGACATGCCGGGCTACCGTGGAATCCAGGTACTGCGTCGAGCGCAGGAGCGCGAAGTTGAGTTCATCACGATCATGACGTTCGAGTCGCTCGAGTCGATCGAACAGTTCGTAGGGAAGGACTCGACGGTGGCACACGTTCCCGAGAAGGCTCGGGCGGTCCTCTCGCGATGGGACGACCGGTCGCAGCACTACGAGGTGAGAGGGAACCTGTCTTACTGAGTTTGCGGATTCGGTCTCGCGGCGGAACTCTGTTGCGATGAAGCGTTGCGCCTTCCTCACCCTGGACGATCCGACCGGGTTCGTCATCGACGACGACCTCGCCCGCGAGCCGCTCCGCGAGCTGGGGTGGGTCGTCGAGTCCGTGCCGTGGCGAACCCCTGCGGCGTGGGACGCGTTCGACGCCGTCGTCATCCGTTCGCCATGGGACTACCAGGACGACCCCTCGAGCTTCCTGGCCGTTCTCTGCGAGATCCAGGCGTCGGGAACGCCCGTGTTCAATCGCCTCGACCTCGTTCGATGGAACCTCCAGAAGACGTATCTGCGGGACCTGGCCGCACTCGGTGTGTCCGTCGTTCCTACCCTCTGGCGCGAGCGGATCGGCCCCGGCGATCTCGCCGGTCTCTTCGCCGAGATCGAGGCCGACGAGATCGTCGTGAAGCCGGTCATCGGAGCGAACGCCGACGGCGCTTTCCGCCTCGACCGAGAAGAGGCCGCGATCAGGGCTGGCGAGATCGAAGCCTACTATTCGAACCGTGCCGCCATGGCCCAGCCGTTCGTCCGCTCGGTACTGGTGGAAGGCGAGTACTCGCTGTTCTACTTCGACGGTGAGTACAGCCATGCCATCGTAAAGACGCTGAAGGCCGCCGATTTCCGGGTGCAGGAAGAGCACGGCGGCCTCATCCGCCCGATCGAGCCGGGGAATGACCTGCTCGCGTCCGGGCGGGCGGTAGTGGAGCGGCTCGCGGGGCTGCCGGGTTCACCAGAGAATCCAGAGTCTTGGGCGGCGGCTCCGCGGCCCCCGCTCTACGCGCGCGTCGACCTGCTACGCCCGGACGACGGCGGAGCGTTTCAACTCATGGAACTCGAATTGATCGAGCCGGCTCTCTACTTTCGGATGGATCCGGAATCGCCCGGACGCTTTGCGCGCGCCCTCGAGCGACGTGAGGGTCTCGCGCGGGCGTTCCCCCGGGACATCCGAGGCGAACCCGTCGAATCGGAGCGCACGACTTCATGAATCCGCTGTTCGGCCGAGTATACCCCATCGTGCTCGCGTCCTTGCTCACGGCCGCCTGTTCGCCGGATGGCCCGACGGCGCGGACCGCCGACGGTCCGGAAGGAGCCGCCGCCTCCGCCTCGGGCGCGTACTCCTGGTTGATCTCCGGCGGAACCGTTGTCGACGGGACCGGCAATCCGGGTCGTAGCGCCGACGTGCTCATGCGCGGCGACCGTATCGCTTTCGTGGGCTCTCTGGATCCCGACACGATCGACGTCCGCGAACGCTTCGACGCGACCGGACTGGTCGTGACCCCCGGCTTCATCGACGCTCACGCGCATGGCGACCCGGTTGAAGAGCCCGGTTTCGAGAACTTCCTCGCGATGGGCGTCACGACCATCGTCCTCGGGCAGGACGGCGGGAGTCCCGAAGTGGGCGAAATGGCCGAGACGATGGATGCCGTCGACGCCGCGCATCCGGGCGTCAACGTCGCCTACCTGGTCGGCCACAACACCGTCCGCCGCGAGTCCGGCGTGGGCTTCGGCGACCCCGGCTCGGAGGGACTGGTACGCATGTCGGATCTCGTGACCGAGGGCCTCGAGGCCGGCGCCTTCGGCCTGTCGACCGGACTGGAGTACGACCCCGGCTCCCGTTCGGACCTCGACGAACTCGCGGCGATCGCCCGCCCCGTTGCCGCAGCGGACGGCGTCGTCGTCAGCCACGTGCGCAACGAAGACGCCGACGCGATCGCCGCGTCGATGGACGAGCTGATCGAGCAGGGCCGGCGCTCCGGGGCGCGGGTGCACATCTCGCACATGAAGATCGTGCTCGGCAACGACACCGCGCAGGCGACCGCGCTCCTGGTGGCGATGGCGCGGGCCAGGGCGGAAGGCGTCGAAGTCACCGCCGACGTCTACCCGTATACGGCAAGCTTCACCGGCATCGGGATCCTCTTCCCCGAGTGGTCGAGACCTCCCAACGATTACGTTGCCGTGGTGCGAGATCGTCGCGACGAACTGGCCGAGCACCTGCGGGGACGCGTGGAAAGCCGCAACGGCCCGGAGGCCACGCTGTTCGGAGCGGGAGACTTTTCCGGACGGACCCTGGCAGAGATCGCCGCGGAGCAGGGCCGGCCGTACGAGGACGTCCTCATCGACCTGGGGCCCGACGGCGCGCAGGCCGCCTACTTCGTCATGAACGAGCGGGTGATGGCGAAGCTGCTGAACGATCCGCACGTGGCGGTTTCGTCCGACGGGAGCCCCACGATGCAGCACCCGCGGGGCCACGGCTCCTTCTCCCGCATCATCCGCCAGTACGTGGAGGACCAGGGCCTGTTTCCGCTGGAAGCGGCGGTGCACAAGATGTCCGGCCTAACCGCGTCGATCTACGGACTCGACGATCCCTCGCGCGTCGATGTTCCGCGCGGACAGGTGCGGGAGGGATGGGCGGCGGATCTTCTGGTCTTCGACCCGGCGGAGGTGCGCGACGTGGCCGACTTCGAGCACCCCCATCGCCTGTCGGAAGGCATGCGGGCGGTCTGGGTCGGAGGCGTCCCGGTGTGGCGCGACGGTAAGCCGTCCGGCGAGGAGCGCGGGGGCCGGGTGCTGCGGGCGCGGCGGTGACCGCGGCGCAGCGTCTCTGAGAGAGGCTACCCCTCCTTCGCCCTCTGTTCCTTCAGCTCGGGGGCGAACGTCTGGTACGCGAAGCTGAGTGCGAGCACGAACAGGGCCGACCCGACGCCGAGCAGCCCGCTGATGTACGGCGGCGCCGT
>JBPCJZ010000007.1:0-46438 GCA_051004775.1 Gemmatimonadota bacterium
GCGCGTCAGGTTTCGCGGATCGGAGAGAGGCTCGTCGAACCGGACGGATGCCTTCCCGTCGAACCGCGGAACGCTCGCGCCATACTCGGGCACGAGGCGGACGACGCGCGGCGCCTCGCGGTCGGGACCGGTCCCCGGAGGCGGCTCTTCCTTCGCGCACGCCACGGCGAGAGCAGCGGCAAGTACGCCAAGCCCGATCGCTGCGCCGGTGCCGGTGGAGAGGCGGCGAGCCTTCATCCGGACGAGGTCTGGAACGCGTCGCGTTTCTCGAGCAGACGCTCCCGGCGATGCGCGAAGGACACCGCCTTCTCCCGTTCCCGATCGACGATCTCGGGCGGAGCCTGTTCGGTGAACTGCGGATTCTCGAGCCGCTTCCGCGCGGCCGCCAGCAATCCGTCGAGCCGCTCGAGTTCCTCCGAGATGCGCGCCTTCTCCTGCTCGATGTCGACGACGCCCTCGAGCGGCAGGAACAGCTCGCTCCCGGAGCGCAGCACCGCGTGAGCGCCCGGGACGCCGGCCGGGATCGACTCCACCAGGTCGAGCGTCGAGAGCCGCGCGAGGGCGAGCGCACCGTCATGTTCGTGCTCGAGCGCGACGCGCAGGGCGCCCGAGGCCCGGGCGACCGACAGCTCGATCTTCCGCCCCGGGTCGATCCCGTACTCCGCGCGCAGATTGCGCACGGCGCCGACCAGCTCCTGGAGTTCGGCAAGCGCCGCGGCGGCTTCCTCGTCGCGCGGGATGCCGGCGCCGGCGGCGCCCTCGCCCGCATCTGCGCTCGCGCCGGGCCATGGGCCGAACAGCAGGGTGTCCTCGTGCGTGCGGCCCGGCAGGTGGCACGAGAGCTCTTCGGTGATGAACGGCATGATCGGGTGCAGCAGGCGCAGCCACCCGTCGAGCACGAAGGCGAGCGTGGCCGCGGCCGCGTCGCGGCTCGCCTCGCCGCGATCGCCGCGCAGTCGCGGCTTCACGAGCTCGAGGTACCAGTCGCAGAAGTCGCCCCACACGAACTGGTAGGTCTCCTCGGCCGCCTCGTGCAGCCGGAACCGGTCGAGCGAATCGGTGATCGAATCGGTCGCCTCGGCGAATCGCGTGAGGATCCAGCGGTCCGCGACCTCGAGCTCGAGCCCGGCGTCGCTGTCGGTCGGATCGCGCGTGAGATCGACCTCCGTCAGGCCGGACAGCGCGAAGCGCACCGCGTTCCAGATCTTGTTGGCGAAGTTGCGGCCGACGCGGAACGAGCTTTCGAGGTCCGCGTGGTCGAGCTGCATGTCGGTGCCCAGCGCCGCCGCCGAGACCAGCGTGTAGCGCATCGCGTCGGCGCCAAAGTTCTCGACGACCTCGAGCGGATCGACCCCGTTGCCGAGCGACTTCGACATCTTCCGGCCCTGCGCGTCGCGCACGGTGCCGTGCATGAGGACGTCCGAGAACGGGATCTCGCCCATGAACTCGATCCCGGCCATCACCATGCGCGCGACCCAGAAGAACAGGATCTCGGGCGCCGTGCTGAGCGAGCTGGTCGGGTAGAGCGCCTCGAGATCCGGCGTCTCTTCCGGCCAGCCGAGCGTGCTGAACGGCCACAGCCACGAGCTGAACCACGTGTCGAGGACATCCGCGTCCTGGGTCAGGCTTCCCGCGCCCGCGCCGCAGGCCGCGCACTCCTCGGGCGCCTCGCGCGCGACGGTGAGTTCGTCGCAGGCGTCGCAGTACCACACGGGGATCCGGTGCCCCCACCAGAGCTGCCGGCTGATGCACCAGTCGCGGACGTTCGTCAGCCAGTGCTCGTACGTCGCGCCGTAGCGTTCGGGATGGAACCGCAGGCTCCCGTCGCGATAGGCGGCGAGCGCGGGCTCGGCGAGCGGCTTCATCTTGACGAACCACTGGAGGCTGAGCCGCGGCTCGACCACCGTGTCACAGCGGTAGCAGTGCCCGACCGAGTGGACGTGCTCCTCGATCTTCTCGACCAGGTCCATCCCCTCGAGCGCCGCGATCACGGCTTTGCGCGCCTCGAACCGGTCGAGCCCCCGGAACTCCTCGGGCGCCCGCTCCCCCATCGTCGCGTCATCGTTCATCACGTCGATGCGCTCAAGGTCGTGGCGGTTCCCCACCTCGAAGTCATTCGGGTCGTGCGCGGGGGTGATCTTGACGAACCCGGAGCCGAACTCGGGGTCGACGTAGCTGTCGGCGATGATCGGGATCGTCCGGCCCGTGAGCGGCAGCTCGACCTCGCGGCCGATCAGCTTCGCGTGCCGCTCGTCCTCCGGGTGTACCGCGACGGCGGTGTCCCCGAGCATCGTCTCGGGACGAGTGGTCACGACCACGATGTAGCCGGCGGGCTCGCCAACGAGCGGATAGCGCAGATGGTAGAGTCGCCCGTTCGTCTCCTGGTGCTCAGCCTCCTCGTTGGACAGCGCCGTCAGGCAGCGCGGGCACCAGTTGATGATGTAATTGCCGCGGTAGATGAGCCCCTTCTCGTACAGCCGGACAAACACCTCGCGCACCGCGCGCGACAGCCCCTCGTCGAGGGTGAAGCGCGTGCGCTCCCAGTCGCACGAGCAGCCCATCGTCTTGAGCTGCTCGATGATCGTTGCGCCATACTGGTCAACCCATTCCCACGTCCGCTCGAGGAACGCTTCCCGCCCTAGATCGCGCCGGTCGAGTCCCTCGTCCGCGAGCTGGCGCTCGACGACGTTCTGCGTCGCGATCCCCGCGTGGTCCGTGCCCGGCACCCACACCGCGTCGCGCCCGCGCATCCGCTGGTACCGGATGACGACGTCCTGGATCGTGTTGTTCAGCCCGTGCCCCATGTGGAGCGCGGCCGTCACGTTGGGCGGCGGGATGACCATGACGTACGGATCGTCGACTTCGACGGCCGGCACGTGGAACGCCCCGCGCTCCACCCAGCGGGTATAGAGCGGCGCCTCGATCCCCGAGGGATCGTATCGGGTACCGAGTTCGTGCTCGTGCTCGTTTTCGCGTTCGCGCTCGTGTTCGCGCTCGCGTTCGTGGCGCGCGTCGTCGGATTCGGTCATGGGCGTGTGCGGGTCGCGGGTCGAGTGTATGGAAGCCGTCAGTTTAATCGTCCGCGCACGTCGCGGCGAGATGGGGCTGGCGGGACGGGCGCCGGCGCGGCGCGGCGGGCGCGAGGAACTGCGCGGGCGGGCGCGAGGAACTGCGCGGGCGGGCGCGAGGAGCTGCGCGGAGGTCGCGAGGCGTCGCGCGGAGATGCCGCCCGCGGGGAGTCGCGATGTTCAGCGTCCGATCGCAACCATGTGAGGTTGGTGGGAAATTGGGAAAATGGGAATTCTCTCTAGCCTCGCAACCATACGCAGAATATCGCGTCCTCGTCTAAACTCCTGCGGCTTTCCGGGCCACCTTCCGTCCCGTACCGTGTGACGACACCAAATCGTCCCTCCTCGAAAGTGACCCGTCTGAGAACCACCGTACCCCAGGAAGGCCGTCTGATCTTTCGCGCGAAACGCCTGCTGCCCGTGCTCGCCCTCGTCGCGCTCGCCGGCATCCTGTGGTTGCTCAACCGCGAGCTTCGCGGATTGAGCCCCGCCGCGATTCGGGCCTATCTCGACGGCCTCGAAGCCTGGCGGATCGGCGCGGCTGTCGCACTCACGGCGCTCGGCTACTTCGTTCTCACCGGGTACGACGAGCTCGCGCTGCGCTACGTCCGCCATCCGCTGACGTACCGGAAGACGGCGCTCGCGTCGTTCATCGCATACGCCACGTCGACGGCGCTGGGGCACGCGGTCCTAACGGGCGGCGCGGTGCGCTACCGGCTCTACTCCGCGTGGGGACTCTCCGGCGAGGAGATCGCCCGGGTCGTCGCCTTCTGCGGCTTCGCCTTCTGGATGGGGATCCTGGCGCTCGGCGGGATCGTGTTCGTCGTCGATCCCCTGCCGGCGCCCGACGGATTTCCGGTCTCGCCGCGCATCCTCGGGGTTCTCTTCCTGACGCTGTTCCTTTCGTGGATGGTCGTCAACGTCGTGCGCACGCGGCCCTTCACGATCTGGAAGTGGATCCTCGACGTTCCGGGCTGGCGCATCACGGCCGGCCAGGCCGTCGTCGCCTCCCTCGACCTGGCGATCGCGGCCGCCGTCCTGTGGATGCTGTTGCCGGCGGGATCGGACCTGACGTTCGCCCGGCTCGTGTCGGCCTTCCTGCTCGCCGTGATCGCCGGCACGCTGAGCGGCGTGCCCGGCGGACTGGGCGTATTCGACGGCGCCCTGGTCGTCCTGCTGGCCCCGGCGGTTCCGGCCTCGACGTCTGTAGGCGCGCTGCTGGTGTACCGCGCCGTCTACTACCTGCTGCCCTTCACGATCGCCGCCGGGGCGCTCGTGCTGACGGAGCTCGCGCGGCATCGGGCGGTCGTCTCGGGGCACGTCGATACCTTCGGGGCCGCGGCCGGGGTCTGGTTGCCTCGCCTCGTGCCGCGCGTGCTCGCGGCGACGACCTTCCTCGCCGGCGCCGTCCTGCTCGTCTCGGGCGCGCTGCCCGCCGTCGAATCGCGCATGGCCTGGCTGGCGCGCTTCGTTCCGCTGGAGGCGGTCGAGGCGTCGCACTTCGTCGGCAGCGTGACGGGCGCCGCCCTGCTCGTCGTTGCCCGCGGGCTCTGGTACCGCCGCGACGGCGCCTGGTGGATCGCCACGGTACTGCTCGCGATCGGCGTGTTCGCGAGCCTCGCGCGCGGCGTCGACTATGCGGAGGCCGTGGCCCTCGGCTTCGCGCTCGCGCTGCTGCTCCCGTGTCACCGTTACTTCACGCGGCGCAGCGCTCTGCTCACCGGACCGGGCGCTCCCGGATGGACGCTCGCCGTCGGCTTCGTCCTGCTGAGCATGATGTGGATCGGATGGTTCTCCTACCGGGAAGTGCCATACTCCAGCGACGCGTGGTGGCAGTTCGCGCTCCGGGCCGACGCCCCCCGCTTCCTCCGGGGACTCGCCGGCGCCTCCGCCGTCGTGTTGCTGGCCGGCCTGCTCCGCCTCCTGCGCAGCGCGCCACGAGCGACGGGAGAGCCCCCGACGCCGACCGCGCTCGATCGTGCCCGCACCATCATCGCACGCAACGCGGTCCCGCAGGCGTGTCTCTCTCTGCTGGGCGACAAGTGGCTACTGTTTGCCGACGTGGCACCCGGCGGCCCCGACGACGGCTTCATCATGTACGCGCCGCAGGAGGGAAGCTGGGTGGCCATGAGCGGACCGGTCGGGCCCGAGACGACGCGCGAGGCGCTCGCCTGGGACTTCCGCGCCGCCGCCGAGGCCGCCGGCGCGCGGCCCGTGCTGTACGAAGTCGCGGAAGATGACCTGCCCTTGATGCTCGACATCGGCCTCGCGCTCTACAAGCTGGGCGAAGAAGCCCGCGTCGCGCTACCGGGCTTCTCGCTCGATGGCGGGGCGCGCCGGGGCCTGCGCCGCACCGCCAGGAAGCTCACGGAAGCCGGCTGCCGGTTCGAGGTGATCCCCGTGGAGGATGTCCCCGCGCTGCTGCCGGAACTTCGCCGCGTGTCCGCGGCATGGCTGGGGGGCAAGGCCGGCGAGGAAAAGGGCTTCTCCCTCGGCCGGTTCGACGAGGACTACGTGCGCAACTTCCCGGTCGCGGTCGTGCGCGCGCCCGGCGCAGCGGCTGCCGACGGAGCCGACGCTTCCGCGAACCCGGATCCAATCGTCGCGTTTTCGAACCTTTGGGCGACCGACCGCCTGGCCGGCGCGGCGCCGTCCGGCGGCCCCGACTCCGTCGCGCCGAGAAGTGAGCTGTCGCCCGATCTCATGCGGTTCGACCGCGAGGCGGCGCCGGAGGGAGTCATGGAGTACCTGTTCATCCAGATGATGCTGTGGGGCGCCGCCGAGGGGTACACGTCGTTCAGCCTGGGGATGGCACCCCTCGCCGGGCTCGAGCCCGAGAGCGACGAGGCCCGCGCGCTCGCCCCCCTGTGGAATCGCCTCGGGGCCTTGCTGTTCCGGCACGGCGAAGATTTCTACAACTTCCAGGGCCTGCGCGCCTACAAGGAGAAGTTCGACCCGGAGTGGAGCCCGCGGTACCTCGCCGTCCCGCGCGGACGCCTCCCCCTGGCCGCCGCCCTGCTCGACGTGACCACTCTGATCTCCGGGGGCCTGTCGAGCCTCCTGCCGAAGTAGATCGTGCAGCGTGGTCGTGCGCGCACCTATGTCCGGATGCTGATCGGGACGCTGGCGGCCCTGTCGCTCGCCGGCCTCGCCGTGGCGGGCTGGGCGATGATCGGCCCCCGGCCAAGCGGTCCGATCGAGGGACTCCCCGTCTGGTGGCTAGAACCGGGCGCGGCCGAACCGCGTTCGGCGGAGGCGGAGACGGAGGCGGAGACGGAAGCGGAGACGGATGCTGAGGCGAGCCGCGAAAGCCCGGCGGCGATCGTCTGGCTCACGTCGGACTCCGGATGGCTGCGGCTGAATTCCTCGATGCCGCGGACCCTCGCCGCCGAGGGCCACCCCGTCGTGATCTGGAACAGCCTGCGTTACTACCTGTCGAGGAAAGAACCCGCGCGGGCCGCGGCCGACCTGTCGGCGATCGTCGCGGCTCTAGGCGAGCGCGGACACGACCGCGTCTATCTCGTCGGCTACTCGTATGGAGCGGGCGTCCTGCCGTTTCTCATGAATCGGCTCCCCGCGGACGACCGCGAGCGGGTCATAGGCGTCGGTCTGCTCGCCTACCCCGGAAATGGAGAGTTCCGCTTCTCCCCGGTGGGATGGTTCGGCCGCGTGACGAGCGACGCGCGGCCTGCCCTGCCGGAAGTGGAGCAGCTCGACGTACCGGTCCTTTGCGCGGCTGGCGAATCCGACCCGATACGGGACTGCCGTTCGCTGGCAGGTACCGGCGCAAATATTTCGTTTCTGCCGACCGGCCACCGGCTCGGACCCGTGGCGGACGAGGTGCGACGCCTGCTCGAGGATGCGCTCGCGGCCGACGGAGGCTGAGCCTCAGGTTATCTTGGCAGCGTTTCGGCCGCTGTGTTGTCCCAGATCCGTAAGGTATGCCCCCAGACGGTGAAGCTTCCGCGCCAGAACCTCAGGTGACACGACGGGCCTCCAACGCCTCCTCACGAAGGCGGACGTCGCCGAGCGGGCGCCCGCCCTCAGGTCCTCGGCCTGGTCGAGTCGTTCGCCGCTTCCAGAGAATCCCGCAGGCGGCGCTCCAGTTCTTCTTTCGAGCGCTGGCGCATCTCGCGACCGCGCTCTTTCTGGATGTCTTCCGCTTCGCCGAGCAAGTCCTGCAGGCGGATCTGTTCGAGGTCCCGCGACTCCTGGCGCGACTCCCGGCCGCTCGGCCCTTCTTCCTGGAACAGCGCGCCGACGTTCATGGGGATCAGGATGCCCCCGAGATGGATGCCCTCCTCCGAGATGCCCCACTCTTCGCCCTCGTCACCGGTCAGCCACTCGACCGCGCGGCGGCGCTGCTCTTCCGACAGGTTCAGGCTGTCCAGCATGACCCCCAGTCGCGCCCGGATCTCGCCCTCGTACGCCTTGTACGGATTGCTCGCGAGGTATTCGGGCACCTGGTCGTCCGGGAACTCCTTGTAGAGCCGGTCGTCGCTCTCGTGCGGCTGGAGACGCTCGGCGTTCGTGAGACGCTGGGCGTCGCCCTCGCCGCGGGCGGCGGGCGAGGGCCGAGCGGCGGCGGCGGGGAGTCGCGGGCCGAGATCTTCGTCGGGCGGAGGCTCGTCCTCCTCCTCCTCGGGAGGAAGAACGATGCCTTCTTCGGACGGCAGCTCCGATTCCGGAACGATGCGGCCCACTTCGAGCACGATCGGTCCCTGGATGTCCCTGAGATGGACCTGCTCGCGCGGTGCAGCGGGAGCGAGCGACAGGCTGCGCGCGAGGACCAGCAGGACGATAAGGTGGACGACCACCGACACGCCGATTCCGACCTGCACCGCGCGGCGATACGCGAGGCGCCGCTGCTGCAGCGATCCGTCCATGCGGCGGGGTTCGGTCACGCCGTGCGGCCGCTCCCGCCGACCTGCTCGGCACGGCCGACCCGCGCCGCCCGCTCCGCCTGTACCGCCGGCTCCGCCTGTACCGCCGGCTCCGCCTGTACTGCCGGCTCCGCCTCCGCGATCCGGCCGATGCGAGCAGTCAGGTCGGCGTACCGCTCTGGGGCGAGCGTAAGCGAGGCGCGGGCGTATCCCTCTCCGCCGGAGCCGAGCGCCGCGCCGGGCAGCAGGACGACCGCCTCGTCCTCGAGCAGGCTCCGGCACCAGCCGTGCGAATCGCCGCCGGGCACGGGGAGCCACAGGTACAGCGTCGCGCGCGGGCTCTCGACTTCGAGGCCGGCGCCGGACAGAGCCGAGACCGCCGCGTCACGCCGTTCCCGCAGCCAGGCGACGTTGCGGGCGATGAACGCTTCCGCGTCGGCCAGCACCGCGGCGCCCGCGGCCTGCATCGCCAGGAACGAACCCGTATCGAAGAACGTCTTCACGCGCTTCAGCGCGCCGATCAGCTCGGCGTCGCCGGCGACCCAGCCGAGCCGCCATCCCGTCATGTTGTACGTCTTCGAGAGCGAGTGGAACTCCAGTCCGACCTCGCGACCGCCCTCGATTTCGAGCAGGCCCGGCGCGCGATAGCCGTCGAACGTGATCTCCGAGTAGGCGTTGTCGTACAGCAGGGTCGCGCCGCGCTCGGCGCAGGCGGCAACCACCTCGGCCAGGTAGTCGGCGCCCGCGACGGCCGCCGTCGGGTTGTTCGGATAGTTGAGGTAGACGAGCCGCAGACGGCCCGGCGCATCGCGGATCCTGCCGGGCGGAACGAGCCAGCCCTCCTCGGCGCGCAGCGGGACGCGCTCGATATGCGCGCCGGCGAAGTACGCGCCGCCGAAGTACGGCGCGTACCCCGGATCTGGGATCAACACGGTGTCGCCCGGGTCGAGCAGGGCGAACGCGGCGAGCGCGATCGCTTCCTTGCTGCCGATGACGGGCAGGACCTCGTCCCACGGGTCCACCGCCGCCGAGAACCGCCGGCCCATGAACGCGGCGATCTCCTCACGGAAGGCCGGCAGACCGCGCTGGAACGCGTATCCCTGGTAGGCGTCGTCGCCTGCCGCGCGAGCCAGCGCCTCGACCGCGATCTCCGGGATCGGCAGGCCCGAGTCGCCGGCGCCCAGGTCGAGGACATCGCGCCCCTCCGCCCGCAGGCGCGCCCGGATCTCCGGGACGTCCTGGAGCGGATAGGGCGGGAGCCCGTCGAGCCGACTGGGAAGCGTCATGTCTTCAGAGCCTTCTTCTTGGCGGCGGGATAAAGGACGTTGTTGAGGATGAGTCGGTACCCCGGCGAGTGGCGGCGGAGTTCCAGGTCGGTTTCGGGGTCGCCGATCAGGTGCTGCGGATCCTCCGGATCGTGGCCGCCGAGGAACGTGAAGCTTCCCTTCCCCAGGTTTCCGTGCAGGTACTTGATCGTCCCCAGGTTCGTGTCGCGTGCGAGCGCGATGATCCCGTCCTTCACGACGGCGGCGTTGAAGCTCGTCGTGAGGCCGAAATAGTCCGGCAGGACGCGCTCGTGCGACTGCGTCAGCATCGTCGGCACCGGATCGATCTTCGCGCTGAAGTCGAACAATGTGAAGCTGCCGAGCGGCTTGCGCCACGGCGTGTTCACCTGGTGGCCGTCGATATCGCTGAACGCGGAGAGCGATGGATCGAGCACGACCGTCGCCCCCTGGAAGGCCATCGCGTGATCCCAGTCCATCATGGCGGAGGCGCTCGCGTCGAGCGGACTTCCGTCGGCGAAGGCCGCCGCGATGTCGACCCCGTGCGCCGCAAGCGCCAGGTCGAGCGTCTCGGTGGCGGTGCACATGGCGAACAGGAAGCCGCCCTGCTCGACGTATGCCCGGATCGCCTCGGCGACCGCCTTCTTGGACGCCGGAACGTCACTATATCCGAACTCGTTTGCCACAGCCTGGTTACGTGCGACTTCCTCACGTAACCACTCAGATCGCGTATAGGTCAGGTAGAACTTGCTGTACTGCCCCGTGAAGTCCTCGTGGTGGAGGTGCAACCAGTCGTAATCCTCGAGCTTCCCCTCCAGAACTTCGGGATCCCACACGCGTTCGTACGGGATCTCGGCGTACCGCAGGGCCATCGTCACGGCGTCGTCCCAGGGCGAGCTGTTGGGCGGCGTGTAGACGGCGATTTTCGGCGCCTTCTCGAGCGGCACCGCCTCCATGTTGCCCTCGGCGATATCGCCCCGGAGGGTCGCCATGTCGGCCCCGGAGAGCTGGCGGACGGTCACGCCCAGGAGGGCCGCCTTCTCGACGACGCGTCGCTGATCGGGCACGAGGAACGAGCCCGCACGGTAGTTGAGCAGCCACTCGGCGCTCTCCCCCTGCTCGATCGTCCAGTAAATCAGCCCGTACGCGCGCAGGTGGTTCTCCTGCGCCTCGTCCATCGGCACGAGCATCATCTGCGCGCCGGCGGGCCGCGGCGTGACGGCGCCGAGGACGGCGAAGGCGACGAGCGCAGCGAGCGGCGCGGCGGCTGGCGCGACGAGCGGCGCGGCGACTGGCGTGGCGAGCGGCGCGGCGAGCGCGGCAAGCGGCGCGGCGAGACCGGTGAACCGGGCGCGCAACCGTGGGCGTGCCATCTGCCGACGGGCGGCTCTCTTCAGTGTAATTCCGTGCATAGAGAAAAGTGGGAAAATGGGAAAATGGGAAAATCCTCTAGCCTCGAGAACGTACGCAGAACACGCCGCGACCACGCGATCGAGTGGGCGACCGACCGGGCGACCGACCAGGCGCCCCCACTCGCTCACAACGTCCTCCGCGCGTCACTCGCCGAAGGGACGCGGCCCTCGATTTCCGACAGCAGGCGGCGGGCGACCGGGGCGAGCGCGCTCCCCGGATGATCGATGATCAGCCTCTGCAGCCATGCCTTCGCCTGGTCGGGCCGACCCGGCAATGCCGAGCGGGCGAGCGCGAGGAGGGCACCCGGCGCTTCCGAGGTCGCGGGATAGGCTTCGATCAGGCTGCGGCGGACATCCGCGGCGTCCTCGTCGAAGCCGGCGCGTTCGAGCGCCCCGGCGGCCAGCCGCATGAGTCCCGCGCCGGCGGCGGGGTCTGACGCGGAGCCCGAAGCGGCCCAGCGGTCCGCGGCTTCCACGAGCGGCCCCGGGCCACGGCCCATCTGCATCTGGTAGATCCCTTTTCCGAGATGGGCGACCGCGGCCGAGTCTGCGCGCGAGAACACGTCGAGGAACAGCAGGATCTCGGTGCGCTGGCCCGGGTCGCCGCCGGGGATCTGTCCCGCCGTCTCCAGGTGGCTGCGCGCCGCGCCGACGTCGCCTTCGAACAGCGCCAGGTGACCGCGCTGGGCCTCGAGCCGGGAGGCCGTTGAGGCGTCGCTCGGCTGCTTGGGAGCGAGCTCCAGCGCGCGCCGCGCGCCGGGAATGTCCCCTCGCCGCACCCGGGCCTGCGACAGCCGGATCGTCAGATCCGCGAGGTCGCCCTCGCGATCCGGGTACTCCGCCGCGTGCGTCTTGATCAATCGCTCCGCGTCGCCGTCGTCCTCGTCCACCCGCAGGATCACGAGGCTGTAGATCGCCAGGCGGCGGGTCTCGCTGCGCGGCCGGGACGCGTCGAGGATCCGGCGGAACGCATCGCTAGCGTGCCCTCGATCGCCGAGCTCCAGGGCGAGACTCGCCTCGACCGCCTCCCACTGCAGGCGATCCTCCGGCTCGGCCGCTTCCGACGCGAGGCTCGCCGCGGCCCAGCGCGCGTCCTCGGCATAGCCGTGATCGCGCGCGGCGAGGTAGTACTTCCGGAGCACCTGCCAGCGGGTCTCCGCCGGCGCCCGTTGCAGCACCGTCTCGGCCAGCCGCCGCGCCCACGGACCGTCCTCGACCGACAGCGCCAACTCCAGGCCGCCGCGCACCGCGCCGACCGAGGTCGAAGGTCGCGACAATGCGCTCTCGAGGGCCGCGAGGATTCCGTCGCGATCGACGCCGGGTGTGCGGAGGCGAGCCTCCATGGTCGCGACCCCGGCCTCGCCCCACGCCAGGACGTGCAGCCACTCGAGCGCCGCCGCATCGTAGTCGCCCGCCATCTCGTGCAGCGTGGCGAGCTCCTGCGAGAACACGTCGGCGTCGCCCGTCGTGCGGCGCGCGTCGACGAGGACCTTCACGGCCTCGTCGGGCCGGCCGAGCGTCGCGAGCGTCGAAGACAGCTCCGCGTAGCCCGACAGGTCCGATGGCCGGGCGCGGACCCATGCCTGCGCCCGGCGGAGCGCCTCGTCACCGAGCCCGGAGGCCGCGAGCGCGCGGATCAGCGTCTGGTGGACGGACGCCTGCTCGTAGCCGACCACCTCGGCCGCGGCCTCCGCGTAGGGCAGCACGACATCGGGCTCGCCGCGCTCCCTGGCGAGCCGGGCGAGCGTCGCGAGCGCCTGCGAGGCCGTCGGCTGCGAAGCGAGCAGCTCGATCAGCACGCGCTCGGCCTCGCGCGCCTGGCCCGACCGCTCCATCTGCGTCGCGAGGGCGAGCGTCCGGCTCTCTTCGGCGCGGGCGCCGGTCACCGACTGGGCCGGCAGGACCGACGCCAGGGCCGTTGCCGAGACCAGCGCCAGGAACGTGGCGGTTACAGTCGCGCGGCGGTTCATGGCGTCCTCCCGGGATCCGCATTGAGTCGATCGAAGTATTCGAGGATCAGGCGGCGCGCCGAGCGCGACACCTCCGACAACGCGGCGTCGTCGGGGTACGGATAGCGCGGACCCGCCTCGACGTCGCCCCGCGACTCCGGCATCGCCCCGGGACGCGACATGTCGGCCGCCTGCGACTCGCGGCGCGACGGGTCTTCGTCCCGTTCGAGCGAGCGGCCGGCGTCGAGGAGGCGGCGGAAGAGTTGCTCCTGGCGCTGCAGGGTCTGGCGATCGAGCTGGCCGGACCGCATGCCGCGGGCGATCTCCTCGGCCTCGGTCGCGAGCAGCTCGGGACGGCCCGGCAGCTCGGCCGCCTCGGGGCGCTGGGCGAGTTCTTCGAGCTGGCGCGCGATCTCCTGTTGACGCTCGGCGAGGCGCTTGAGCTGGACGCCCATCGGTTGCCCGTTCTGCTGCATGAGCATGAGGCCACCCGACTCACGGTTCAGCCCGGCCTGGCTCTGGCTCATCTGGGCCATCTGGTCGAGCGCCTCCTGCATGCCGGTCGCCGAGCCGGCGTTCTCGACCGCCGACCGGCTCGCCATGAGCCGCCCCGCGAGATCGTTGAGGCTCTCGACGAGCGCCCGGCTCTCTTCGGCGGACGCGCGTGAGGGACCCTCGCGGCTGCCGAGCTGCTCGCCGAGGTTCTGCATCCGGCGCCGGGCCTCGGATGCGCTGCGTCCGACGTTCTCGTCGATCAGCGCGGTCTTCTTGCCCGCCTCGGACAGAGATTCGAGCAGGCGGTCGAGGCCCTGCATCAGCGCCGCCTGGCGTCCCGCCGCGTCCTCGGATTCCGCCGCCCCCGACTCGAGCGCGTCGGCCAGCGCGTTCTGCTCCGTCGCGAGGTCGAGCGCCTCCCCCGTCGCACGGCCGACCGCTTCCAGCGCCTCCTGCTTCCAGTCCTCGTTCAGCATCTCACCCGCCGACTGCATCGACTCCGAAGCGCTCGACATCTGGCCGGCGGCCTGCGCAGCCTGCTGCTGACCCTGGCTCTGCTGGCCCTGCTGCTGGGCCTGCTGGGCCTGCTGGGCCTCGCCATTCTGCGCCGCGCTCGGGTCCTGCGCGCTGCCCGCGGCCGCCTGCATCTGCTCCGTGGCGCCGGAGAGCTGCTCCATGCTCTTGCCGACCGAATCGGCCGCCGCGTCGGCTCCCTGCTTCGTGAGTTGTTCCTTCAGGGCCTTCATGCGTTCCATCAACGCCTCGGCCTCGGCGGCGGCGTCTTCCTGGCGGCCGGCCCATTCCTCCGTCGGGGCGAAGTTCTCGGCCAGCGCCGATTGTTCGTCGGCGAGCTGCCGGGTCGTCTCGGTCGTCTCCTTCATCGACTGTTCCGCCGCGACACGCTCCATCAGCGACAGCGTCTGGTCGAGCTTTGCTTCGAGTTCCTTGAGGCGCGACGAGACCTCGCCGAGCTCCTGCTGCGTCCGGGCGCCGTCGAGATTGCGCAGCGCTTCCTCGAGCTTGCGGAGCTGCTCGCCGAGCCCCGTCTCCTCGATCTGGCGGAACAGCTCTTCGAGCTCCTCCAGCTTCTCGCGCAGCGCGGTGTCGGCGAGCCCGGACTCCTCGGCGCCCGCCCGCAGTTCCTCCATCTCCGCGCGCATGTCCTCGAGCCGCTGATCGAGTTCCTGGCCTCGTTCGAGCACGCGCCGGGCTTCTTCGGTGTTGCCGAAGTCGCTGCCCGCGCCCTCGGGTCGCTGCTCCGCGTTTCCGCCCTCCGAGCGGCGCTCGGCGTCGCGCGCGGCGCGCGATAGATCGGCGGCGTCGTCGCGCAGTTCGCGGCCGCCGCGCGCCATGTCCGCGGCCGTCTCGGCGGCCGAGCGGCGCAGCTCCGACATCGTCGGCACGAACACGCGGAACGTGTCCGACATCGCCGCTCCGTGTCGGGGATGCGCGTCACGCGCACGCGCCACGTAGAACAGCGTGTCGCCGGGGACGAGCCCCAGCACGTCGAGCCGCAGGAGGGGACGCAGGACGAGCCGCGTATCGCGATCCTGCACGGATCCGGCCTCCCACAGCGGCACGGCCCGCGGCTCCGATTGGAGACCGGCGGCCGAGATGCGCCACGTCTCGAGATCGACGACGGTGAGACCGATGTCGTCGCGGGCGTCCACGACGAGCGGGAGCCGGAGGTCGACGCCCGCGGCGGTGTCACGCCCCGGATAGGTGATCTCGATGCCCGGCCGCAGGTCGGGGATCACGCGGAGGCTGAACGGCGCGGGGGGCCGGATGCCCGGCAGCTCGACCGCGGGGTCGAAGTCCCAGCGCCACGTGCCGTCGCGCGTGGGTCGCCAGTCGACGGAGAACGCGTCCCCGTCGACGGCGAGGTCGACGGCGAGGTCGACGGCGGGCGCGTCTGCGGCCTCGGTCACCGCGCCTGCGCCTGCAGCGCCTGTGTCTGCTGCGCCTGCCGCGTCTGCGTCCGCGGCGTCCGCGGGCGCCTCGATCGCGCCCGGCCGCAGCGCCGCGCCGCGCAGTTCGGCATTCGTCCGGCCGCTCAGCCGGATGAGGGTACCGGCCGGGATCTCGATCTCGCCGACCAGCGAGCCCAGGGTCTCGGCCGGACGCCCGAGGTAGGACGGAAAGCGCAGCTCGACGCTGAGATCGGTCACGAGGAGCGGATCCAGCGGCCGGACCTCGTGCGAGGCCGACCGCGAACCGTCGTCGCCCTCGACCCAATAGGTAGTCGGCGCGTCGATCGGCTCGGTGGAGCCCGTCGCGGAGCCGTCCGGCTCGACGGCGACGAACAGGCGGCGGATGGGCTCGCCGGCCGCCTGCCACACGATGGCCACGGAATCGCGGAGCGACGCGACGGCCCGGACCGGGAGCCGGTCGCCACGCAGAACCGCGGTGTCACCCGGCATGATCCGGATCCGCGGCGGCGGCGGCGGAAAGGCGGTCGTCCAGGGCCGGCCGAGTGCGCTCGCGGCGCGGGCCGTGCGGGCGGGCGCGCGCGACGCCATCACGCCGAGCGCCCCCAGCGCCAGGACGAAGGCCAGGCCGGCGAACGAGATGCGGCGCCCCATCTGCCGGAGTGTCTCCGGGAAGAGTTCCCAGTCCTCGTGCTCGGCGATTCGTGCGGCGACCCGGTCGCGGCCCAGGTGCGCGAGGGCCGCGGAGCCGCCGGGCGCCGGGCGCGCGAGCTCGAGCGCCCCTGCGAGTTCGCCGCGGCGCAGACCGATCGAGCGTTCGACCTCCGGCACGAGGGCCGGCTCGGTGTTCGCGGCGAACAGGCGCCGCGCGGCCAGGCCGACGAGCGTGGCGGCGGCGATCGCCACGATGGCGAGCCCGAACGGGATCCACGAACCCGGATGGTGGACGGCATCTTCCGGCAACAACGCGGCCACCGCGATCGCCACGGCCGCGACGGCCAGCAGCATGGCCGCGGACGCGAGCCCCACGGCCAGGCGCACGCGGCCGGCCAGGCGCCGTACGCGCCCGAGCTCCGCCTCGTGATCCGAATTCATCATGTCGGTTCCCCCTCCTCTGCCCCCCGCCGGCCCGCCGTCAGCGCCAGCGAATACGCGACGTTGCGCGTCAACCCGAATTCCGCCCGCAGCGCGTCGGTCATCTCACGTGTCGATGCACCGCGCGCGGCCATGTCCTCGGCAGCCGTCCGCGCCGCCTCCTCGCGGGCCGCCTCGGCGCCTTCGTCCGGCGGCGGTGTCCGGCGATCGACGACCAGCGTGACTTCACCGCGCACCTCCGCATCCCGGTAATAGTCGGCCAGTGCGGTGACCGTTCCACGTCGCACCTCTTCGTGAAGCTTTGTGAGCTCCCGGCACACGCACGCCGCGGCCTCGCCGAGACCCGCCTCGCGAAGATCCTCGAGCAGGCGGCCGAGCCGCCTGGGCGACTCGAACGCGACGATCGTCAGGTCGAGATCGCGCGCGCGGGCGAGCCACTGGGAGCGTGCGGCGCCCTTCCGCGGCGGAAACCCGAGAAACGCGAACTGGTCGCCACCGAAGCCGGATGCGGCCAGGGCCGCAAGCACCGCCGACGGGCCCGGAATGGGCACGACCCTGTGCCCGCTCTCCACCACCGCGCGAACCAGCGCGGCGCCCGGATCCGATACCGACGGCGTGCCGGCATCCGTGACGAGCGCGCAGTCCTTGCCGGCCTCGAGCTCGCGCACGACATCGGCCGCCCGTTCGCGTTCGTTGTGCGCGTGGAGCGCCACGAGCGGAGCCGGCAGATCGAAGTGACGCATCAGCTTGAGCGTCCGGCGTGTATCCTCGGCGAAGACCGTGGCGGCGCCGCGCAGTGCATCCAGCCCCCTCGGCGACATGTCGCCGAGGTTGCCGATCGGCGTCGCGACGAGAAACAGGGTGCCGGGTTCCGAATCGGTCACACGTGATCATCCATGAAAATCATCCATGAAATGAAAAACGCCCTCCGGCGGTGGATGCCGAAGGGCGCTGCCGGTCAGTCCGACCCGCCGATCGATCAGGCGCAGTGCGCCTTGATCAGCTCTTCCAGCTGCTTCTTCGGGCGGACGCCGACGACCGTCTCGACGAGCTCGCCGTCCTTGAAGTAAAGAATGCTCGGGATCGAGCGGACGTTGAAGCGCTCCGTGGTCTGACGGTTCGAATCGACGTCGAGTTTTCCGATCTTCACCTTGCCCGCGTACTCCTCGGCGAGCTTCTCGATGACCGGCCCGACCGCGCGACAGGGCGAACACCATTCCGCCCAGAAGTCGACGATCGCGAGACCTTTGCCCTGCTCCACCTCTTCGGCGAAGCTCGCGTCGGTCAGTTCCAGCACGTGGTTGTTGGCCATGATGATGTCCGTCCTATCTTCAGTGAAAGCATTTCTATACGTTTTGGCTACCGCGATAGCCGGCGCTCTGCCGCCGGCCTCGAGAGGCCTTTCAGCCGCGGAGTTCCTTTGCACAGTATCGACCATATTGGAATCGCGGTCAATTCCCTGGCGGAAGCGGTTCCCGCCTTCGCCGCCCTGCTCGGAAGTAACGTATCCGGGACCGAAGAAGTTCCTTCCGAAGGCGTCCGCGTGGCCTTCTTCGGCGAGGGTCCGGGGCGCATCGAACTGCTGGAGCCGTTGGCGCCCGACTCGCCTGTCGCGCGCCATCTCGAGCGCAGGGGAGAGGGGGTCCATCACCTGTGCGTGTCGACGCCGGACCTGGAGGCGGCCCTGCGGCGCGCCGAGGAGGCCGGCCTGCGGGTGGTGCCCCCGCGAATCCGAGTGGGCGCGGGCGCGCACCGTGTGGCGTTTCTGCACCCGAAGCAGACATCGGGAGTGCTGATCGAGTTGATCGAGTCGAACCAGGACGAGTGACGGCGAATGTCGGCGACGGCTCGCGGCACGCGCCGAGTCCACGGCCTGCCGGGGGGCGGCAACTCAGTGACCGGCCCTAGCCGCCGCTCAGTCTGTCCGCTTCGAGCTGCTCCACGTACCAGCGGCCGTCGGCGTCGGGGACGGTGACGACGGGCACCATCACGTCGCCCTTCCGGGTGCCGTTCATGCGGACTTCGTAGCGCACGCGATTCGGCCCCAGGCCCGCGAGGTTCGAGACGCGCATTTCGTAGCTCCGGTGCCGGAGGAGGCGCGACAGGACGACCATGCGTGATTCTGTCTCGGCGACGCCGAATCGTTCGATCGCGGCGCCCTGCGACGTGCCGAACACCGCCCACATCCCCGAATAGTTCTCCGCCGCCGCCGCGTCGAGGAAGCGCGAGACGGCGCTCTCGGATGTGTCGGCGCCGTACCCGCCGGCCGGCGCGACCGCCACGGGCGCGGGATTGTACGCGGAACGATTGCTCGACGAGGAGCCGCAGGCAGCGAGCGTGACGAGAATCCCGATCGCAATCGGGAGCGAGAGCGAGAGCGAGAGCGGAAGCGAGAGCGGAAGCCGGAGCGTTGTCGCGGCGCGTCGCCGACTGTTTGGGCTGCTCGTTGGGTTGCGGTTCGCCTGGACCCTCACCTGACCTCCTGATTGACCGGTGTCGTCGCGATCGACGCGCTGTGCCGCCGCTGGAAGTGACATGGTGCAATGTGGGGTCCATGTCGATGAGGGCAAGGGAACGAGAGGGAACGAGGGAGAGAGAGAAGGAAGGAAGGAAGGAAGGAAGGAGAGGGAGCGAACGCCGACGGGCCAATTCGGGTCGTGCCTGTGATTTCCCACTTTCCCATTTTCCCACAAACGTCATACGAGCGAGATTGCCTCCGCGAAGCGCCGCTCGGAGCGCTGGACCCGCTGGAGCCGCGCAACCCGCTGGAGCCGCGCAACCCGCTGGAGCCACGCCAGCCGCTGGAACCGCGCAACCCGCTGGAGCCACGCCAGCCGCTGGAGCCACGCCAGCCAGCCGCTGGATCCGCTCAAGACGTCGACGCATTCTGGACCGCCGTCGCATCCTCGGGCGAGGCCTCGGACGCCGCGTCGGTCGGAGCATCGGTCGGAGCCTCGGCCTCGACCTCGGTCGCCGCCGCTCGGCTCGCCCCGCTCCGCCCGATGCGTTCGAACCCAACCACCCCATCCTCGTCGTCCGCGAGCGAAGCGCGCACGCGATCGCCGTCGGCGAAGGCTCCGTCGAGAAAGGCGATGGCGAGCGGGTCGGCGACCAGGTGCTGGATCGCGCGCTTCACCGGGCGAGCGCCGTACGCGGGATCGTAGCCCTCCTCCGCGATCAGGGCGCGCACGGCCGGCGTGAACTCCAGCTCGATCTCCCGCTCTTGCAGACGCGCCGCGAGGCGCGCGAGCTGCAGGTCGACGATCCGCACGAGATCGGCACGCTCGAGCGGCCGGTAGACGAGGATCTCGTCCACGCGGTTTAGGAACTCCGGGCGGAAGTGACCGCGAAGGGCGTCGAGCACGCGGCGTTCGATCGCTTCCCAGCGCGCTTCTCCCGGCTCGCCGCTGGAATCGTCCGAATCGTCCGTCAGCTCGAGGATCGAAGCGCTCCCTACGTTGCTCGTCATGATGACGACCGCGTTGCGGAAGTCGACCGTCCGGCCCTGTCCGTCCGTCAACCGGCCGTCATCGAGGATCTGGAGGAGCGCGTTGAACACGTCGGGATGCGCCTTTTCGATCTCGTCGAGCAGGATCACCGAGTACGGACGCCTGCGGAGCTGCTCGGTGAGCTGGCCGCCCTCCTCGTACCCGACGTAGCCCGGCGGCGCTCCGATCAGCCGCGACACGGCGTGGCGCTCCATGTACTCCGACATGTCGAGGCGGATCATCGCGTCTTCGTCGTCGAACAGGAACTCCGCCAGCGCCCGGGCCGTCTCGGTCTTCCCGACGCCGGTCGGGCCGAGGAAGATGAAGCTGCCGATGGGGCGATCGGGATCCTGGAGCCCGGCGCGACTGCGCCGCACCGCGTTGGCGACGGCGGTGATCGCCTCGTCCTGGCTGACGACCCTCTCGTGCAGATGCGCCTCGAGGTTCATCAGGCGCTCGCGCTCGCTTTCGAGCATGCGCGCGACGGGAATCCCCGTCCACGACGCGACGACCTCGGCCACGTCCTCGGCGCCGACCTCCTCCTTCAGTAGCCCGCCTTCGGCCTGCACGCGCTGGAGTTCGGCCTCCGCTTCGGCCTGCGCCTCGCGGAGGCGCGGGATGCGGCCGTAGGTGATCTCGGCGGCCTCCTGCAGGTTGCCGGCGCGCGTCGCCTGCTCGGCGGCGAGCGTCGCTTCTTCGATCTCGCGCTTGCCCGAGCGTACGGCCTCGATCGCGTCCTTCTCGTTCATCCAGGCCGAGCGCAGACCCGCGAGGTTCTCGCGCACCTCGGCGAGGTCCGCCTCGAGCGCCTTCCGGCGCGCCTCGGACTTCTTGTCGGACTCGCCCTTCAGGGCCTCGCGCTCGATCTCGAGCTGGGTCATGCGACGCTGGAGGGTGTCGATCTCCTCGGGCATCGAGTCGATCTCGATGCGGAGCCGGGAGGCGGCCTCGTCCATGAGGTCGATCGCCTTGTCCGGCAGAAACCGGTCGCCGATGTAGCGGTCGCTCAGGCGGACCGCCGCGACGAGCGCGGGGTCGGTGATCCGCACGCCGTGGTGCACCTCGTACTTCTCCTTCAGGCCGCGCAGGATCGCGAGCGCCTCGGGCGGCGCCGGCTCGCCGACCAGCACGGGCTGGAAGCGGCGCTCGAGGGCCGGGTCCTTCTCGATGTGCTGGCGATACTCGTCGAGCGTCGTCGCGCCGATCATCCGAAGCTGTCCGCGCGCGAGCGCTGGCTTGAGCATGTTGCCGGCGTCGACCGCGCCCTCGGCCGCGCCCGCCCCGACGAGCGTGTGCAGCTCGTCGAGGAACAGGACGTAGCGGCCGCCGCTCTCGGTGATCTCCTTGAGCGCGCCCTTGAGACGCTCTTCGAACTCGCCGCGGAACTTCGCGCCCGCGAGCATCGCGCCGATGTCGAGCTGGATGAGCCGCTTGTCGCGCAGGGACTCGGGCACGTCGCCCTCGACGATGCGCTGCGCGAGGCCCTCGGCGATCGCCGTCTTGCCGACGCCGGGCTCGCCGATGAGCACCGGGTTGTTCTTCGTGCGGCGGGACAGCACCTGCATCACGCGCCGGATTTCCTGGTCGCGGCCGATCACCGGGTCGAGGTCGCCACGGCGGGCCTGCTCGGTGAGGTCGATGCCAAAACGCTCGAGCGCCCGGTACTTGTCCTCGGCCTGCTGGTCCGTGACGCGGTGCGGCCCGCGCACCTCGGCAAGCGCTTCGCGCAGGGTCGAAACGTCGGCGCCCGCGTCCGCCAGGATGCGCGACGTACTCGTCGCGGACTTCCCGGCAAGCGCGACGAGCAGGTGCTCGGTCGAGACGTACTCGTCGTCGAGGGACCGCGCCTCCGCGTCGGCGTCGTCGATGACCTTGCTGAGTTCGCGCGAGATCGTCGGCGAGGCGCCCGTCTGTTTCGGCAGCCGGCCGAGGGCCGCGGCGGTCGCCGCGCGGACGACCGTCGGCTCCGCCCCCGCCTTCCGGAGGATGGGCGTGACGACGCCCTCTTCCTGCTCCAGCAACACGTGGAGCAGGTGGATGTCCTCGACGGCCGGGTTGTCGCTCCGGCGCGCCAGCGCGGCCGCCTCCTGCAGAGCGCGGGCCGCAAGTACGGTGAAACGGTCGGCCGGAATCATCCTTCGATGTCCACCTTGCGACCGCCGGCGCCCGCGTCGCGGCGCGGTAGCGTCACCGTGAGAACTCCCGCTTCGAGCCGCGCCTTGACGTCGTCGAGCCGGACGTCGGCCGGCAGGCGCATGGTCCGCCGGAACTTGCCGTACGCGCGTTCGGTGCGACGGGCGGTCGCTCCCTCGCCCCAGTCCGGGCGTCGGCGTTCGCCGCTCACGACGATCTCCTCACCCTCGGTCGTCACGGAAACCTCGCCCCGCTCTACGCCGGGCAGATCGAAGACGAGCAGATATGCCTCGGCCGTCTCGACGAAGTCGTAGCGTGGGTGGCGCGCCACCGCGGACGGCGCAAGCGAGCGCACGCCGTCGACCAGGTCACCCACCAGGTCCTGGATGTCCGACAGCGGGCTCGATTCGTTCGCGCAGCCGGAGGTGTCGCCCGGGCCCCGCGTGTCGCCTGCCGCGCTCGCGTCGCCTGTCGCGCCCGCGTCGCTCGTGTCCGCTTTGTGGCTCGCGTCGCTCGTGTCGCTTGTGTCGTGTCCTTCGGTCTCGATCATCATATCCGTAAGTCCGTTCCTCTCGCGGTCCCGTCGGCGTCGCGCCCGTCGGTCGGGCGTCGCGCCGCCTGTGTTCCGTTCTCATGAAGGGGCAAGCCGCGTGCCCGCAATCACTGCCGAATAGGCATGATTGTAGCGAAGTTCCGGCCATCACGGCGGCGCGAGGATCTCCGCCGCGTCCGTTGCCGGCGTCGAGTCGTGTGCATTAGCTTCGCGCGATGATCCCCGACGCTCGAGTTCACGCCGCGGCCCCCTGGGTCGCCCTCGCGCTGTTGATCTCCGGCTGTGATGCGGCCGCGCCCGAGGAAACGGGCGGCCTCGCCGCGTCCACGTACGTCAATGTGGTGAGCGACCTGGCCGACTTGCAGCGCTTCCCCCCTCCGGGCGCCGACTCCACGGCGCGGCGGACGCGCGCCGACTCGGTCCGGCAGGTCATCCTCGACCGGTATGGGGTGACGGCCGCCGAGCTCATCGAGTTCGCCGAACGTGTCGGGCTGCAGCCCGATCGGATGGAATCGATCTCGGAACGCATCGTCGCGCGGACCGATTCGCTCGCGCGGGTGCGTGCCGACGCCAGTATGGGGCCGGATTCGGTCTCCCTGGATGCCGTCGGCGCGGACTCGGCTCGTGAGTCGGCCGTGGACTCGGACTCGGCGGCAGACGCGGCGGCAGACGCGGCGGCGGACTCGGCGGCAGACGCGGCGGTGCTGGAGTCGATTCGCCTGAACGGTCGCGCGCGCCAGGGGGCAAGGTCGCCGGCTCGCGCGGAGCCGATCCCGATCCGGGGCGACGACGGCGAGCCGGTGGACCCCCGACGCCGACCGACTCCGGATCGCCCCCCACGTGGCTGATTTCCCGGCGGGCAACGCGATCCAGGCGCTTGGACGCCGGGGCCTGGAAGCGACGACCCACATCGGTCGCGCCGGAGTGCTCGCGGCGGCGACGGCCCAGGCGCTCATCCGGCCGTGGGAGTGGCGACGCCAGGCCGTCGTCCAGGCGAAGGCGATCGGCCTCGACAGTCTCCCGCTGGTACTCCTCGTGGCGGGCCTCAGCGGATCGATCCTCGCGCAGCAGAGCGGCTACCAGTTCAACGATCTCCCGATGTGGATCGTCGGCCAGGCCGTCGCCGCCGGCATGCTCACCGAGCTCGCTCCCCTGCTCTCCGCCATCATCCTGGCCGGCCGGGTCGGCGCGGGGATCGGCGCAGAGATCGGCACGATGAAGGTGACGGATCAGATCGACGCCCTGCGCACCCTGGGTCGCGACCCGGTGGTCGAGCTCGTGGTCCCGCGCGTGGTGGCTGGCGCGATCATGATGCTGCCGATCGTGATCTTCGCGAACCTGTTCGGCATCTGGACGGGCTGGCTCACGTCGATCGCGCTTCTGCCGATGACGACCGAGGAGTACATCTTCGGTGTTCGGGCGTACAACTACGGCCCGGCGATCATCTTCACGCTGATCAAGGCCGTGTTCTTCGGAATAACGATCACCTTCACGGGTTGCTACGTCGGCTTCCAGGCCGAGGGCGGCGCGGCAGGCGTCGGGCGCACGGCGACGAACACGGTCGTCGCGATCATCGTCGCGCTGATGATCCTTGATGTCGTACTCGCCCCGATCTACAAGGCGGTGTCGTGATGGGGGCCGGTGGCGTCACCGTCGCCGTTGCCATCGCGGGGGGGGCTGGCGCGTGATCCAGATCCAGGGCGTGCGGAAGAACCTGAACGGCAAGAAGGTGCTCGACGGCGTCGATCTCGAGATCCCGCAGGGGACGAGCCTCGTGATCATGGGCCCGTCGGGGACCGGCAAAAGCGTCCTGCTCAAGCACATCGTCGGGCTGTTCGACCCGGACGAGGGGGACATCCTGGTGGACGGGATGTCGGTTCCGGGAGCGGACGGCGACGAGATCCAGGAGATTCGTTCGAAGATCAGTTATGTGTTCCAGAACGCCGCGCTGTTCGACTCGATGACGGCGGCGCACAACATCCAGCTCGGCCTGCCGGCGGCCCACGGCCGGAGAGTCGAGGCGCTGACGGATCCGGCCGTCATCCGGGCGATCGGGCTCGTAAACCTGGACGAAGAGGTACTGTCTCTGCTGCCCGCCGAGCTGTCGGGCGGCATGCAGAAGCGCGTCGCGATCGCGCGCGCGATCGTCGGGGAGCAGGACTACATCCTGTACGACGAGCCGACGACGGGGCTCGATCCGGTAAATGCCAGCGTGATCAACCGGTTGATCGCGGCCGTGTCCGACGGGACGGGCTCGACGAGCGTCATCGTCACGCACGACATCGAATCGGCCTTCTTCCTCGGCGACCGCATCGTGCTCTTGTCCGAGGGCCGGGTGCAGGCCTCGGGCACGCCGGATGAACTCAAGAATTCGACCGACCCCGTGGTGCAGGACTTCCTGCATCCGAAACTCGAGGCAACGACATGAGAGACCCGGGACTGCGCAGCCACTACAAGACGGAGCTGCAGGTCGGCGTGATGATGATCCTCGCGTTCATCGGGCTCGTGGTCGGCATCTTCTGGATCAGCGGCGCGTCCTTCGGCGGCGACGACCTGACGATCTACGTGAAGACCGACGACGCGGCCTCGGTGGCCGAGGGCGCGACGGTGACGCTGCGCGGCGTCCCGATCGGGTCGGTGGAGAAGGTCGAGCTCGTCTCCGACGGCGTCGTCGTGCGCCTGAAGGCGGCGCCCGGCGGACCTCTTCCCTCCGACACGCGGGCCTCGATCGGCACCGCCGGGTTTCTCGGCCAGATCGCCGTCGCGCTGAAGCCCGGAATCGCGACGACCCCGCTGGCTTCGGGCGATACGATCCCGGCGATCTCCGTGCCCGGCATCACCGCGCTCGCCGACGAGCTCGGCAGCCAGGCCACCGAGGTGCTCGATCGGACTCAGCGCCTGATGTCCGACAGCGTGATCGCAAGCGTGCAGTCAGGGGCCGGTTCCTTCGCGGGTACGATGAACGAGCTCGATGGACTGCTCCGGCGCCAGTCCGCGTCGCTCGAGCGCATGATCCAGAATCTCTCGGCGGTTTCGACTTCGCTCGAGGGAGCGACGGGCGGGCCGGAACTCGAGCGCACGGTGTCGAACCTCGACAGCCTGACGGCGCGCCTCGCCGCGGCCGGCTCGGAGTTCGAGGAGAGTTCGGCGTCTCTGAAGTCGATCATGCGCAAGATCGACGACGGCGAGGGCTCGATGGGCCGAATGATCAACGACCCGGTGCTGCACGACCAGACGACCGCCGCGATGGAAAACCTGCAGGCGGCCTCCGAAGAGATGGCTCTGCTGATGAAGAGCTTCCGCGAGGACCCGAAGAAGTACACGGAGGGCTTGAAGATCTCGCTGTTCTGATGCTTTGATGATGGCGTGTTGAGGGCTGAGTTGACCGCGCGTTGACCGCGCGTTGAGAGCGCGTTGAGAGCGCGGTGCGTTGAGGGGGCGCGATTGATGGGGCGTTGAAGGCGCGTTGAGGCAGATCCGGGCGATGCGCGCTGCCCATCGCGACCGTATGAGGGTTTTCCCATTTTCCCACTTTCCCACAAACGAGGCATGGCACGAATCGGTGCCTCGCAACCCCGCTGTCTGACACCTCCAGGCCCCTCAGGCGCCCGCACCTCGCTACCCTTCCCCTCCGCATTTTCCGGGCCTTCCGCCCGGGCCTTCTCCCCGGGCCGTCCCCCGCTCCCCCACCTCGCTCGAGTTCGCCGCGAAGGCGGGATGGGACAAGGAGCTCGGCGAGCTGATCGAGTACCTGGGGAGCGCCGCTGCGGCGGCACAGTAGGGCCGGGCCAGTTAGGCCGGACACCTCCGCAGCGATCTAACCCGGGAGGAGCGTTTCCTCGATCACGAAGACATAGATCCGTTCGACATCGAGATCGTCCTTGCCGACAACGTACAGCCGGTCGTCACGGACGACGGGAGAAAAGCCCTCGCTGCGCTCGAAGCCCTCCATCCTGAGGCGTCCGAGCAACCGGCCATCGGAATCGAACACCGCAAACGCGGCTTCCATCGGTCCGGCCGGCGTGGAGACCCAGAGATTGCCGTCGGGATCGAGGGTAAGGTCGTCGAAGAACGGCTTGGTGGGAGGGATGCGACTCATGTCGAGATCGCCACCGCGGTCCACGAACTCCTGCACGAATTCCTGCGCGCGCCAGTTCGCTAACTCGGCTTGTGTGACGGGTGCGGCCACGGCGTCAGGGGCGATCACCATGAGCGTATCGCCCGCCATGGTGGCGTGGATCAAACGGAATTCGCTGCCGTGTCCGAACCAGACCCCGTCGGCCCCGTCGAGTTGATAAACGGCCCGAGGCGCGAATGGAACGCCGATGTACATTCCGCTGCGTCCCGACGTGACTTCGTACGACGGTATCGTCGGTCCGGCGGCAATCGGCAGGAGGATTGTATCCACTGGCGCGCCTGCGTCGTATAGATCCGTGCCCATGATGGCCGGCAGCCTCACGGATCCGGAGTCCACCGCGAACAGCTCGTAGATGCGGCCGTCCCGAACCGCGCCCCGAAACAGCCAGCCGAAGAACGGGAGCTCGCGCAAGACCGAGCGGGAGAAATCGCCGTCGGGGCCAAGGATGGAATAGCGATTGCCCCGCTGGTCGATGACGAGCAGCGAATCGTGCGAGAGCGGGAGAATCCCGTTGGCGGCCGAATATTCGCCAGGTCCCTCCCCCTCGCTACCTACAACTCGAACCAGCTCCCCACCGGGAGTGAAGATCCGCAGCTGGCTGGTGTGTCGATCCAGGACGTACATGCGCCCCGTCGCGTCGACATGAAGCCCTGACACCGCCGAGAAGACGTGTGACGACGGGCCTTCGAGTTCGCCGAGGATCAGCTTGGGCTCGATTCGGAGCGCGCCTGGCCCTTCGCCTTTGTCCTCGTCTCCACCACAGGCGGCCAGCGGGCACGCAAGCGGGAGCAGGAACAGGAACGCGAATTGCCTCGCACGCCCTCCCGGCGCCCGCATCCTACATCCCCGTCGGATTGTCGATGAACGACCACTCGACGCCGAAGCGGTCGGCGAGGTTCTTGCCGACTGCTTTGACGCCGAAGGTCTCCGTCGCGTAGTGGCCCGCGTAGATCACGTTAACGCCAAATTCGATCGCGTCGTGGTAGGTGTGGTGGGCGCCTTCGCCCGTCAGAAGGGTGTCGAAGCCGCCCTCGTGGGCCTGCTCGATCATCGAGCCGCCACCGCCCGTCACGATCGCGACGCGCCGGACGTGGGGCGGGCCGCCCTGGATGACCATGGCTTCGCCCTCCGTCACTTCTTCGACCTTCTCGACGAATTTGCGGAGGGGCTGGTCCGCCACGGCCCACACGCCGATCTCTTCCATGCCCTTGGACTCGCCGAAGCGGCCTTCGATCGCGAGCCCGAGCGCACGCCCGAACAACGGATTGTTGCCGAACAGCGGATGGACATCGAGTGGCAGATGCGCGCTGTACAGGGCGATATCCGCGTCAATCAGAGCGCGGAGGCGCCGATAGGTGCGACCGGTGATCGGAAGCGGGTCACTCCAGAACAGTCCGTGGTGGACGATCAGCAGGTTCGCGCCCTCTTCGGCCGTCTTCTCGATCGTCTCGAGGCAGGCGTCGGTCGCAACGCAGACCTTGTCAATCGGCGAGCGGCACTCGACCTGGAGCCCGTTCCAGGCGCCCGGGTAATCCGCGACGTCTTCGATGTGGAGCATCGTGTCCAGGTGCTCCACCATGTCCTTGAGTTCCGCCATGGGTCACTCCCACTCGATCGTTGCGGGCGGCTTCGACGAGATGTCGTACGCCACCCGGTTGACACCGGCCACTTCGTTGATGATCCGGTTGGAAATCACCGCTAGCACCTCATGCGGGAACGGAAACCAGTCGGCGGTCATCCCGTCGCGGCTCGTCACGGCGCGCAGGGCGACGGCATTCTCGTAGGTTCGGCCGTCTCCCATGACGCCGACGGAGCGCACCGGCAGGAATACCGCAAATGCCTGCCATATCTGGTCATACAGTCCCGTACTTCTGATCTCTTCGAGGTAAATGGCGTCCACTTCCCGGAGCACGGCGAGGCGCGCGCGCGTCACCTCCCCGAGAATGCGCACGGCGAGGCCTGGACCCGGGAACGGGTGCCGGCCGATCATGTCCTCGGGGAGGCCGAGTTCACGTCCGACGGCCCGAACTTCGTCCTTGAACAGTTCGCGCAGGGGCTCGATCAACGCGAACGGCAGGTCCGGCCGCAGGCCGCCCACGTTGTGGTGCGACTTGATCTTCGCGCTCGGGCCCGTGACCGAGGTCGACTCGATGACGTCGGGATAGAGCGTCCCCTGCACCAGGAACTGCGCGTCGCCGTAACGGCCGGCCGCCTCTTCGAACACGTCGATGAACGTGTGGCCGATGCGGATGCGCTTCTCTTCGGGATCCGTCACGCCCGCGAGGCGCTCGAGGAAGAGCTCGGAGGCGTCGATCACCTCGAGCCGGTAGCCGAGGTTGTCGATGAACACGCGCTCGACGGCCTCGCGCTCCCCTTTCCGGAGCAGCCCCGTGTCGACGAATATGCAGGTCAGCCTATCGCCCACCGCCGCGTGCACGAGCGCCGCCGCGACCGACGAGTCGACCCCGCCGGACAGCCCGCAGATCACGTCGCCCTCCGGCGCCTGGGCGCGTACGGCCGCGACCTGGTCGGCGAGGATGTTGCCGGGCGTCCAGCCGGGCTCGGCCCCGCAGATCCGGAACAGAAAGTTCGATAGCATCCGATCGCCGTCCTCGGTGTGGGCGACCTCGGGATGGAACTGCACGCCGAACAGCGGCAGCGACTCTGAGCGGAACGCCGCGACGGGCGCGTTGCTCGTGCTTGCGAGCGTGCGCCACCCGGCGGGCGAGGTCTCGAGATGGTCGCCGTGGCTCATCCACACCGTGGTGGGCTTCGAGCCGTTCAGCCCGTGGAAGATGTCGTCGTGGTCGGAGATCTCGAGCTCGGCCCGGCCGTACTCCCGGCGGTCCGAGCCGACCACTTCCCCGCCCGCGAGCTGCCCGAGGAGCTGCATGCCGTAGCAGATGCCGAGCACCGGGACGCCGAGTTCCAGCAGCGCCGCATCCGCCAGCGGGACCCCGTCGTCGTACACGCTCGCCGGGCCACCCGACAGGATGAGCCCGGTCGGCTTCCAGGCGCGCACCCAGTCGAGGTCGCGCGTCGGCGGGTGGATCTCACAGAACACGCGCTCCTCGCGGATACGCCGCGCGATGAGCTGCGTAAACTGCGACCCGAAGTCGATGATCAGGATGCGATCGACGATCTTCTCGGTCATGAGCGGTCGGTTCCCGCGAGCATCGACACGGCGATCATTCCGACCATCAATACGACCGCGCCCGGACGACTTCCATCGCGGATTCGTCGCCGCACAGGCAGCGCGACGGCGGCACGTGGGACGCGAGGTCGTCGCCGACGATCAGGCGGATCGTCGCCTTCGTTTCCTCCTTGACGCGCTGCTCGCAGGCCGCGTCGCCGCACCAGCCCGTGAACACGAAGCCGACGCCTTCGTCCATGAGGCGCTTGAACTCGTCGTAGTCCTCGATCCCCTGCTTCGTGTTCGCCGCGCGCCGCTTCAGGGCCAACTCGTACAGCTCCTTCTGCATCTTCTCGAGCAGATCCGGCAGCATCGAGCCGAGATCCGCCTCGGGAATCGAGCACTTCCGGTCCTCACCCTCCGGCGTGAAGCGGCGCACGGCCATGACCGTGCCGCTCGCCACGTCGCGCGGGCCGATCTCGAGGCGCAGCGGGACGCCCTTACGCTCCCATTCGTAGTACTTGGCACCGGGGTTCATGCCCTCGCGACGGTCGATCTTCGTGCGGACGCCACCGCTCTCGAGCTCCGCCGCCGCCCGCTCGGCCCCCTCGAACACCTGGGCCTTCTGCTCGTCGTCCCGCCAGATCGGGACGATCACAGCCTGGATCGGCGCGAGCCGCGGCGGGATGACCAGCCCCGTGTCGTCACCGTGCGTCATGATCAGGCCGCCGATCAGCCGGGTCGACACGCCCCACGAGGTGCTGTGGATGTACGCGTGCTCGCCGTCTTCGGTCTGGAAGCGGACATCGAAGGCCTTCGCGAAGTTCTGGCCGAGGTAGTGGCTGGTGCCGGCCTGGAGCGCCTTGTTGTCCTTCATCAAGGCTTCGCAACTGTACGTCGAGACCGCGCCCGCGAAACGCTCGGCGTCCGACTTGAGGCCGGTGTAGACCGGCATCGCCATCCACTCTTCCATGAACTTCTTGTAGATGTCGAGGATGCGCAGCGTCTCTTCGCGCGCGTCGGCTTCGTCGACGTGCGCCGTGTGCCCCTCCTGCCACAGGAACTCAGTGGTGCGGAGGAACGGACGCGTCCGGAGCTCCCAGCGCACCACGTTCACCCACTGGTTCAGCAGCACCGGCAGGTCGCGGTAGGACTGGATCCAGTCGCGAACGATCGGCCAGATGATCGCCTCGGACGTCGGCCGCACGACGAGCGGCTCCTCGAGCTTGGCGCCACCCGCGTGGGTGACGACGGCGGTCTCGGGGGCGAACCCTTCGACGTGAGCGGCTTCCTTGTCGAGCGCCGACTGGGGGAGAAACAGCGGGAAATAGGCGTTCTCGTGCCCCGTCTCCTTGAACATCCCGTCGAGCGTAGCCTGCATCAGCTCCCATATGCGATAGCCGTAGGGGCGGATCACCATGCAGCCCTTCACCGGCGAATGCGCCGCCATCTCGGCCTGGTAGACGATCTCGTTGTACCAGGCGGAAAAATCCTCCGCCTGCGGGGTCAGCTTCTTATCGTCCGACATATGTGGTTCCCGTTCTGTATGGTCTTCTGTCTGGACCGGGTGGCTGGTGCCATTCGCGGCACCACCGGCCCCGGCGGCGTGAATCTACGGGCGAGCGTTGAGGGGCGGCCACCCCGGCCACCGCCAGCGGAGTCGCATCGGCGGCGTTTCGCGTTGATAGCCGGTATATTCGCGTTCGTACACTACCTGATCGGAGGAACCAATGAAGTATGAATTCACCGCTATCATCGAACGGGACGGTGACTGGTACGTCGCCTACTGTCCCGAGATTCCCGGGGCCAACGGCCAGGGCAAGTCCGTCGAGGAGGCGCGCGTGAACCTCGCCGCCGCGATCACCTTGATACTCGAGGACCGTCTTCAGGACGCCCTGCGAGGTCTGCCCGACGATGCTGTGCGCGAGACGGTGAGGGTGGGTTGAAGCGTACTGCCCTCCTTCGTCATCCGGCCCCACTCCTCAGCGCGCCGCGGCGGCCGCGACCAGCTCCGCTAGCGTCATCTTCTGTTCCGTTCCAGACCCCAGGTCGCGGACCAATGCCGCGCCCTCCGCCGCCTCTTCGGGTCCGATCACGATCGCGCGCTCGGCTCCCAGTTGATTCGCCGCCTTAAACTGCCGGCTGACGCTGCGGCCCGCGAAGTCCCAGGCGACCCTGCGCCCCGCGTCGCGAAGCTCGTGCGCGGCGCGGAGCCCGAGCGGTCGTTCGTCGGGCGTGACGATGATCACGAAGTCCTGGATCGACGGCGGCGCGTCGGGCAGCAACCCGCGCGCGGCGAGCAGCTCGCCGAGCACGACGTCGCCCATCCCGAACCCGAGCGCGGGGAGGTCGGGCCCGCCGATAGCGGCCAGGAGCCCATCGTACCGGCCGCCGCCGCAGATGGCCCGGAACTCGCCCTGCCGGTCCCAGATCTCGAACACTGTGCCCGTATAGTAGGCGAGCCCGCGGACGAGCGTCGGATCGAAGGTCACGAAGTCCGCCAGACCGAAGGCTTCGAGCGCGCTGAGCACGCTCGTCAGGCCTTCAAGGGCCGCCTCGGCTTCGTCCGACTCGAGCGTCATGAAGTCTTCGAGATGCACCCCGCCGGAGCCGAACGCCTGGATCCGCGCGATCTGCTCCGCGTCGAGTCCGGTGGCCTCGAGGCGGCGGGCGATCTCGGCCGGGTCTTCCTTGTCGAGCCGATCGATCACCGTCAGGATCTCGGGGATCCGTTCGGCTTCGGCCCCGAGATCGAGCAGATACGCAGCGATCAGCCGCCGATCCGACAGGCGCACGACGACATCGGCTGCGGTCAGCCCGAAGGCGCGCAGGCCGTCGATCGCGGCCGCGATGATCTCGGCATCGGCCGAGGCGTCAGACTCGCCGACGATGTCCATGTTGAGCTGGAAATGCTCTCGCAGGCGCCCTTTCTGCGGCTTCTCGTAGCGGAAGAGCTGGGGCACCGAGAACCAGCGGATCGGCTTCGGGAGCCCGCCGGCCCGCGCCCCGACCATGCGCGCGAAGGTCGGGGTCATCTCCGGGCGAAGCGCCACCTCGCGACCGCCCTTGTCCTCGAACTGGTAGAGCTGGGAGACGATCTCGTCGCCGGACTTCCGCGTGTAGAGATCGAGCGGCTCGAGCGGCGGTCCGTCGTACTCGTCGAATCCGTAGCGCGCGGCAACCGCCCGCCACACGCCCACGATATACCTCCGGCGGCGCATCTCCTCGGGAAAGAAGTCGCGAAAACCGGGAAGGCTGTTCAGTTCCATCGGCTGGCTCGGTTCATGAGCCAGCGAATGTACGGGCGGGGTTGGAGGGGGGGCAACGACGAGGGGGCGGCCCGGGACAGAACCTGCCCTACTTCCTTCCGCCAGCGGCGTCCCCCTCACCGTCCGTGCCGCCGTCGGCCCCCGATCTCTCCCTTGCACCGGAGCGAGCGTCCAGCAGGGCGATTCGTCGCGCGGAGACCGCGAGACCGAGGGTGGAGGCCGCGCCGGCCCGGAGCGTGACCAACGTGGACTCTGGTGCGGCGGCGCGGCGCGGAAGTCCCGACGCAACGGGCCGGACGACGTAATTTCCTGGCCGAATCGCCGTGACCTCCACGACCCCGTCGTCGGTCGTGCGAAACAACCAGGCTTCCCGCTGTCCCGCTCGGACTTCGACCTCGATGTTGCCGAGCGGTTCATCGCGTGCGTCCCGAAGCCCATTCCCGTCGAGATCCAGGAAGGCTTCGATGCGCAGCGAAGCCGGACGATGCACGGCGATTTCAAGCCGCTCGTCATCCGGTTCCGCGACGGGCGGCGGCGGAAGATACTCGGACCCGAGCGACTCGGGTTCGATCTCGATGACGGACCGGGAAGCGTCCGCGGGGAACGCGAAATGCCCGCGTTTCGAAGCGACGGTAACGGCCCCCATCGTGAGTCGCACGTCGTGAAGATACGGTTCCCCGGAAGACTGCCGGCCGTCTCCGTCGAGGTCGTCGAATACGGTACCCTGCACGGAACGCTGTCGGGGAAGCGGCAGGGGCAGCAGCAGACCCTTCTCCACCCCGACGGAGAGTCGGACACCCCTGGCGTCGAGACCCGTGCGGTACCGCTCGACCCCGACGAGCACTGCCAGGTCGGACGGCAAATCGAGTTGGGCTCCCAGACGGGCGATTCTGGCCCCCAGCGGGTCGAGGGCGTCGGCAGCCCCACCGTAGGAACCGTGGACCTCCAGGATGTCCGACAGTCGATAGGCACCGGAAACATCGACCGAGAGGGTGCCATTCGTCCAGGCGTCGCGGCGATACGCGAGGCCGAGTCTTCCCCAGCCCCGCGCGGCCCGGAGGTCATAGCCGGCAACCGTACGTAGAATTGTACGATGGAGCAGGTCGCTTCCGCGGGCTCGGCCGATCTCGAGCCGACCCTGGACCCGACCCGGGCCCGCCGCGACGTCGATGAGGGTCTCCGCCGTATGCTCCCGCACCTCGTCCTGACGCAGGAAGCGGCGGATGCGGCCGCGGAGTTCGTAGCGGTTTCCGCCGCGCCGGACAAACGCGCCGGCCTCGAAGCCGTCGAGGCTGGCGAGGCGCGGCTCCGTTCCGCCGCCGGGTCCGTCCACGCGATACGCCTGGCCGGTGAGGCCGAAATGTCGCGGCGCCTCGGTGACGACCGCAAGCCGGATTTCGTCGGGCGCCGAAGTCTGGAGGCCCGCCACCATCGGGCGGCGTCGGAGCGTCAGGTTCCACGCTGTCTCGGGGCCGTGGTAGGCGTAGGCGGCCGCGAGGGCCGGGCCCGTCACTCGCTCGTCTTCAGCCGGGTTTTCCACCGAGAGAAGACCGGCGTCCAGGCTGAAGGAGTGCGCCGATGGGACGGCCGGAACGAGCCGCAGGTAGGCGGAACGCATGGTCTGATCGGGTAAGAAGAACTGGTCGCGCCGCTCCTCGATGACGCCGTGGACGCCGACGTCGAAAATTGAGGTTCGAAGACTGAGGCCACCGGCCAGCTGATGCCCGCCCGCCGTGGCCTCGGAGCGGCCCCCGGGACGCGCCGCATGAGCATGGACTCTGAGGATGTCACTGCCGGCCTCCAGCGTGGCCCCACGACCCTGCAACCGGTAGCCGGCAAACGGAGCCGTCCGCGAGTACACGTCGCCGGCCGCCACGGAGAACGTCCGCGAATCGAGCTGGACCCGGAGGTGCGGACCGGTATGCAGGCCCCGGAAAGCGAAGTTGGCCGCGGCGTCACCCGCACGATGCACTTCCGCCCGGAAGCGCAGCCCGGGACGCAGGTTCCCCTCGGCCTCGATGCCGTACACGCTCGAGGAACCGCTTCCGGCACTGCCGACTGATGATCCCAAGAACACCCGCATCGGCACCTGCTGCAGCGACGATAAGAAGTCACTCGACGGCTCAACGGGCACCTCCAGGGTGGTCGCCGTTCGTCCATAACGGCCGGTGACTTTGGCCACGACCAGGGTCGGCAATGGTACGGCGTCTGCTTCCACGTCCAGGATGATCTCGCCCCGAGTTCGCTCGAAGGCCCCCACGGCGAGGCCGTCGACCCGAGAATGGGTTACGCCGAGGCGGCTCTCTAGCCGCAGCTCGACGGTATCCGCCACGTTCCCGGTGTTGACTACATCGTACCGAAGACGCAACCGGGAGCCGGGTACTGCGGGTCCGTCCGCCGTCAGTGACACCGCGATGCCTGGAGAAGGACGAATGTCGACCTCCGCCGTCACGGTCTCGCGGATGTCGTCCAGTTCGTAGTCGACGGAGACGGCGGTGCGGAGACCGGCCGCCAGCCCGGGGCCGAGAGACACGGTGATCGGCAATATCGGCGCGTCGCCCTTGACGAGCCGCAGGACGCCGGTCGGCTCGCCCAGGAGCCGGATCCCGTCGCGGGGGTGAATCGTATACCGCGCCGTATCGCCGGCGATCGTCCGCTCGTGGATCCCAACCGGAATGGCGACCGGGAGGGTGGTCACACCGCCCGGGGCGGCCGCGGACACGCGACCGAGGGTTTGTGCGATGCCGCTCCGGGGGCCGCCCGGTGGGATGACGGCGAGCATCACGGTCGCCGCTGCGCACCATCCGAGGTTTCGGCGTCTCATGGCTGGGCCGCGATGAAGGCGAGCAGAGCTTCGTAGCTGCCCGGAGGGTCACCGTAGCCTACCTCGATCCGGAACAGGACCTCCACGGTGGTCAGTCCGTTCCCTGTGGTCACGAGTTGCTCGCCCGTCGAGGCCATCTGCCAGCCCCCCGCGCCGGCGAGCTGCCATTCCACGTCCTCGATCGGCTTGCCACCAGGACCGAACTGGGGTTGTTCACCCCGGATGCACAGTTCCCAGGCGTTGTTCAGAAGGGAGAGCGGCAGGATCTCGACGTTTACCGATCCCATGAGGATCTGTCCGTTCTCCAGATCGGCAATCGAAACCGAGCCGTACGAGAGAGTCGGCGGGTTCGCGTCCATGTTGAACAGCCCCGACCCGCTGCAGGTCTGGCTCGCGGCGCCGTTCGGAAGGATGCAGGCCGCGCATCCGAGCACCAGCGCGACGAACATGGTTTGGCCGAGTCGCGGCGCGTACATCACTCGGTCAGGCGGAAGTCCACCTGGGCGCCCGCGAGGTGGTCGGCGCCGAAGTCCAGCACCAGAACGGCCAGGTACCGGCCGGGGGGGGCGTCGTGCAGAGGCAGCCTGAACTGCAGCGTCCGATCGCGTTCCGGAAGCACGCTGAAAGCCGAGATGGGGGTCGCGGCGACGACGGTTCCCAGGGGGTCACGGATTTCGACCACGCCGGAGGGGCGCAGCGGCCAATACGTCCCGTTGCGGAAAGTGACCGCCACCTCGACCGAATCGCCGACGACCCGTGCAACCGCGTCCACGACCTCGCCCCCGGAGCCGCGGTCTTCCGCGAGGCCATATACTTTGACCCCAATGCGCTGATTTACGCGAATCGCGCTCGTCGCGGCAGTGGGTGCCTCGACGAACAGCATCGACCAGCAGGTGTCGCCCGGGCCGGGGGCAAGGCGGACCTGAACGATGGCTCTACCTCCAGCCGGAACGCTCAACGCGTCGGGAACGAAGCTCAGGCGGTCGGCGCAGCTTTGCTCGGATGTTCCCGGTTGGGTGAAGCGGTGCGTTCCGACGCGATCCTGGTCGAAGTCCGCGGCATAGACGCGGAACTGCATCGAATTCTGACCATCGTTGTCTATCCGGATCCAGGCATCCACCGCCGTATCGCCGGACGGCAGCTGGACGATGACCGGACTGACGGCGAACTGCGCGTCGAGGGATCGTCCCTGAACGAGCCCCAGTCCGGCGAGCATCAGGAGCGTCAGGGGGGTGTGACGGCCCGGGGTCTGGAGGATCACGGCAACGTCAGTTGGCGGTAGACGTGTACGTGACGGTGAGATCGTATCCGCCAGCCGGTTCGTCGTAGTCGATGGCGGCCCGCCAGCTCACCGGAATGTCGGGATTCAGGCTCGCGTCTCCCTGTACTCCGGTGCCGACGTTTGTCGCGCCGGACACCACGATCCACGTCGTGCCTGCATCGTTCGACCACTCCAGGTCGTCGGCCGGCTTGCTCCCGACGTAGGTGACCGGTGCATTCCAACTGGCGGCGGCCGGTGCGACCGTGATCACATGGTCCACGTTGCCCCGGTGCTCGACGTTGTGCGAAACGGTCTGCGAGTAGCCGGCGTCCAGATCGGACACCGTGGGATCGGGGAAGACGAGATTGTCGTCGTCTACGTCGAGATACAAGCGCTGCTGCATGGTGAAGCTGAGTGTCGTATTCACGGTGGCCTGCGCGTCCGCCTCTGAGGCTACGAACGTCAGGGCCAACGAAAACGCTAGAATCGTGCGTTTCATGCCTGGCTCCTGATCCGGGTTCCCATTGCTCGCGTGACTGTCGGGCATCGGCTGATGCGAGGGTGTCGTTGCCCGTCCGGCTACCGAGCAAGGGGTGCGCCATTCGTGGCCGACTGACGCGCCGGTTCAGTAACAGATTGCCGTCAATGGAATTACGGGTGGGTCCACCACAGGTATTGTGCAACGGGCCCGGCGGTGCGCGGCGATCGAAGGCCGATCGCGCCGGGAGGGTCGTCATTTTGCCAGAACTTGAAGCACCGAGGGGGCGGGCCCGACCGCCGCGCCGAGCCGCGTCTGGGCCGCGAGACCCGCCGGGGCCAGCAGGGGGCAGCAGGGGGCAGCGGTGGCCCGAGGGCGCGGGGCCCCTCGGCGACCCACATGTGCTGCCCGAGTAAAGCTCGGTCTAATTCAGGCGCTGACGCCGCAGAACCGGTCGTAGGCGTCCCGCAGGTCTGCCGCGATGGTCGGGGCGTCGCGGCCTTCGATCTGGTGCCGCTCGAGCATGAAGACGTGCTCGCCGCCCTGGAACAGGGCGAGGGACGGGCTTGAAGGGCGGTAGCCGGTCATGTAGGAACGGGCGCGCTCGGTGGCGGCGGCGTCCTGGCCGGCGAACACCGTGACGATGCGGTCAGGCTGGGCTTCATGGCCGGTCGCGATGGCGACGGCGGGGCGCGCGTTGGCCGCGGCGCATCCGCACACGGAGTTGACGACGACGAGGGTCGTGCCGGAAGCGTTCTCGCCGAGGATCTCGTCGACCGCCTCGGGCGTCGTCAACTCGGTCGCGCCGACGCGGACGAGCTCTTCACGCATGGGCTTCACTACCTGCGGATCGTATTGCATGTATCTAGCGCTCCTGCTGGGGTTCGGTTCGAAAACGGAAATCTAATGGCGCGCCGGGGGTCGGCCAACCTGGTCCGGGCGATGGGCGGGGGGGCGAGTTCTTCGGGGCCGAATCGGAGCATGTGAACAATTTCCCAATTTCCCAATTTCCCCAAACTCTCGTACGGTCGAGATTGGTACCGCGCATCGCTATATTTAGTCCTACCCGCTGTTCCCAGATCCGGTCACTCCGTAGCGCCACCCAAGTCAGGACTCGACCCATGACCGAACACGAGATGAGTTCGACGCCCGGCACCCTCTACCGGCTCTCCGCCTTCACCTCCGACCCGGCGGGCGGCAACCCGGCCGGTGTGTGGATCGGTGACGAATTACCACAGCCCGACGAGATGCAGCGGATCGCCGCGGAAGCAGGCTATTCGGAAACAGCTTTCATCGCGCCAACCGCCGGCGCCGAACGGACGATTCGATACTACAGCCCCCTCGCCGAGGTCTCCTTCTGCGGCCACGCGACGATCGCGTCGGGGGTCGTCCTCGGGGAGCGCGACGGCGACGGGACGTATCGCCTCGACTCCGCGGTAGGCGTCGTTCCCGTCACGGTTCGCTCGCACGACGGAATCCGGGAAGCCTCGCTGACGTCCGTCGAACCCGGATACGAGACGCCGGGCGAGGAACTGGTGAACGGAGTGCTGACGCTTCTCGGATGGGATCGAGACGACCTCGACCGCTCGATCCCGCCGGCGCGGGCCTACGCCGGCGCCTGGCATCTGGTGCTCGCCGCGAAGAAGGCCGAGCGGCTCGCGAACCTCGACTACGACTTCGAGCGCATGAAGTCGCTGATGCTCGCCGACGGCCTCACGACGCTGCAACTCATCTGGCGCGAGGGCGACGACCTCTTCCACGCGCGCGACCCGTTTCCGGTCGGGGGCGTCGTCGAGGATCCCGCGACGGGAGCGGCCGCGGCGGCGCTCGGCGGCTACCTGCGCGAGGCCGGCCTGCTCGAGGCACCGGCAACCATCACGATCCGGCAGGGCGAGGCGATGGGGCGACCGAGCCGGCTCCAGGTCGAGATCCCGGCGAGCGGCGGGATCGTGGTGTCCGGGACGGCGGTGCCGCTACCCGAGGGCTAGCGACCCGGCGGGAGCGACCCGGCGGGGAACGTCCCCGCGAGAGCGCCTCCGCAGAGACGCCTCAGCAGCGCGCCGCGGCCCCGCGCGCCGCTCCGCCCTCCGGACGCACGCGCACGTAGTAGTCGCGATCGACGTCAAAAGCCGCGGGATCGGCCACCTCGACGGGCGTGGTCTGCCACTCGGCCGTCGGCGTCAGTACCTCGCAGCGGTCGGCGGCGACCTTCGCTTCGATCGGCATCGCAAAGCCGTCCACCACGTTCGTCCAGCGGTAGTGGAGCGTCCCGCCCGCCTCGCCCGCGCCCGCGCCGCCCGCCTCGCCCGCGCCAGCGTCGCCCGCGCCGCCGGCCTCAAGCCGGTACTCCAGCGTCGGCACGTCGGTCGTCTCCAGGTACTGCTCGAACACCCGCTCGAGGTCGCGCCCCGCCTTCTCGCCGATGTAGTCGCGGACCTGCTGCCCGGTGACGATCTGATGACGGTAGTCCTCGTTCAGTCCGCGGAGGATGCCGCGCCACTTCTCCGTGTCACCGACGAGCTGGCGGATGGTGTGCAGCATGTTCCCACCCTTCGGATACATGTCGCCGGAACCTTCGCGGTTCACGCCGAAGGTGCCGAGGACCGGGATGTCGTTCTGGATGCCGTTGCGCACGCCCACCACGTAGTCCGCGCCGGCCGCCTCGTCATGCTGGCACTCGGTGTAGAGGGACTCGGCGTAGTTCCCGAACGACTCGTGGACCCACATGTCGGCGAGGTCGGCCGTCGTGAGGTTGTTGCCCCACCATTCGTGCGCGGCCTCGTGGACGATGATGAAGTCCCACTCCAGCCCGAGTCCGGTGCCGGACAGGTCGTTGCCGAGATATCCGTTCTGGTACCCGTTGCCGTAAGCGATGCCGCTCTGGTGCTCCATTCCGAGGTGCGGCGTCTCGATCAGCTTGAAGCCGTCGCGATACCACGGGTACGGGCCAAACCAGTGCTCGAAGCACGCGAGGGTCGGCCGCACCTGCTCGAACTGTCTTCGCGCCGCGTCCACGTGATAGTCGAGCGGCCAGAAATCGAGCGTCAACGCGCCGTCCTCGCCCTGGAAGACGCCGCCGAAGTGGACGTAGTGGCCCGCGTTGATCGCGACGTTATAGTTGTTGATGGGATTCTCGACGAACCATTCCCACGTCGTCGTGCCGTCGTCGTGATTCACGACGGAGCGCAGGCGGCCGTTGGACACGTTGACCAGCGAGTCCGGGACGGTGATCGCGATGCGCTGGCCGTCGTCGGGCTCGTCGGCCTGGGTGTCCTTGTTCGGCCACCATACGCTCGCGCCGAGGCCCTGGTCGGTGGTCGCGATCCACGGACGGCCGAGGCTGTCGCGCGCGAGGGTCAGGCCGCCGTCCCACGGCGGATTCGCCGCGATCGTCGGCTTGCCGTGGTAGTAGACGGTCACCGTGTCGAAGTCGCCCGCCCGCGGCGCCGCCGCGATCGTCGCGAAGAACGCATTGCCCTCACGCCGCGTCTCGAGTCGGCGCCCGGACTGGACGACACTGTCGATTTCGAGCGGCACCTGGAGATCGATCTGCATTTCGCGGCCGGGTTCGATCACCCGGTACGCGATCGCGGTACGTCCGACCAGGCTGCTGTCGGCCGGATCGACGCGCACCTCCAGGTCATAGAACGTGACATCCCACCACGCTCGTGCGGGCCCGATCGAACCGCGCAGCGTGTCGGCGCGGGTCAGGTCCTGTCCGCCCTGGCCAAGCACCTGGCCGTGCGCGGGAGTAGCGACGATCACGGACGCCGTAGAAGCGCAGACGCACGCCGCCAGAACCAATTTTCGCCCTCGTCTCCCGATACGCATCGATCCCCGCTCCCGGATTCTCTACGACTGCGGGCGACTGTCGCCCGAACGAGCATTCGTTTCGCAAAGATACCCGGAAGCCGGGAGATTCGCTGTCCTTGCCAGCATCACGCGCAGCACCACAATTGATCTGACTGTTACCTGCGCGCGGAGGTCGCCACGTGGAACGAGTACTCGATTTCATCGGCATGTTCGTCGGCGGCTGGCTCGGCTACTCCCGCCGCCGCAGGTTCAGCCGATCGGGAATCCGATCCCCGCGAAAATCTCCCACGCGCGATTCCTGACCGACGTGTCGTCCGCCGTGTCCTCGTTGATCTGCGTGGCGCCCAGGTCGCAGCGGCCGTCGAGCGTGGCGCGAGTCCGCATTCCCATCATTCCCATCATTCCCACATTCCCAAATTCCCACAAACCTCACAGGACACGAATCGTGCCCCGACACTGCCGGCTCTGCCGACGCTGCGGCTCTGCCGACGCTGCGGCTCTGCCGGGCGCTCGCAAAGTCTGCTCACCGGAGCTCCTGCCGGGACTATTCCCGCCGCAGCGCATCCCCCACGGTGTGGCAGGATCCGGTCACGAGCACCGTGCCGTCGGCCGTGGCGAGCGCACGCGCCCGGACGAGCGCCCGGTCGAAGTCCGGCTCGACTTCGATGCCCTCGGCGAGGCGGCCGGCCTCCCGCAGGTCCCACCGTCGCTCCGGCGGGGCCGAGGGCGGATCGGTGAATACCGCCCCGTCGGTCGCCGCCAGGAGCGGTCCGAGCACAGCGGCCCAGTCCTTGTCTCCCAGCACGCCGGCCAGGAGAACGACGGGCCGTGGAAGCTCGGAGCGGCCGACCATCTCGTCGACCAGCGTCGCCAGCAGTTCTGCCGCCGCCGGGTTGTGGGCGATGTCGTACAACCAGGCGCCGTCCTCGCGCATCCGCAGGTCGAAGCGGCCCGGCCAGCGCACCGTGCCGACTCCCCCGCGGATGACATCCTCGCGCGGCGGAACGGCCTCGAAGGCGTCGACCGCCGCCACGGCGAGCGCCGCATTGATCGCCTGTTGCCGGCCGTGAAGCGGCACCGAGAGGCGTAGCCCGCCGGGACGCAGATCCGAGGAGTAGACGAAGTTTGTTCCGAACGTGCCGCTGGCGCTCCTGGCGCCCCTGGCGCCGCTTGCGCTCCTGGCCCCACTGGCGCCCCTGGCCCTGCCAGCCCTGCCGGGCCCGCCGGCCCTACCCTCGATTGCGACATCCGTCACCCCGACCTCTTCGCCATACCGCAGCACCCGGGCGCCCGCTGTCTCGGCGGCCTCGAGAATCGCCTCCCGCGCCACGCCGTCCACCGGACCCAGCACGAGCGTCGCGGCCGGTGCGATGATTGCGGCCTTCTCGCGCGCGATGACCGCGAGGTCGGATCCGAGGTAGTCGGCATGGTCGAGATCGATGGAGGTGATCACGGCGACGGGCGCGTCGAGCACGTTCGTCGCGTCGAGGCGTCCGCCGAGGCCCACTTCCACCACCGCGGTCTCGACGCCGCGCCGTGCGAACGCGGCAAACCCGAGCGCGGTCACCGACTCGAAGAAAGTCGCGTTCGCCTCAGCGGCGAGCGGCAGGAGCTCGGCCGCGATGTCCTCCAGCAGCGCGAGTTCCGCGGGCCGGCCGTCGATCGCGATCCGCTCGGAGAACGCCACGAGGTGCGGCGACGTGTACAGGCCGGTTCGGTGGCCGCCCGCCCGCAGAATCGATTCCGCCGTCGCGGCGACGGAGCCCTTCCCGTTGGTGCCGGCGACGTGAATGGCGCGAAAGCTCCTGTGGGGATCGCCGAGGCCGGCCAGCAGGAAGCGGATGCGCTCGAGACCCCAGTTGATGGTCGTCGGCGGCCGCCGCGACAGTAAACGACCGAGCGCGGAAGCGGACGCCGCGCCAGCCCCCGCACCGGCGCCGGAGCCCGCGCCCGTGCCCGTGCCCGCGCTGGAGCCCGCGCCGGGACCCACGCCCGCGCCCGCGCCGGGACCCGAGCTCAGCACATGTGGGCGAAGAGCCGCGCCACCGTCTCCTTGAGCTCGAACCGGGGCACGATGAGGTCAACCATTCCGTGGGCCTCGAGGAACTCGGCCGTCTGGAAGCCGTCGGGTAGCGCCTGGCGGATCGTCTCCTTGATCACGCGAGGGCCAGCGAACCCGATGAGCGCCCCGGGCTCGGCAATGTTCGCGTCGCCGAGCATCGCGTAGCTCGCGGTGACGCCGCCGGTTGTCGGGTGCGTGAGGATGCTGAGGTACGGCAGCCGGGCCTCCGCGAGCTGGTGGAGCGCGGCGGAGGTCTTCGCGAGTTGCATGAGCGAGAAGATTCCTTCCTGCATGCGCGCTCCGCCGGAGGCGGAGACGATCAGCGCCGGGGCCTCGCGTTCGACCGCGCCGTCCAGCATGCGGACGATCTTCTCGCCGACGACGGAGCCCATCGACCCGCCGATGAACCCGAAATCCATGACGCCACCGCACACGAGGCGGCCGTCGATGCGGCCCACACCGGTCAGAATGGCGTCGTGCGTCCCGACCTTCTTCTCGGCCGTCTTGATCCGCTGCAGGTAGGGCTTGGAGTCGACGAATTCCAGCGGATCCGTCGAGCGCAGGTTGGCGCCGAACTCTTCCTCGAAGCCGTCATCGAACAACAGGTCGACGTAGTCCGAGGCGCTGATGCGAAAATGGTGCCCGCACTCGGGGCAAACGCGGAGGTTCTCTTCGAGGCGCTTCACGTAGAGCGCCGCGCCGCAGTCCTCGCACTTCTCCCAGACGTCGGGGGCAAGTTCCTTCTTCTGCGAGACGATGGGCTGCTTCTCTTTGCGAAACCAGTGCATCACGGCTCCGGGTCGGGGCGAACTGCCGTCTGTCTTCTGGAAGTCGCGACAATATATGGGGGATGTCGAGGCGCGTCGAACGAACGGGCGTCCGCGACTCAGCGCTCGATCGCTACCCGGGCCGTGAGGGCGAGTCCGACGAAGGTCATCAGGAGGAAGCTGCCGCCGTAGCTGAGGAACGGCAGGGGAAGGCCGGTCACGGGCATGAGGCCCACCGTCATTCCCACGTTGATCAGCAGGTGCGCGAACCACACGGCGAACAGGCTGAACACGAGGATGTTACCGAACTCCTGCGACGAGGCGCTCGCGTCCGATATCATCCGGCGCAGGAGCCAGGCGAACACCCCGATCAGCACGAGGACGCCGAGGAATCCCAGCTCTTCACCCACGACGGAGAAGATGAAGTCCGTGTGCTGTTCGGGAAGGAAGGACAGCCGCTTCTGCGGTCCGTCGCCGAAGCCCTGGCCGAGAACGCCCCCCGAGCCGATCGCGACCTGGGACTGGATGAGCTGCCAGCCCGCACCGCGGGGGTCCCTGCCCGGATCGAGGAATACGAGCAGGCGGTTCTGCTGGTACTCGGCGAGCTGGTTCCACAGGGGCGAGGCGGCGGCACCTGCGAGCAGGTTCGCCATCACGATGCCTACGCCTTCGAGCAGGTACGGGCGCCGGACGTAGATGAGCAGGACGACCAGCACGATCCACGCGCCCCACACGGCCGCGGAGAACCCGAGCATCAGGCTGACCCCGGGGCTCACGAGCATGAAGATCGTGAACAGCGGCACGCCCGCCCAGAAGAGGGCGGCGATCAGGATGACGCCGAACGTGATCGCGCTGCCGAGGTCGGGCTGGAGCATGACCAGGCCGAAAGGCACCACCGTGATGATCAGGGGACGCCACAGGCTGGTGAGCCGCGTGAAGGCCTCCTGCCGGTTGCTGAGCGTGCGGGCCAGCATGAGGAGCGTGCCGAGCTTCGCGAGCTCGGCGGGCTGAAACGACGCCGCTCCCAGGCGGAACCAGCTGCTCGCGCCCGGTCCCGAGCCGCGCACGAGCACGAGCACGAGCAGCAGCACGGAGAATCCGTACAGGATCGGGCTCGCGGCCTCGACGATGCGCAGGGGGATTCGCGTCACCACCGCGAACACGAACAGCGCGATCACGAGCCACAGGAGTTGCCGCAGCCAGATGCCGGTGACCGCGGTCGGAACGTCGAGCTGGCCGGCCGACCAGATCATGGCGACACCCACGAGCGACAGGCCGAGGGCGGCCGCGAGCAGCGCCGAGTCGCCGAACCATTCGTCGAGACGCTCCTTCATTCCGCACGCCTCGGAGCGCCCGGGCGAGGCACCGGGATGCCCGTCGCGGGCACTCCCTCGGAACGCAGGTAGGTCTCCATGAGATTGATCGCGAGCGGAACGGCCAGGGACACGGTGTTGTCCGGGTGCCCGTTCTCCACGATCGCCGCGATGACGAGCCGCGGATCCTCGACGGGTCCGAACCCGACGAACCAGGAATGGGGCTCGCCATGAGGGTTCTGCGACGTTCCGGTCTTCCCGGCGAACACGTAGTCGTTCGGCCGGTAGGAGAACGCCGTGCCGCCCGGCTCGTTGACGACGCGCGTCAACGCCGCCACGAGTTCCCTGCGGCGCTCCTCGGGCAGGTCGAGCGACCAGTCCGCCCTGCGCGCGTTCAGCACCTCCCCACGCCGCAGGTGCGGCACGGGGGGCGATCCCCCGAGCGCGAGCGCCGCGTAGAACTGGGCCATGTGGAGCAAGGTCTGCGCCGTCTCGCCCTGGCCGATCGACAGGTTGAGGGTGACCGACTCGGTCCAGCCGCGCGGCCCGAAACGCTCGTCGTACCAGTCGCGGTCCGGCGGGAAGCGGCCTCGCGCCTCGACGGGAAGATCGAGACCGGTCTTCTGGTTGAAGCCGAGCTCGTCGACGCCCTGCATCACCCGATCCAGGCCGACCCGCAGGCCGAGTTGATAGAAGAAAACGTTGCAGCTCTCCTTGATCGCGCCCGACAGGCTCAGGCTCCCGTGGCCCACGTGCTTCCAGCAGCGGAAGAAGCGCGTGCCGTAGCGATAGGCGCCATTGCAGCTCGACGGCATGTGGGTGTCGATCGTGGTGACGCCCGCCTGCATCGCGAGCGCCGCGATCACGAGCTTCCACGTCGAGCCCGGCGGGTAGAGCGAGCCGCTCGCCCGATTGAGCAGCGGGATGGCCGGATCTTCCCGAAGACGCGTCCAGTCGGCCGTCGAGATGCCCCCGATGAACAGGTTCGGGTCGAAGGTCGGGTGGCTGTAGAGCAGCACGACCTCGCCGTTGCGCGGGTCAAACGCCACGATCCCGCCTTTCATCGTGTCGGGAAACAGCGAATCGGCCATCG
>JBPCJZ010000008.1:0-8596 GCA_051004775.1 Gemmatimonadota bacterium
CGCCCCCGCCGGACGATCGTCTTCGCCACCTGGGACGCCGAGGAGTGGGGCATCCTGGGTTCGACGGAGTGGGTGGAAGCCAACGAGGAGCGACTCACCCGGAGCGCGGTCGCGTACATCAACCAGGACTCGCCCGTTTCCGGCGACCGGTTCGGCGGGTCGGCGGCGCCGGAGATCCGCGCCGTGGTACGCGAGGCGACGCGCGCGATCCTCGATCCGACGACCGGCCGGTCGGTCTACGAGGTGTGGCTGGCGGAGCAGCGAAGCGCGGGGGACGGGACACCGATCGATCGGCCCACGCTTGGTACGATGGGCGGCGGCTCGGATCATCTTCCTTTTTACGTACACCTCGGAATCCCGGCGGCGGGCTATGGTTTCGGAGGCGCATCGGGGGTGTACCACTCGATGTACGATACGTCGGAGTGGATGGAGCGCTTCGGGGATCCCGGTTACGAGTATCATGCGTCGACCGCGCGCCTCACCGCGGTCATCGCGGCGCGCCTGGCAAATGCCGATGTGATCCCGTACTCGCACACCGCGCTGAGCGCCGCCTACCGCACCGAGCTGGCCGGGTTCGCGACCGAGTTCGTCCGGACCGGTTCGGGCGCTCGAGCGTCCGTTGATTCCGCGCTCGCCCGCGTCCGTGTCGGCCTGGAGCGCTACGACCGTACGGCCCGGCAATTCTCCGAGGCAGTATCGCGTTCGAGCGTGGAGGACCCCGCCGCCCTGGCGCGAGTCAACGAAGCGCAGAGGGCCACGCTCCAGGCGCTTCTCCGGCCGGATACCGACCCGGAGGCCTGGAGCCGGAACCTCTACGTACGAGACGACCCCGACAACGGCTATTCGCCCGTGTTGCTCCCCGGAGTGCGGCTGGCCCTGCGGGCCGGAGATCTCGCGGGCGTCCTGACGGAACTCGATCTTCTCGCGGCGGCGTTCGCGACGGCGGCCAGCCGTCTGAAGGACGCGACGGCGGCGCTCGACCCGTCGCCGTGAACGATCGGGAAGGGCCCGAGCATGCCTGAGTCCGCGTCGGACGCGACGCCTATTTCGTCTTGAGCTTGTCGCGGATCCGGTCGGCGTCTGCCGGGCTGAACCACCTCAGCAGCAGGTATCCGATGACCAGCACAACGGCCACCTTGACCGCGATCATGAGCACCGGCATCAGTACGCTGAACAGCAACCCGAGCACAAACATCCCCAGCAGCCCCATGACCAGCAGCGTAGCAATCGCCCGTAGCATGACGTCCCCCTCTCGCTCTCTATTCCATCGGCGGGCCAGCAGGCGGCCCGCGGTTTCCTTCGTCTCGTGTCATCCTACGATGCCGCCCCTCGCCGTGTTTCAACAGATCCGTCGCGTGGTCTCCCTCCCCACCGCGTCCGGGGTGCGTCGCGCGCCGCGATGAAGAACTCGTGAGGGTCCTCGCCGTCGTTTCGTACAGCGACCGCGCGGAAGCGGCGATGTTCATCGGCCTCTCGCGCGAGGGGATTGACCTCGAAGTCCTCTGCGAACCCTCCGCGTCGGCCTTCGAGGTCTACCGCGCGGCCGGCATCGCGGTAGAGGCGCTGTCGATTCGCCGCCACTACGAGCTCTCGGCGATCCGCCGGATCCGCGCTCGTCTGCGGACCGGGGGGTTCGACGTGCTTCACCTGCTCACCCGTCGTGCCGTGCGGAACGGTATCGTCGCAGCCCGCGGTTCGTCGGTGAGGATCGTGGCGTATCGAGGGGTAGCGGGCGGAACCCGGCTCTACGACCCGGCGAGTTGGCTCACCTATCTCAATCCGGCGGTGGACCGGATCGTCTGCGTCTCCGACGTCGTGCGGAACGACCTGCTCGACCAGCGCCTGCTGGGCGTGCGCGTACCGCCGCAGAAGGCGATCACGATCTCCAAGGGCCACGACGTCGACTGGTACTCCGCCCCTCCAGCGGACCTCGCGGAGCTGGGAGTGCCACCGGGCGGCTTCACGGTCGGGTGCATGGCGAACCTGCGCGCGAACAAAGCGGTCGACCGCCTCGTCGCGTCCGCGCGCCATCTACCGCCTGACAATGGCGTGCGCTTCGTGCTGGTCGGCCGCGACATGGACGGGGCCCGCGTGCGCCGATGGATCGACACAACGCCGGATCCCGGCCAGTTTCACGTTATGGGCCACCGGCGCGACGGTCCCGAGATCATGGCGGCCTGCGACGCCCTGGTGCTGCCGTCGATCGGGGGGGAGGGACTCAGCAAGGTCGTCATCGAAGCGATGGCGCACGGCACTCCGCCGATCGTCACTGTTCCCGGGGGGGGCGAACTCGTGGAGGACGGCCGGAGCGGCCTCGTGGTTCCGCCGGACGATCCGGTGGCGATCGCGGCTGCGATCACGCGGCTCGCGAACGACCGAGCCGGGGCGGAGCAGATGGGCCGCGCGGCCCGCGAGCGTATTCGGGAGCACTTCTCCGTCGGTGAGACCGTTCGACGTACGCGCCGGCTGTACGAAGAACTATCGTCCACGTCATGAATCCATGCGGCCGCTCCCGGGCGGCCCCCCGGGCCGCACTTGATTCCCCACACCCGCGCCCGGAGACTCCCCTGTGCCCTCTGGCCATGCGTCACCGCAACGCGACCCGCCACAGTTCTTCGGGCAGGCTTCTAATCCAACGGAGAAACACATGAAGACTTCCGTTCTCGCCACACTGTGCGCCGGCACGCTGGCCGGACTTCTCGCGCCAACCGGCAAGCTCGCCGCCCAGGACGATGCATCCAGAGCCGTGGAGGAGACCCTGGACGCGTTCCACCGCGCGGCCTCGGAGGCCGACGGCGCGACCTATTTCGACCTGTTCGACGTCGACGGCGTCTTCCTCGGCACGGACGCGACGGAGCGCTGGACCGTCGAAGAGTTCCGCGCCTATGCGGAACCGTTCTTCAGCCAGGGGAGAGGTTGGACGTACACGCCGCTCGAGCGGCACGTGTCCGTTGCCCCGGGCGGCGACGTCGCGTGGTTTGACGAGCGGCTGACGAACGCATCGCTCGGCGAGACCCGCGGAAGTGGAGTCCTGCTGCGCGAAGGGGATCGATGGAAGGTTGCCCAGTATAACCTGACGATTCCGATCCCCAACGAGATGGCGGGTGACGTCGCCCGGCGAATCCGGGAGATGACCGCCGACGAGCCGGAAGCGGACGGCGCCGACGAATAGAGGATGTCGCGGGTCGCTCTGACACCGCGGCACGTCATACTGACAGGGTTCCCCTCCGCGCCGGTTGAATTGACAGGCCAGGCGCCGCGAAACCGGCCGAAAGCCGCCTCCGGGCTGGCACGTCCGATGCATTGCACGAGCGCACCGAACGACTGCACTTCCATGCTTGCCGTTCAGCCGCCGAGGCCGCATCTTAACGGGTGTTGGCACTCGCAGCGCGCGAGTGCTAACAACACTGCCGCCGGCCCGATGAACGGACCGTCGGTTCGACGCCGAGTCGGCCGCAGGAACCCAGGTTGCAAACTACCAGGAGGAATTCAGGACATGGCGACGAAGACGAAAACGAAAACGAAGCTCAACATCCAGCCCCTCGCGGACCGCGTGGTCGTCGAAGCGCTGGAAGATACGGAACAGATGCGCGGTGGTCTTTACATTCCCGACACGGCGAAAGAGAAGCCGATGCAGGGAACCGTCATGGCCGTCGGCCCGGGCCGGCGCACGGACAATGGAGATATCGTGGCGACCGAGGTGAAGGTCGGCGATCGCGTCCTGTACGGGAAGTATTCCGGGACCGAGGTCACGGTGGACAGCACGGACTACCTGATCATCAAGGAAGCCGACGTCCTCGCCGTAATCGGTTAACGCCGGCGAGACCGCCCGAGATACCGGGAACAGCAGACTCTATGTCGTCGAAACGGGCGACAGCTAGATAGACAGACAAGGAGAGCAGCACTCATGGCGAAAGATCTGGAATTCAATACTGAAGCGCGCGCCAAGCTGAAGCGGGGCGTGGACAAGCTGGCCGAGGCCGTCAAGATCACGCTCGGGCCCAAGGGCCGGAACGTCGTGATCGAGAAGAAATTCGGCAGCCCGACCATCACGAAGGACGGCGTCACCGTCGCGAAGGAAATCGAGCTCGAGGATCCGATCGAGGATCTCGGCGCGAAGATGGTGAAGGAAGTCGCGACGAAAACCTCCGACAACGCCGGCGACGGCACGACGACCGCGACGGTCCTGGCCCAGTCAATCTACGCCGAAGGCCTCAAGAGCGTCACGGCGGGGATCAACCCGATGGCGCTCAAGCGCGGCATCGAGGCGGCCGTGGAGAAGGTCGTCGAGGAGCTCGCCAAGATGTCGGTCGAGACCTCCGGCAAGAAGGAAATCGCCCAGGTCGCGACGATCTCGGCCAACAGCGACTCGCAGATCGGTGACCTGATTGCCGACGCGATGGACAAGGTCGGCAAAGACGGCGTCATCACGGTCGAAGAGGCCAAGGGCCTCGAGACCACGCTGGAGACCGTCGACGGGATGCAGTTCGACCGCGGCTATCTATCGCCGTACTTCGTGACCGATCCGGACAAGATGGAGACGGCGCTCGAGGACCCGATGATCCTCATCCACGACAAGAAGATCTCGTCGATGAAGGACCTCCTCCCGGTGCTCGAGAAGGTCGCCCAGATGGGCAAGCCTCTCATCATCATCGCCGAGGACGTCGAGGGCGAGGCGCTTGCCACGCTCGTCGTCAACAAGCTGCGCGGCACGCTGAAGGTCGCCGCGGTCAAGGCGCCCGGGTTCGGTGACCGGCGCAAGCAGATGCTCGCCGACATCGCCGTCCTCACCGGCGGCCAGGTGATCAGCGAGGAGCTCGGCTTCAAGCTCGAGAACGCGGTTCTGAGCGATCTCGGCAGCGCCAAGCGCGTCGTGATCGACAAGGACAACACGACGATCGTCGACGGCGCGGGCGAAGCGAAGGCGATCAAGGGCCGGATCAACGAGATCCGCGTCTCGATCGACAAGACGACCTCCGACTACGACCGCGAGAAGCTGCAGGAGCGGCTGGCGAAGCTGGCCGGCGGCGTCGCGGTGATCAACGTCGGCGCGGCCACCGAGACCGAGATGAAGGAAAAGAAGGCTCGTGTCGAGGACGCGCTCCACGCCACGCGTGCCGCGGTCGAAGAGGGCATCGTCCCCGGCGGCGGAAGCGCGCTGCTGTGGGTGCAGAAGGCGCTCGACAAGTTCGACCTGGGTGACACCGATCAGAACATCGGCGTCCAGATCGTGCGGAAGTCGCTCGAGTCGCCGCTGCGCCAGATCGCGCAGAACGCCGGTGCCGAGGGTTCGATCGTGGTCGAGAGGGTCCGCGAGAAGAATAGCATGAACTGGGGCTACAATGCCCAGACCGGAGAGTACGAGGACATGGTGAAAGCCGGTGTCATCGACCCGACCAAGGTCACGCGCACCGCGCTCCAGAACGCGGCCTCGATCTCGGGCCTGTTGCTCACGACCGAGTGCGTTGTGGTCGATCGTCCGGAGAGAGAGCCGGCGATGGCGATGGGCGGCGGCGGTGGCATGGGCGACATGTACTAGAGCCGAAGTCGCAGGAACTTGGACCGCAGAACGAAGGAGCCCGGCCAGAGACGGCCGGGCTTTTTCGCGTCTAGAGGCTTGCCGAGATCTCGTGAGCCGGGCCGGCGCCGCGCGGAATTCGCACTCGCTCGACCAGGGCCTGGACCTCGGGCGGCGGCGGGGGCGTGAAGCGCGAGACGGTCATCGTCACAGCGAAGTTGAGCAGCATGCCGACCGTACCGATTCCCTCCGGGCTGATTCCGAACCACCAGTGCTCCGCGGAGTTGAGTCCCGGGTTCATCAGCTTGAAGTAGACGATGTACGCCGCGGTGAAACTGATGCCGAGCACCATTCCGAGGATCGCGCCCTCGCGCGTCGTGCGCTTCGAGAAGATACCCAGGATGATCACGGGGAAGAACGACGACGCGGCCAGGCCGAACGCGAAGGCGACGACCTGCGCGACGAAGCCCGGAGGATGCACACCGAGGTAGCCCGCCACCAGGACCGCCGCGCCAGCGGCGATCCGCGCTGCGATCAGCTCGCCCCGCTCGGTGATGCCGGGCCTCAGGGCGCGCTTCAGCAGGTCGTGGCTTATCGCCGAAGATACGACCAGCAACAGGCCCGCCGCCGTCGACAGCGCGGCCGCCAGCCCGCCCGCCGCCACGAGTCCGACGACCCAGTTCGGAAGCCCGGCGATCTCGGGGTTGGCCAGCACCATGATATCGCGGTCGACCGTGAGCTCGTTCGGGGTGGGCGAGGCGGGGCCCGTGAACTGGATCCGCCCGTCGCCGTTCAGGTCCTCGAAGCTGAGGAGTCCGGTCGTCTCCCAGTTGCTGAACCACTCGGGTGCTTCGGAGTAGGGCGTGTCGGACACGCTCGCGATCAGGTTCGTCCGCGCGAATACGGCGACCGCGGGAGCCGTGGTGTAGAGCAGGGCGATGAACACGAGTGCCCATCCAACGGAGATGCGGGCATCCCGCACCCTCGGGACGGTGTAGAAGCGGATGATCACGTGCGGAAGGCCCGCGGTGCCGACCATCAGGGCCGCGGTGATGAAGAACACATCCAGCTTCGATTTGGTGCCGGTCGTGTAGGCCGCGAAGCCGAGCTGTTCGTTCAGGCCGTCGAGGCGTTCCAGCAGAAACGTGCCGGACGCCTGGTCGACGCCGCCGAACCCTAGCTGGGGCACCGGGTTTCCCGTGATCATCAGCGACAGGAAGATCGCCGGCACCAGGTAGGCGAAGATGAGGACGCAGTACTGGGCGACCTGCGTATAGGTGATTCCCTTCATCCCGCCCAGCACGGCGTAGAAGAAGACGATGGCCATGCCGATTCCGACGCCGACCGTGACGTCCACTTCGAGGAAGCGGCTGAACACGATCCCGACGCCGCGCATCTGGCCCGCGACGTAGGTGAAGGAGATGAAGATCGCGCAGACGACGGCGACGATGCGTGCCGTCTGCGAGTAGTATCGATCCCCGACGAAATCCGGCACCGTGTAGGCGCCGAACTTTCGGAGATAGGGGGCGAGCAGGAGCGCGAGGAGCACGTACCCTCCCGTCCATCCCATCAGGTAGACCGATCCGTCGTAGCCCATGAAGGAGATGAGGCCGGCCATGGAGAGAAACGACGCCGCGCTCATCCAGTCGGCCGCCGTCGCCATGCCGTTGGCCAGCGGCGAGACGCCCGCGCCGGCCACGTAGAACTCCTTCGTGGTCGTGGCCCGCGACCACACGGCGATCCCGATGTAGAGCGCGAACGAGGCCGCGACGAGAAGGAACGTCCAGCCCTGGACGCTCACGCGCCCCTCTCCGTGGCGTCGACCGCCGTTTCATCGACGTCGAAGGCGCGATCGAGGCGGTTCATCAACCCGACGTATACGAAGATCAGCGCAACGAACGCGTAGATGGCGCCCTGCTGAGCGAACCAGAAGCCGACCGGGAAACCCGTGCCTGGCATAACGAACTCGTCGAGGCGTTCGGCCAGGAGGATGCCGAATCCGAAGGAGACGACGAACCAGACGCCGAGCAGGATGAGGACGTAACGAATATTTCGCCGCCAGTAGTCGGCGTGGCGCTCGTGCCGCGCGTCCATCGGGTCCGGGGGGTGGTCAGTCAACGCGGCGCTCCCGGGTCACGGGCGGGTCGGGAAGGGATCTGTCCGTGCCAGAGTATGCGGGGCGGCCGGCGATCACCAGCCGCTCGCCCGCCGCTCCTCGGGTCAGGCGATGGACGGAGCCGGTGGGCGAATGGTCCTCGTCGCGTCGAGCCACTCGATCCTGTCCGTCTCCCCGCGGTGACGCGCGGACGCGAAGCTCTCGGGCGCCAGCGCGTTCTCGTTCGCGAGGCGGCACTTGAGGGCTTCGAACGCCTCCGGGCACACACAGCCGGCGCCCTCGATGCCCAGATTGACGAACTTCCGCAGCTTCTCCCATGTAGACCCGTGTGGCACCACGTGTCGCGCGGCGTAGACTGCGCCGCCGAGAAACGTCGTCCAGCGGGCCAGCTTGAGGTCATGCTTCGCCTTGCGGTCGTCCGCGCCGAACAGGTAGCAGACCTTCGCGGCATTGCTGGAGCACCCGAGATCCTTGAGCAACAGGGCGTAGAGCAGGTCCGCCCGCTCTTCCTCGGGCATCCCGGCGCGTTCGGCAATCCGCATGCCGATCATGCAGGATCGCACGGAATGTCCGACCGGTTGTCCCTCCGTGATGTCGAGGGCCGACGTCAGCCCGGCGAGCACCTCGGACAGCCTCAGATCCTCGGGAATCCCGTCCCGGGGTGACGCGACCGCAGTTCGCCCGACTCGCATGGATCCACTCCAGCCTCGATTGACCGTCCGCATCGGAAACCTCGAGGTGGACTGAAGCAAGTCGCGCTCCACACGGACCGGTTCGTGCGGACCTTTCCATGCTGATGGGGGGTCAGAAAGCCCCACTCGCAGTCCGAAACGGCATCTCATTGGAGTCTTGATTGATGAAGCGAACAGTTCTGGTGGGCATGGCGATCCTCGCGGCCGGCTGCGGAGACGATCCGGTCGGACCCGGCCCCATGGTGGAGGGCGACGTGGCTTCGCTCGAAC
>JBPCJZ010000009.1:0-6586 GCA_051004775.1 Gemmatimonadota bacterium
CCCGCGCATCAAGGCCGTCGCGCGGGCCCCGCGCATCAGAGCTGTCGCGCAGGGCCCGCGCATCTTGCGCCGGTCGGTACGTCGGGTCCGCTGCCGCCCCACGCGCTCAGAGCGGCAGCGGTCCTAAATTTTCCGGCCCTGCACGAGCTGCAGGATCAGCACGATCACCGCGACCACGAGAATGAGGTGGACCAGATTCCCGCCCACGCCGCCGATAAAGCCGAGCAGCCACAAGACGACGAGGACCATCAGAATCGTCCAGAGCATGTCGTTCTCCAATCTTGAAGGATTGAGTTGACGGCGGGCAGCGGCCGCCATCGGATACGTCGCCGAACCCGGCGTCAGCGTCCAATCTCACACAACATACTGTCGGCAGCCAATCGCGCGCCACATGCGGCCCAGGGCGTCGCGGGGCAGAGCGTCAGGGGGATCCGCCACGAAAACGGAGCCTACCGCGTCATCCGGGTAAGCGCACGATCGGCGTAAGATCGGTGCGGTCCGGGGGCGGCGGCAACCGGGAGATGCGCGAGGGCAGTGCCCGATCCCGCGATCCCCGTCCGCCAGAACTTCGCGAGCGCGCTGGCGGATCCTGCCATCCGTTCGCGCTCTACCTCCAGACTCGCGCCGTCACATCCCCGAGGGAGGCACACGTTGAACCGAATGAATCGATCGCGCACGTTTCTCCTCGGAGCCGCCGTGTTCCTCGGCGACATCGCCGTCTCCCTGGCGGCTCCGGCCTCGCTTGCCGCGCAGGTCTCCAGTTCGGAAATCCTCTACGTCACCGGGCGCAACGAGGTCCGGAAAATGGGGACCAACGGGAGCGGCAGCCGCCTGTTCCAGAAGTGTTTCGCCCCCGGGGTACAGTACTGCACGATCCACGACCCGGTGATCTCTCCGGATGGCCGCCGGATCGCGATGGTCGTGAACCACGTGAACGAAGAGGGCAACAACTTCTCGGTATGGATCAGCAGCCTGAGCGGCAGCGGGGCCCGCCAGGTCTCGACCGTGGCCCATGTGATGAGCCGGCCGACGTGGGGCATCACCCGCAACGGTACCGAGCTGATCGCCTACGCCCGCGGCAGCAGGATCCACCAGGTCGATCTGTGTCGCGACCGGCTGCCGACAGCGGGGAAGTTCCTGGCTGACGGCTTCAGTCCTTCCTACGATCCGACGGCGACCTGGATCGCGCTCGCCCGCGCGAACGACATCTGGAAGATCCGGTCCAACGGGTCGGGCGAGACGAGAGTCGGGTCGACCTCGCTGATGGAGAAGGACCCGCGGTGGTCGAAGAGTGCGACGTTCGACAAGATCATCTTCCTGCGGAAGCTCTCGACCGGCTGGAAGCTCCAGATCATGGACGCCGACGGCAGCAACACCGTCCAGAAGACGACAGACGGCGCGGAGATGAAGGATCCCGACGCGGCCCTGCTTCCCAACGCATTCACGTGGGAGCAGGACGGCGACATCTACCTGCAGATCGGATCGGACCCTCCGAACGCGCCGAAGAAGCTGGCGACCGGCGCCCGCGATCCGATCTGGGGCCACGGCACGAAGAGAGTCAGCAAGACGTGTCCGTAGGGGACGCTACAAAGTCCACGGCGTCGGCGTTTTCAGCGTAGGGGGCTACGGGCCGGGCAGCACGTCCGGCGCGGCCTCCCACTCGACCCAGAGCCGGACGAACGGGCGGTCGAAGCGCACCGTTCCGTCGACTTCGTCGCGGGCGAGAATCCCTTGCTTCTCCAGGGCATCGACCGCAGCGGCCACGGTCGAGGACGTGGGCAGACCGAAGCGGCGCCGGACCGCGGTCGAGAAGATCTGCGCTTCCCCCGACGCGACGGCCCGCAGCACGTTCTGCTGATGCGCCGTGAGACCGGACCAGATCGTTCGGATTACGGGATCCTCCGCCCGCACCACGTCCCGCATCGAGGGCGCCACGTCCTCTTCGGTGACGGCGCCGCTCGATAGTCCACGGGCATACACGTGCCGGGCCACCTGGAGAATGTCCTGTGTCCGCGGGCCGGCGCGCGCCACGATCTCGTCCCCCGCGCCGCGCGACCGGACGCCCGCCTTCTCGAGGCGTGCGTCGATCCAGCGGGCGAGGTGCCCGGGGTCGACCGCTCCGACGTGAAGCAGCTCGAACATCCGGAAGAAGGCGCGGTGCTCCCCCAGCATTTCCTTGACGAGCGATACCTCGGAGCCCGCGCACACGAAGCTGAGTTCGCCGTGGCGCTGCATCAGGTCCCGCAGATGCCACTCGGCCTCCTCGCCCCCGAACCGGCCGATCGCCTGGAACTCGTCCAGCACGACCGCCACCCGGCCCGCCGTGCTGGACTCGGCGGCCAGCGCCTCGACGACCTTCTCGAGCGATCGCCGCTGCCCCTCGACCGGCGCCTGCCTCGCTTCGGCGCCGAAGACGATCCGTGGCGCTCCGGTCATGGGGTCGACGGTGAGCGACACCGTCGGGACGAGCGAGCCCGCGAGCTTCGCGAGCCACCCCGGCTCTCGCTGGCTCGAGAGGGAGTGGAGGAGCCGGTTCGCGACGTCGATCAGCGTGCTCGCGGTCGAGAGGTCGGCGCGCACCACGAGGATGCCGTCCCGGCGCGCCCGCTCCGAGGCGACCGCGATGGCCGAGCTTTTCCCCATGCGCCGCGGACCAAAGACTAGAAGCCGGGTCGGCTCGGTCAGGGCGCTCCGGATGCGCTTCACTTCCGCCGCGCGGTCAGTGAAGTACCGACCCGAGACGTGGACACCGATACGAAAAGGGTTCTCAGCCATCAGGTCAGTAATCTACGAGTCGTAGAAGTACGAGTCAAGAATTACTGACCCTGATACCCCTGCAGCGCCTCAGCCGCCGAGGCGCGGGTAGTTCGATCATCCGTCACGCCATGCATAGATTGGCGGCGGCTCAGCGAACGGTCGGATGTCGGCCTCTACGAATGGGCCTCAACCCAGCCGGCCAGGTTCCCGATCGCCTCTCCGAACTCGTCGAGAAACTCCTCGCCCGGATGGACGTCGATCGCCGGCGCGGTGATCCGATTCCATGCGAACAATTGGGCGTGCTTCCCGGACAACTGCCGCAGCTCGGATGACGCTACATAGCGGGACGCTTCGCGCTGCAGGAGGGCATGCCGCAGCGCGAACACGCGGGTCGCGAACGAAAAGACCTGGTGCCAGTAGCGCCAGGGAGGCGCGTCGGTGACCTCGAGAAGGTCAAGCCAGGCCCTGCCATCGACGTGGTACTCGACGGGGTAGCCCTTGATCACCCGAACGACGCGCGCCTCGCCCAGTTCGTCGGCCGCGCGACGGATCGCGTTCGTGGTGTAGCCGGTGGCGCCTGCCATGTCCCGGACCGAGAAGGCGGCGCCTCCGCACGCGATGAGAAAGGCAAGCAGGTCCGCCTTGACCCCCACGCCGAGACCCAGGCGTAATCTCAGCCACATGGTCGAGTCTTCGATCAGGCGAACCGGCTCGCTACCGAGCTTCGACGCCCGCGGAGGGGTTTCGGGATCGGTCGTCTGGAGCGTGCGCCACCGATGATCGGCACCCTCCTCGACAGCCAGCTGCGCAAACCCGCCGAGCGCGGTCCGCACGGGAGGCGGATACGCGTCGACGAGATTTCGGGCGCGCTGGACGCTGAGCAGCCTCGGGGTTTCGGAGGCGCACCAGCCAAGCATGTCCCAGAGTCGGCGCTCGCGGTTTCGCAGAGCGAGAGAGGTGAGGACGAGCGCTTCCGGGTCGATGAGGGAGCGTCCACGACGGCGGCTGGAGGCGGCCGCAGTCACCTCCGCCCACTGAGCCCAGAGGAGCTCGACGAGGGCAGTCTCCAGCCGGTCAATCGGTTCGTTCCACATCGTTCTCCGCACTCCTGACGACCTGGTCGACGATCCCCGCGAACCCGGGCGATGCGTCCTGCGTTGCGATCCACCCGGCTGCCAACCGCAGCTCCTCGGGGCTCGGGCTCAACGCGAGCAGGTCTTGATAGTGGACACTCTCGGGACCCGTCCCGTCCGCCGCGGCGTAGAGCTTGAAGAAGACGAGGTCGTGCCGGCTCACAAGACCGACGCGTAGGCCTCCCCACTCTCTCCATTCGAGGCGCCCTGCAAGACCCGGCGGCAATCCGGTCTGCCACTGTCCGCCGGCCGCGGTGTTCATCCAGTCGGCGGCGAGTCCGAGATCGTCAGCCACTCGCTCTATCGCTCGCGTGAGGGAGTCGGGAAGCGGGTCCGGCGGGCGAAGACGGACGCCCGACGCTCCTGTGGATGCGAGCGCGAGGACATCGACATCACTCGTAGCCCGCGACACGAGTCCAAGGAGGATCATGGCAGATCCACCCAGAACAACGACCGCTATTGATTCTCCGTCGTACTCGAGCAGATCTCCGACAGCTCGGAGCGCCCGCTCGGGAATCGGTTCTGTCCAAATTATCACTATTATAAGGTGTATTAGACACTTTAATAGTTATTTATACATACTATAATAGTGTTTACGGCTTAGGACAAGCGCGAGGCGGAGGCGTCGGCTAGTACGAGTCGCAGAAGTACGAGTCTAGAAAGTGTGCCCCCGGCTTATCATCCGTCGACGCTGCCACGCTCCTGGCACTGGTCGTGTCCGCAGCCACAACCGGGATGCGAGTCAGAATCCGAATGTGACTCCGAGTCCGACTCTCCTCCCAATTTGCAGTGGTCCGAGCAATAGAGGTCGTCCCCGGTGATCCGGCAGTGACACGCGTCGTGCAGGCACACCCTCGTCTGATGATGCATGTTCGGCTCCGTTCGTCGCAGGTTGAGACCGTCCGGGTCGAAGTCCCGGATCGCTCTCTCAACCTACGATCCCCGCGTCGCCGATGAGCGGAAGGCGAGTCGCCGTACCGTGCAGGCGAACGGTGCTCGTCAGGCGTCTCCGGCGGCGTCGACCTTCCCGCTCGAAACTCGCACCCGTCCGGCCTTCGCCCCATACTTCCCGCATGGGTGAGACACGGGTCGACCTGCTGCGGCTGCTCGAGGATCTGCGCGACGCCTATCCGGGTTCGATGACGGAGACGATCGTTACGGAGACGGTCGCCAACGCGCTCGACGCCGGGTCGCGCGAGATCCGACTCATCGGTGATCCGGTCGCCCGGACTTTCACGGCGATCGACGGGGGGCGCGGCATGGGCCGGAAGGCGCTGTCGGGCTATCACGACCTCGCCGTGACCACCAAGCTGCGTGGCCGCGGGATCGGGTTCGCGGGAGTCGGGATCAAGCTCGGCCTCCTCGTCGCGGATGAGGTCGTGACCGAAACGAAGACCGCCCGGGCGAAGGCGCCGCTGGCCACGTCGTGGAACCTCTCCTCGCGCACCCGTGCACCCTGGCGCCGGATCGAGCCGCAGGGACTCCTGGACCCGGGCGCGTCGGGCACCGCGGTCCGCCTCTACCTGTCGAACCCCCTCTCGGAGCTCGTGGATCAGAGCTTCCTCGAGACCACCCTGCTGCGGCACTTCGAGCCGCTCTTCGACAGCACCTTCGACGGGATTCTGGCGGATCAGTATCCCGACGGCGTCCGGTTCGTGGTGAACGGCCGCGTTCTTCCGCGCTCCGCGCCGGATCCGGACCGGGCACCGATCGAGGTACGGGTCGGACGGCAGCGGAAACCCTCGGGCGTGGGATTCCTGGTCCAGGACGGGGAGGCGGCCGAGGAGGACCGCGGGATCGCCATATCGACCATGGGCAAGGTGATCCATCGCGGCTGGGACTGGCTCGGCCTCGCACCGCACAAGCGCGCTGACGTGCGCGGCCTGATCGAGGTGCCCTCCCTGTCGGAGACCCTGACCCTGAACAAGGCCGACTTCATCCGGTCGGGGTCGCGCGGCGCCACCTTTCTCGCCTACCGGAAGGCGCTGCAGGAGGCCGTCTCGACCCAGCTCGAGGCGTGGGGCGAGAGCGCCGATGCTCCCCGGCCGCGGCGCCGGAGCGGATCGCTCGAACGGGACCTGCGTTCGGTGCTGTCGGGCCTGTCGGCCGACTATCCGCTGCTCGCCACGCTGGTCGATCGCCGGCCCGGCGGGCAGCGCCGGCTGCCGCTGGGTGGGGCTCCGTCGCTGCGCGGCACGGCGCCGGGCGTGGACGTGACGGCGGAGACCGCGGACGCGGCGGAACCCGGGGAACCCGGTGCGAACGACGAGGCCGGGGGCGCCAATCGGCCGCCGGGCGAGCCTTCAAGCCCGGAGTCGCCACCGCCCGAGTCGGGACGGGAGGAAGCGCCCGAGCCGCAGCCCGAACCCATCCCCGACGGTGGGCTGCCCGGCGCGGCCAGTCGCAAGCGGCGCGCGCATCTCGGCCTGCGCATCCAGTTCGAAAGCTGGCCGGACGATGCGGCGATCGGACGGCTCATCGAGTCCACCGTGTGGGTGAACGACGCGCACCCGGCGTACCGGCGCGCCGTGGCGTCGCGCTCGGAAGGCTACCACGTGGCCGTCGCCGTCGCGCTCGCCCTGGCGCCGCTGGCCGTCGAGCCGGCCGCCGCGCAGGAGTTTCTGAGCGATTTTCTGGCGCACTGGGGAGATGCGGGGAAGAACGGCGGGGCAGGGGCGAAGAAGCGGCGGGGGTGA
>JBPCJZ010000010.1:0-16256 GCA_051004775.1 Gemmatimonadota bacterium
ACCTCGACCGCCTCGTCGACGGTGTCGACGCACACGGGGATGTTCGTGTCCTCGGGATCCGCGAGCTGACGCTCGCCGCCCACCCACGCGTCGCGGCCCCAGTCGATCAGGTCGCGCCACATGTCGCCGACGAAGATGAGCGGTCGGTTCTCCAGGTGTCCGACCTGCGCGAGCTGCCAGACGAGAAGGGCCTCGAGCGTGGTGCCGATGCCGCCGGGCATCACCACGAAGGCGCTCGAGAGTTGTACGAAGTGGTGCAGTCGCGAGAAGAACGTGCCGTGCTGGTACAGCTTCTCGACGTACGGATTCGAGTCCTGCTCGTGCGGGAGGTCGACGTTGAGCCCGATCGAATATGTGTGATCGCCGACGTCGCCCACCTTCTCGCCCTCGTTGGCCGCCTGCATGAGTCCGGGCCCGCCGCCCGTGATGATGTCGATGCCCATCTGGGAGAGCTGCAGGGCCAGGCGCCGCACTTCTCCGTACAGGGCGTCACCCTCGTGCATGCGCGAGGATCCGAAGATCGTCACGCGGTAGTACGTCGGCCGCGGCGGCAGCAGGGAACTCAGGCTGTCGATCACGCTCCACAGCTCGCGGAGCGAGCTTTCGATGCCCTTGTACGCGCGGCGTGAGTCCTCGGCGTTGAGCGCCGGGGATGGGATGCGGAGCGCGAGCGACCGCAGGAGTTCGGTGGCCTCCGGCTCCGCGCCGGGCTTTCCGTTTTTGTCGTCGTTCATCCGTCGATTCGTCATGAGAGTCGTTAACTCGGCCCGCGGCAGACAGATGCCCGCATGTAGCGAAACCAGTGCCAATCTGCGCGTCTGCGGGGCCTTCTACCACGGTTGTACGGCTTCGGCGACCGCGCTAAGATGCCCAACTCCATCGCGTTCACCAGTATACAGGAGCCGGCATGCAGCGGAGCAGGGGCCTCTTCCGCACGTCGATCGGCCTGAAAATCACGATGGCCGTCACGGGCATCGTGTGGGTCGGCTTCGTGATCGGCCACATGCTGGGCAACTTGAAGGTCTACCAGGGACGGGACGCCTTCAATCATTACGCCGATGGGCTGCGCGTGTTCGGCGCGCCATTCCTGCTCGACAGCCAGGCCCTGTGGGTGGCGCGGGCCGTCCTCCTCCTCGCACTCGTGCTGCACGTGTGGTCGGCACTCTTGCTCACCCGCCAGAGCCACGCGGCGCGCCACGTGAGCTATCGCAAACGCGAGTCGATCGAATTCAGCCGCGCCTCGCGTACCATGCGCTGGGGCGGCGTCGCGCTCCTGCTGTTCATCGTCTACCACATCCTCCATCTGACCCTCGGCGTCGTGCATCCCGACTTCGTGCCGGGCGATCCGTACCACAACTTCGTGGCAGCCTTCGCCTCCGTACCGGTCTCGCTGTTCTACGTCGCGGCGATGATCGCGCTCGCGCTCCATCTCTATCACGGAATCTGGAGTTCGTTTCAGACGCTCGGCGTGACCGATGTGCGCGTGAACCGCTGGCGCCGCCCGCTGGCCCTGTCGGTGGCGCTCGTCGTCCTGGTCGGTAATCTTTCCTTCCCGGTCGCGGTGCTGACCGGCATCGTGTCGTAGGGGGACCAGTGAGCCTGGAACTGAACGCGCGGATCCCCGAGGGCCCGATCGAGGGGCTGTGGGACAAGCACAAGTTCGAAATGAAGCTGGTCAACCCGGCCAACAAGCGGAAGTACCACGTGATCGTGGTCGGCTCCGGCCTCGCGGGCGCCTCGGCCGCCGCGACGATGGGCGAGCTCGGCTACCAGGTAAGCTGCTTCACCTACCACGACAGCCCGCGCCGCGCGCACAGCATCGCCGCCCAGGGCGGGATCAACGCCGCGAAGAACTACCAGGGCGACGGCGACAGCGTCTTCCGCCTGTTCTACGATACGGTGAAGGGCGGTGACTTCCGCTCCCGCGAACCGAACGTGTACCGGCTCGCGCAACTCAGCCTCAACATCATCGACCAGGCGGTCGCACAGGGCGTGCCGTTTGCCCGCGAGTACGGCGGCCTGCTGGCGAATCGGTCCTTCGGCGGCGCCCAGGTCTCCCGCACGTTCTACGCGCGCGGCCAGACGGGGCAGCAGCTTCTGCTCGGCGCCTACCAGGCGCTCATGCGGCAGGTAGGCGCGGGCTCCGTGACGCTGCACAACCTGAAGGAACTGCACGACGTGATCCTGGTCGACGGGCACGCGCGCGGGATCGTGACGCGCGACCTGCGCGACGGGAAGATCGAGGCGTTCACGGCCGACGCGGTGGTGCTCGGGTCCGGCGGCTACTCGAACGTGTTCTTCCTCTCGACGAACGCGATGAAGTGCAACGTCACGGCAGACTGGCGCGCCTACAAGCGCGGCGCCGGATTCGCGAACCCGTGCTTCACCCAGATCCACCCGACGTGCATTCCCGAGTCGGGCGACTACCAGTCGAAGCTCACCCTGATGAGCGAGTCTCTGCGCAACGACGGCCGGATCTGGGTGCCGGAGGACAGGGACGACGAGCGCGCGCCCGCGGAGATCCCCGAGGCCGAGCGCGACTACTACCTCGAGCGGATGTATCCGAGCTTCGGCAACCTGGTGCCGCGCGACCTCGCGTCGCGTCGCGCCAAGGACATATGCGACCGCGGCTACGGCGTGGGGAAGACGGGCCGCGGGGTTTACCTCGACTTCGCCTCCGCGATCGAACGCCTCGGAGAAGACAGCATCCGAGACCGCTACGGCAACCTGTTCGAGATGTACGAGAGGATCACCGGCGAGAATCCATACCGCGGGCCAATGCGCATCTACCCGGCTCCCCACTACACGATGGGTGGGCTGTGGGTCGACTACAATCTGATGAGCACGATTCCCGGCCTGCACGTGATCGGCGAAGCCAACTTCTCCGATCACGGCGCCAACCGGCTTGGCGCCAGCGCTCTCATGCAGGGGCTCGCCGACGGCTATTTCATCCTCCCGTACACGATCGGCGACTACCTCGCGCGTCACACGAACGACGACGATGTGGGCGGCGACCATCCGGAGGTCCGCGCAACGGTGGCGGCCGTGGAGGACCGGATCGGCCGGCTTCTCGCGCTCGATGGCACGCGGACAGTCGACTCCATCCACCGCGAACTCGGGCGCCTGATGTGGGACGACTGCGGGATGGAGCGCAACGCGGCGGGACTCGCCTCGGCCATCGAGCGGATCCCGGAACTGCGGCAGGAGTTCTGGGACAACGCGAAGCTCGTCGGGTCCGGGTCGGTGACGAACCAGGTGCTCGAGCGGGCGGGCCGAGTCGCCGATTTCCTCGAGATGGCGGAGCTTCAGTGCCGCGACGCGCTCGCGCGCGAAGAGTCGTGTGGCGCGCACTTCCGCAGCGAGTATCAGACGGAGGACGGAGAAGCGAAGCGCGACGACGAGAACTTCTCCCACGTCACCGTGTGGGAGTATGCGGGGGAAGGCGCTGCGCCCGTCGAGAACCGAGAGCAACTCGAATTCGCCTACGTCCCTCCGTCTCAGCGGAGCTACAAATAATGAATCTGAAGCTTCACGTGTGGCGCCAGTCGGCGGCCGAAGACAAGGGCGGCTTCGTCGCCTATGAAGCCATCGACGTCGACCCGCACATGTCGTTCCTCGAGATGCTCGACGTCGTCAATCAGGGGCTCATCGAGCGCGGCGAGGAACCGATTGCGTTCGATCACGACTGTCGGGAGGGCATCTGCGGCAGTTGCGGAATGGTCGTCAACGGACGGCCGCACGGACCGTGGGACGACACCACGGTCTGCCAGCTCCACATGCGCGCCTACGAAGACGGCGACGAGATCTGGATCGAACCGTGGCGCGCGAGCGCGTTCCCCGTCGTGAAGGACCTGATCGTCGATCGCACCGCGTTCGACCGTATCGTCGCCGCCGGCGCCTACATCTCGGTGCGCAGCGGCAGCCCGCCCGACGCCAACGCGATCCCCATCGGCAAGGAAGTGGCCGACCGGGCGATGGACGCCGCCGAGTGCATCGCCTGCGGCGCGTGCGTGGCTGCGTGCCCGAATGCCTCGGCGATGCTGTTCACCGCCGCGAAGGCCGTCCACCTGAACCTGCTGCCGCAGGGGCAGCCCGAGCGGTACGCGCGCGTCATCGACATGGTGCTGCAGATGGAGGCCGAGAACTTCGGCAACTGCTCTAATCACGGCGCGTGCGAAGTGGCGTGCCCGAAGGGGATCACCATCGACAACATCGCGCGCCTGAACCGCGACTACCTCGGCGCGCTTGCGGGGCGGACGGGCTGAAGAACTGGACGGGCTGAAGCTGCTACTCGCGGTCGCGCTCGGGGGCGCCCTGGGCGCCGTGGCGCGGTACGGGTTCGGCGCCTGGGTGCAGCAGTGGGCCGGAGCCGGATTTCCGTGGGGCACGTTCGTCGTCAACGTCCTCGGCTGTCTGGGACTGGGGGTCGTCCTCGGCCTGTTGGGCGCGACGCCACGGGGTGGAGCGCTCGCGGCTTTCCTCACGATCGGCGTGCTCGGCGCGTTCACGACCTTCAGTACGTTCAGCTGGGAGACGGTCGCCCTGGTGCAGAACGGACAGTACCTGAAAGCAGCCCTCTACCTGTCGGGCAGTGTCGCGGTCGGCTTCCTTGCGCTCGTCGCGGGCCTTGGTCTCACCGGCGCGTTGTTCCTGGCGGAAGCGTGAAGCGCCGGGGATTCAGCGACGAGCAGGTCGATCGAAACCGCGACCTCTGGGAGCGCATGCTCGCGCATCCCCTCCTGCGGGGGATGCGCGACGGCGCGCTCGACGACGAGGTGATGGCTCGCTGGATGCGCCAGGATTATCTGTTCGTCGTGTCCGCGATCCCGTTCCTTGCCGCGCTGATCCCGCGCGGCCCGGCAAGCCACTGGCAACCGCTCGCACGAGCGCTCGGAACGCTCGAACGCGAAGTCCGCCTGTTCGAAGAACACGCGTCGAGCCTCGGCGTCGAGCTCGCCGGCGCGCGCCCGTCGGGCGCCGTCCACGCGTTCAACGAGTTTCTCCTCGCTACGGCCCAGCGCGCGTCATACGAGGAAGCTTTCTCCGTCCTGTACGCCGCGCACCGCGCCACGCACGAGTCCTTCCGGTTCGTGAAGTCGGGCCTGGCGCCCGATTCTCCGGTCGCCCCGTTCGTCCGGAATTGGGCGGGAAGGGAGTTCGGCTTCTACCTGGGCTACCTCGGGATCGAACTCGACGGCCTGGCGGAGGACGCCGCGCCCTGGCTGCGAGAGCGGATGGCCGATGCGTTCCGGACGGTCGTCCGCTACGAGATAGGGTTCTTCGACGCCGCGCTCACGGGCGAGGAGTGGCCGGGGCTGACCGGGAATCCTTCGCCACCGGCGGCCGGACCGGAACAATCCGCTTAGGCTGCGCCAGCAGGTTCTGGGTCCACATCGAGATCGTCGAATACGTTTCGACCCTCCGGGGTGACGTGATCGAAGTACCGGCGCTCGTGCATGTCGGCCGATCGGGCGGCGGCGATCTCGGCCGAGGGCGCGTGCCAGGCGAGCGGCGTGCAGCCGACACGCTCCCGGTGCTGGTTGATCATCCTGTGGAGCCGCGCCGGTTGTCCGGACTGGCCCGCCAGGCCGGCCGGGCTGAGCAGGACCGCCATCGCGGCCATCCAGCCGATCCGTCGCATGGAACTCCTCCGCAGGCGTATATTGTTGAAGGTATGAAGACCCCTTCGTGGGTCCGGGATCCTCCAGCAGGAAGCAAAGTCGCATGAGATTACGCGGGATCATGATCCTCGCCGCGGCCGGGCTGGCGCTCGCCTCGCCCCTCGCCGCTCAGCAGGCGGCCGAACCCCTGGCTCCCGGGACGCAGGCGCCCGACTTCACTCTCGTCGGCGCGATGCGCGACGGCGTGATGTCGGACTCGCTGAGCCTTACCGACTTCAGGGGGCACACGCTCGTCATCGCGTTCTTCTACCGGGCGAAGTCCAGCGGCTGAACGATTCAAATGGAAGCGTACCGTGATCAGTACGCCAGCGTATTCAACGGGGGGGACGACGTCGTGCTCCTCGGCATCAGCACCGACGCCCCCGAGGTTCTGCACGGGTGGGCGGAGGAGGCCAGCTTCCCGTTCCTGTTCGCCAGCGACCCCGGGGCCGAAGTCGGCCAGCTCTACGGAGCGTTTCGCGCGATGAATGATGGAACTTTCATCGACAACCGCACGGTGTTCGTCATCGACCCTGAGGGCGTGATCCGCTGGGTTGCCGCGCCGTTCCACGAGATCGACCCGACGGCCTACGCCGAGCTCGACGCGGCGATCGACGCCGTGGTCGCCGGAGATCCCGCCGGTCAGGAAGAAGCGGGCTCGGTAGACGCCGACTGACTGCCGGTGACTCGCCGAAGCGCGCCCAGGATATCCTGCCCGATGTCGACACCGGTGTAGGCCACCCGGCCGTCACTGTCGAGGATGACGATGTAGGAGGTCGTCGGCGCCATGAACCGACGGGTCGCCTCCCCTTGCTCGTCCCACAGCATCGGGAAAAGCAAAGGGCGATTCTTGAAGTGCTTCACGATGCGGTCGGGGCTCTGCCCGACGGCCACGGCCACTCCGTAGAAGTCCACCCGGTCGCCGAACTGCCGGTGGGCTTCGGTGACCTGGGGTTCGAGCGCTTCGCACTTCGGGCACCAGGTCGCCCAGAACTCGAGCAGGACCGGCCGATGTCCGAAGGACTCGGCGAGGTCGATTTCTTCGCCCTCAACGGTCGGTAGCACGAGAGGCTCGGGCTGCGCGCCCAGCTCGATCCCCATCCTGGTCTGCGCTTCGAGGCCGCCGGCTACGCCGGCAAGAAGAGCTATCATCGTCCACAGTACTCTGCCCGCGCTCGCGCGGGTACTTCGGTGCCCCAATTTCATCCTCTCGAGTCCCCGTCTCTATCGTAGTGTTTCGGTTCGTGTCGAATTTCGATTGCGCGACCGGCCCGATCGGCCCGATCGGCTAGCGCACCTGCCACGCCCCATAAAAGTAGTACATCGCCATCGCCAGCAGGATCACGCCCCCGACCCGCTTCACCCACACCATCCACATACCCGCTCTCGGCATACGGCTCGCGAAGCCCGTCGACATGCCCACGACTACGAGCAGGGCGGTCATTCCCAACGAGAAGACGAACAGGTAGAGAAAGCCCAGAGTTCCGCTGCCCGTCGTGGCGACCCAGGTCAGAACGGCGGCGAAGGCCGGGGCACCGCAGGGCGCGGCGACGATGCCCGACGTGGCGCCGAGGACGAAGACCGCCGGCAGCGAGCCCCCCTTCCGCGTGGAGGCCCAGTGGAGGAGCCGCTGCGGAACCGGTACCGGAACGACGTCGAGCAGAGCGAGGCCAAAGATGAGCAGCAGGACGGCGATCAGGCTCCGGCTCCACCACGAGGCGGCGATCGTGCCGAAGAACCCGCCCGTCAGGCCGGCGATGAGCCCGGCGACCGCGTACAGCATGGCCAGGCCGAGCACGTAGGAGGCCGTCAGCGCCGCCACCCGGCCTCGGCTGGCATCGGGCCCGGCGCTACCACCGATGATACCGACGGTGATCGGGATCATCGGATAGATGCACGAGGTCACGCTGGTGGCCAGCCCGCCCAGAAACAGGATGACGACCGCCAGCAGGGGGTCGTGGTTGAGCGCGTCGCCGAGTGACTGGAAGTCGAACATAGACTGCCAACACTACTGGCGCGCCGCGAGTTTCGACACGCGCCGAAGGTCTCCCGGCGTAGAACGAGTCGCCTCAGACGGTCGGCCAGGCGAACCAGTAGCGCCAGCCGAGCGTGAGCGCCCGTACCAGCATCAGCGTGACCATGCCCCACCAGACGCCGGTCAGGCCCCAGCCCATCGGCAGCACGAGGAGAAGAACCGCGGCCGCCGCGACGCCGGACAGCACCATCTGCCAGGCGAGGAAGCGGAAGTCCTCCGCGCCGAGGAAGACCCCGTCCCACACGAAGACGATGGCATTGAGCGGCTGCATGAACACGATGAACGGATAGATGCCCCGGATGGCCGCAACGACCGAGGGTTCGTCCGTGAACATTCTCGGGAGAACCGGCGCGAGCGCGAAGAACAGGACTCCAAGACCGACCCCGATCCGGAGTCCCCAAACGAGCAGGCGATTCGCGGCGTCTCTGGCCGCCCCGGGGTCTTCCGCCCCCCGGTAGCGCGCCACGAGGGCCTGTCCGGCGACGGCAAGCGCATCCACCACGAGCGCGAGAAACAGCCAGACCTGCGTCGCAACCTGGTGGGCCGCCACCTCCACGGTCCCCACGCGTGCGGCCACGGCGGTGGCGAGCGTCATCGTTCCGATCAGGGCGAACGTGCGGAGGGCCAGCGCCCCGCCGATGCGCAGAAACGGCGCGAGGTCCGCCAGCCGGGGAAGGACGATCTGGATCCCGAGGGCTGCGCGTCTCCGACGCAGAAGCAGGTCGAGGAACCACAGCGCTCCGGTCCACTGCGCGATCGTGGTGGCGATCGCCGCGCCCGTGATCCCCATCCCGAACCCGAAGATCAGGAGCGGGTCGAGGACCAGGTTGACCACGTTCAGGCCGAGGGTGACCACGAGGGGCGTCCGGGTGTCGAGATAACCTCGAAAAATGCCGTGTCCCGCCGTGACGACGAGAACGGCCGGGGCGGCCAGCGCGCGGATGCGAAGGTACGAGAGCGCGGGGGCGCGCAACTCGCCCGTCGCGCCCATCAACTCCACGATCGGACCGCCGAAGGCGATCAGGAGCAACGTTGCCACCGGGCCCGCGAGTGCCGCGACCCCGAGCGCCTGGATGACCGTCCGTCCGGCGGCGTCGGCGTCGCCCCGTCCACCCGCCCGCGCGACGAGCGGCGTGGTACCGTACTCCAGCACGTTGAACGCGACGAAGGCGAGCGCGAAGATCGCCGCGTTGACCCCGAGCGCCGCGAGGGGCACGACGCCGAGGCGTCCGACGAAGATCGTATCGACGATGGACACGAGCGGGTCGGCGGCGAGCGCGCCGAGCGCGGGCAGCCCGAGCCTTATGATATCCCGGTCGTGATCGCGGGCCGTGCGGAGCGACATCTGGAAGCCTGTCCGGAGTGCGTGTTGAAGGTCCGGGTCTGCAGGATCGGGGATGCCCGGGGGCTGATCCGTCGCGGAAGATGCACGCCGGCGCCCGCTCACGCCAAGTGAGTGGCGAAATGCCCTCGACGCCGAAGATTTGCCAGATCGAAGCGGCGCCCTGCGCGCGCCGTGCCAGCAAGGCGGGCGGATGCGATCGCCTCGCGAACGGCGCCCGGAAGCGGTGCGGAGAAGGGAAACGACCTCACGGTGCGGCGCATATGTCCGCATCGATGTCGTCCCCGCGGTCCCGCCGGCGACTGCCTCGCGCCGGCGCGAACGGAGCCCTCGGACGCCGGCCGGGCCCGACGCTTGCCCAACGAGAAGGCGCAGGCTGAACGGTTGCGTTCCGGGAAACACACTGGACCACAACTTCGACAGGAAGCCGGGGAGTGTCCCGGAACGCCCGTTCGCCTCATCCTCTCCCGACTCTCCCGACGTGCCTCCCGGCTTCGACGAGTTCGAACACGCCGGTCTCGAACGGGCGGAGGCGCTTCGCGTCGACGCCCCCTTCGTTGCGAGCGCGCCCGCGATCCTCGAATGTCGTTCGGAGCGTGAGGTCGATCTGGGCGCCGTGCCGAACACGTTGATCAGCGGGCGCGTTCTGTGTGTACGCTTGCGTCGAACGCTGCCCAGGGTGGAGGGTACCGACTACGTCGAACCGACGGCGCTGCGACCGGTCGGCCGGCTCTACGGAGCGGCGTACCTGGTCGGCGGAGAGGTCCGTATAGTTCCGCGCCCCACAGTCCACGACGAGAAGGAGACGACGAAGTGAATCGTACGATCCAAACGGCGTTCCTGGTGCTTGGCGTGGCGTCTCTATCCGCCGGGTGCGACGACCGCGCCAATCGCGAGATCCCGCCGGAGGCGCGCGCCGCCGCCGCCGACCCGATGGAGCAAGGGCGCCCCGAAGCGGACCCGCTGCCGGTCGCCGAGTTGGTGACTGTCTACAAGTCCGCGACGTGCGGGTGCTGCAAGTCCTGGGTCGCCCACATGGAGGCGGCCGGCTTCACCGTCGAGGCGCACGACGTCGACGACCTGCCGGCGGTGAAGGTCGAGCACGGGGTCCGGCCGGAGCATCAGTCCTGCCACACGGCGCTCGTCGGAGACTATGTCGTCGAGGGTCACGTACCCGCCGACGTCGTCCGGCGCATGCTCGAAGAGCGGCCGGAGATCGCCGGCCTCGCGGCGCCCGGCATGCCGCGTGGGTCGCCGGGGATGGAGGTACCGAGCGGGGAGAAAGACGCGTACGACGTGATCGCGTTCCGCGCCGATGGCACGTCCGAGGTCTACGCTACGCCCTAGAGGCCTGTTGGAGAACCGGGGTGGATAGCGTGTGGCGTCGTACGCCTCAGCGTGAGCCGCCGTCGTCTCGCGCGGTGCGGATGATCGCCTCGAGATGGTCCAGGTAGCGAGTCAGCTCGATACGGCCGAGGGGCGTCAGCTCGTACTCGGTATGCGGCGTGCGTCCGACGAAGGACTTGTGGCAGGCGAGATAGCCCGCGTTTTCCAGCTTGCGCGTGTGGGCACTGAGGTTTCCGTCGGTCAGGCCGAGGGAATCCCGGAGATCCGTGAAGGCCATCCGCTCGTGACCGGCCAGGGCGCTGACGATGCCCAGCCGCACGCGCTCGTGAAACAGGGAGTCGAGGGCGAGGGCGTCGGCGGGCGCACCCCCATCTGCCGCGTCAACCAAATCCGGGTCGCTCCCGGGCGGGTCGATCCGCCGTGCCGCCGCGTCTCGTTCAGCCATCGAAACGCGCCGCGATGTACGCCCCGAAGCCGATCTGCAGGACGCCGAATCCGAGAAGGAGAGCGACGCTCCCGAGGTCGGGGACGAGCGCCGCGACTCCGCCCAGCAGCAGGAATCCCGCGCCGAGCAGGGGCAGCACCGATACTGAAAAGGCGCCGCCGGCGGTGATCGCGGCGCCGTACAGGCTGAGCCAGACGGCCGGGAGCGCCGCGGGAGCCTCGCGCACGAGCGTCCAGGTGACGACGGCGCCGGCGACGAACACGGGAAAGAAGCAGAGGGCGAACTTGCGCGCGGAGGCACTGCCGAGCGCGACCCCGGTTCGCGCAGACTTCCACCAGATCGCCCCCGCGCCGATCGGTGCGGCGACGGCCGCGGCCGACAGCCACACGAGGATCCATGGCGGAGAACCGGTCGCATAGCCGCCGGCGACGAGCGCGGCCCCGAGTCCGATCACGCCCATCCCCATCCCTCCCCACCCGGATACGGCGGTGAAGCGGGTCGATCTCTCCATCGTATGGCGGATGAACTGGAGGTTGTCCTCAGCCCTCGCGCCGAGTTCGTGTGATCTCATGGGCACCAACTTGGGTTGCGCGAGACGGAATGTCAAGTACTTTGCATTACAAAGTTACGGCTACTCGAAACGGCCGCACACGGAAGGGACGGGAAGATGAACGCACCTGCTTCGAGGATCTGCGGGGTCGCCGGAAGCCTGCGACGGGAGTCATACAACCGCGCGCTCCTGCGGGCGGCGCGCGAGCTCGCGCCCGAAGGGCTCACGATCGACATCTTCGAGGGCCTGAGGGAGATCCCGTTGTTCAACGCCGACCTCGAGGCCGGTGGTGACCCGGCCGGGGTGGCCGCCTGGAAGGAAGCCATCCGCTCGGCGGACGGTCTGCTCATCGTTTCCCCGGAATACAACGGGGGCATTCCGGGCGTGTTGAAGAATGCCATCGACTGGGCGTCCCGGAAGGGGGCGGACGACGACGCGGCCATCGCCGGCAAGCCGACCGCGCTGATGGGTGCGACGCCCGGTCTCCTGGGGACCGCGAGGGCGCAGGGGCATCTGCGCGAGGTCCTCGCCGGTGCCGGCGCGGTCGTAATGCCGAACCCGAAGGTACTCGTCATGAGCGTCGCGGCGCGGATGGAGGACGGGCAGTTCGCCGACGAGAAATCGCGCGAGTTCGTCGCGGGCCTGCTGACTGCCTTCGGCGCGTGGATCGGCCGGTTTTAGCCGGCCTTGTGGGCCGACTCGCCGGTATCCCGCGGTGACGTCGGGCGGCGAAGGGAGCGACCCACGGCGGTCGCGATCGCGTCGAGACGCCCCATCAGGCTGCGGAAGTCCGCCGGCCACAGGCTCTGCGGCCCGTCGCTCAGCGCGGCGTCGGGATTCGGGTGCGCCTCGATCATCAGGCCGTCGGCGCCGGCGGCCACCGCGGCGCAGGCGAGGGCCGGGACGAGATCGCGCCGCCCGGCTGCGTGACTCGGATCGACGATGACGGGGAGGTGGGTTCGCTCCTTGAGGAGAGGGACCGCGCAGATGTCGAGCGTATTGCGCGTCGCCCGCTCGAAGGTACGGATCCCTCGTTCGCACAGGACGACGCGCGGATTGCCGGCCGACACGACGTACTCGGCGGCGAGCAGGAGCTCGTCGATCGTAGCCATGAGGCCGCGCTTGAGCAGCACGGGCCGCGGCTGTTCCCCCGCCGCGGAGAGCAGCCGGAAGTTCTGCATGTTGCGGGCGCCGATCTGCAGCATGTCGGCGAACTCCGCGACGAGTGCCACGTCCTCGGAAGCGACGACCTCCGTCACGACGGGCAGTCCGGTCACGCTCCGCGCCTCGGCCAGGAACTCGAGGCCTTCGCGGCCGAGCCCCTGGAAACTGTACGGGGAGGTCCTCGGCTTGAAGGCGCCGCCCCGCAGGATCGAGGCGCCGGCCCCGGCTACCTCCGCCGCGATCTCGAGCAGACCCTCGCGGCTCTCGACGGCGCAGGGACCCGCGATCACCACCACGGGAGAGTCTCCGATATGGACATCCGCGACCCGGACGCGGCTCGTCTCGACCCGGTTGCCGCGAGCCACGAGGGCGTATGGCGGGCTGTCGCGCCGCACCTCTCGGACGACCGGCATCGCTTCGAGGGCATCGGCCAGCTCGGCCGGCGGCTCCCCGATCACCGCGAGAAGGCTCTCGCCGCCCGTCTCGCTCACCTGGACCCTCAGGCCCCGGCTCTCGACGAAGCGGACGACCTCGGCCTTCTCCCGCAGAGAGCAGGTCGGATCGATGACGGCGATCACGAGTCGCCTCCCGAGGCAAGCGTGCTCGCATGCGCCGCGGTCCGCAGGCCGCGAAGAAACGCCGCCGGGTCTCGCCCCTCCGCGAGGCATTCCACCAGCGCGCTCCCGACGATCACCCCGTCGACCTTCCCGGTCAGCGCGTCAACCTGCTCGCGGCGCCGTATGCCGAATCCCGCCAGGACCGGCCGTTCCGACACATCGCGGAGCTCGGCGAGGTAGTCGACCGGAACGCCGCCGTCCGTCTCTGCCCCCGTCGTGCCAGTGCGGGTCACCGCGTACAGGAAGCCGCTCGTCGCCGCCGCGAGGCGCGCCCGTCGCGGTGTTGGAGTGAGCGGCGTGACCATCTGGACGAGCGCGAGCCCGTGCCGGCTCGTCCCCTCCCGGAACGGCTCGCACTCTTCCAGCGGCAGGTCCGGGACGATGAAGCCGGCGACGCCGGCATCGGCGGCGCGCTCGGCGAGCGTCGAGTAACCGAGCGAGAGGATCGGATTGAGGTAGCTCATGAGGACGATCGGGATGCCGACGTCGAGGTCGCCCACCATCTCGAGAATCCAGCCGAGCGTGACCCCGCCCGCGAGTGCGGCACGGCTTGCGTCCTGGATGGTCACGCCGTCGGCCATCGGGTCCGAGAACGGGACGCCGATCTCGAGAACGTCCGCCTCCGCGGCGACCCGCCGTGCCACGTCCGCGAAGCCGTCGAGGGATGGGAAGCCCGCCGTCAGGAAGGCCGCGAGCGCAGGGCGACCGCCGGAGGCCGCCGTCCGGATGGCGCTCTCGACCCGCTCCGCGCCGCCTACCCTGCCGGCCACGTCGGTGCCGCGACTCACGCTGTCTTCCGCCCGGCGAGAGTCGGCATGTCTTTGTCTCCGCGTCCCGACAGCCCCACGAGAATGCGGGCGCCGGGATGCTCCGCCGCATGGCGCCGCGCTCCGGCCAGGGCGTGCGCCGACTCCAGGGCCGGAAGAATGCCTTCCGCCGCGCAGCACGCGTCGAGCGCGGAGAGGGCCTCTTCGTCGGTAGCGGTCGTGTACGTCGTCCGGCCCACGGAGGCGAGAAACGCGTGCTCGGGCCCGACACCCGGATAGTCGAGGCCGGCGGAGACGGAGTGCGTGTCGCCGACCTGGCCGTGTTCGTCCTGGAGCAGCAGCGAGTGGCTCCCGTGGAGCACGCCCGCCCGCCCGTGGGTGACGGTCGCCGCGTGCCCTCCCTCCGACGCGCCCGTCCCGCCCGCCTCGACGCCGATGAGCGCGACATTGCGGTCACCGAGGAACGGATGGAACAGCCCGATGGCGTTGCTGCCTCCGCCGACGCAGGCGATGGCCGCGTCGGGAAGTCCACCGGCCGCCCGCTCGAACTGCGCGCGCGCCTCGCGGCCGATGACGCTCTGAAGCTCGCGCACCAGCCACGGGTACGGGTGCGGTCCGACGGCCGACCCGAGGAGGTAGTACGTGCCCACGGGGTCGGAGACCCAGTCGCGCAGGGCCTCGTCGATGGCCGATCGGAGGGTGCGGTCGCCGGAGTCTACTTCGACGACCGTGGCGCCGAGTTGCCGCATGCGTAGAACGTTGGGCGCCTGGCGCGCGGCGTCCACCGAACCCATGTACACGGTGCAGGGGATGCCGAGTCGGGCGCAGGCCGCCGCGGTCGCGACGCCGTGCTGGCCCGCCCCGGTCTCGGCGATCACGCGCTCGGCGCCCATGTCGGCGGCAAGCAGCGCCTGTCCGAGCGCGTTGTTGATCTTGTGGGCACCCGTATGGGTCAGGTCTTCCCGTTTCAGCCAGATGTTGGCTCCCCATGCGTCGCCGAGACCGCGGGCGGGCGTCAGCGGCGTCGGACGCCCGACCCATTCTTCGAGTTCGCCGTCGAGGCGCGCGCGGAAGGCCCGATCCGCCAGGGCGCGCCGCGCCGCCTTCTCGAGGCGCTCGATCGCGGGAACGAGCGTCTCGGGAACGAAGCGGCCGCCGAACTCTCCGTAACGTCCCCGTGCATCGGGCAGCCGCCCGGCAAGCAGGTCGTCGAGTCCAACTTCTATCGCATTCACAGCGCTCACGTCCGGATCTCCTCTTCGAGGAAGCCTGTTGATGGACCGGGGCGGGTCGCCTCCGGGGCCACTGACCGAACCGCATCCACGAAGGCGGCGATCAGCGAGGGGGACTTCACTCCGGGGGCCGACTCGACACCGCTGCTCACGTCGACGCCCCAGGGCCGGACGGTGCGGATCGCCTCGGCCACGTTGGCCGGGTCAAGCCCCCCGGCCAGTATCGTGGGGCGCGCGCTCGCCAGGCGCGAGGCACGGGCCCAGTCGGGCCGGACTCCGCGACCTCCGCGGCCCGCCGCTTCGAGAAGGACCAGACGTCCGGCGGGGAGCTCGGCCGCGTCCCGCTCGAGCGTGTCGCCGTCGTGCAGCACGGGAAGCACGCGCGGGGCGAACGAAGCGGCGAGGATCTCCGTCCCGGCCTCGCACTGGACCCGGTCGGCGTCGAAGGACTCCAGGACGCGGGCGACCTCTTCGGGCCGCGGCAGCCGAAACACGGCGACCCGTTCAACGGACGCCGGAAGGTCGGCCGCGATGCGGAACGCTTCCGCCGGCGTGATCCGGCGCGGGGATTCGGCGAACACGAAGCCGACGGAGTCGACGCCGGACCTCGCGGCGGCCTCGGCGGCTTCGCGGCTCGTGACGCCGCAGATCTTGATCCTCACGGCGCCGGCCTCACGCGGCCCGCCGCGCCGCGCGACCGGCGGCGATCATTTCCGCGAGCGAGCGTCCCGGGTCCGGCGAAGCGACGAGCGCGCTGCCGACGAGCGCGAGCCGATAACCGAGACGCGCCGTCCGGGCCGCGTCCTCCGCCGACGCCACGCCGCTCTCGGCGACCCCCGGAATGTCGGGAGGCAGCGTATCCGCGACCCGGGCGTGGCGCGAGCCGTCGACCTGCAGGCTCCGCAGGTCGCGCGAGTTGACGCCGACCAACCCTTCGAGACCGGCCGCGCGGGCCGCGCGGGCGAGCTTCACCGCCCGCTCGATCTGTTCGGTGCGGAACGCCTCCACCAGCACCCACACACCCGCTTCGGCCGCCGCGTCGATGAGCGCGGTCGCCGCCGCATCGTCGATCATGTCGGCGATCAGCAGGACGCCAC
>JBPCJZ010000011.1:0-3161 GCA_051004775.1 Gemmatimonadota bacterium
TGCGCGGCGCCCGGCTCCACAACGTGGACGGCGTCGACCTGCGCCTGCCGATCGGTTGCCTGTCCGTCGTGACCGGCGTCTCGGGTTCGGGCAAATCGACACTCGTCCACCAGGTCCTGCACCGCGCGCTCGAGCGGGAACTCGCGGGCGGATCCTCCGCCAGGCGGCACCTTGGCGAAGAGGTCGGAGACTACGAATCGTTGGAGGGGATCGGCGACTTCCGCGAGGTCGTGCTCGTCGACCAGAGCCCGATCGGCCGCACCTCGCGCTCGAATCCCGTCACCTACATCAAGGCCTATGACGAGATCCGGAAACTGTTCGCGGAACTCCCCGAATCACGGCGACGTGGCTACAAGCCGAAGCACTTCAGCTTCAATGTGAAGGGCGGGCGCTGCGAGGCATGCAAGGGCGCAGGGGAAGAGATCGTCGAGATGGTGTTCCTGGCCGATGTCTCGGTTCCCTGCGAGGTCTGCGGCGGCGCCCGATTCAAGCCGGAGGTGCTCGAAGTCCGTCATCGGCACCTCAACATCGCCGATGTCCTCGATCTCACGGTCGACCAGGCGATCCGCTTCTTCATCCGGCAGGACAAGCTGGGCGAGGCGCTCTGGCAGCTTCAGCGCGTCGGGCTCGGGTACCTCCGCCTCGGGCAGGCGGCGACCACGCTGTCGGGCGGCGAGGCGCAGCGGCTCAAGATCGCGCGCGAGCTGGCGCGCGAGGGCGGACGAAAGGCGCGGAAGCGATCGAGGTACCGGCAGAGCAGGGGAGCCCGCTCCCGGATCTACATCCTCGACGAGCCGACCGTCGGCCTCGGCGCCGGCGAGGTCCAGAGGCTGATCGGCGTGCTGAACCAGCTCGTCGAGGCCGGGGGCACCGTGGTCGTCATCGAGCACAACCTGGATCTCATCGCGGCGGCCGACTGGATCGTAGACCTCGGGCCCGAGGCGGCCGACGAAGGTGGGCGGATCGTCGCAGAGGGCACGCCGCAGCGGATCATGGCGGCCGAGGGCTCGCACACGGGGCGCTTCCTGCGGCAACGGGCGGAACGGGAGGTAGGTGAGCCCGTGGCGCTGGCGACTGGCGCGGCCTGAACACAGCGACTAATTTGTTATCATGTATGATAAGAAAAGCGGTGGCGGGGTCAGCGCACCGATCAGTACCCAGATTCGCGAGCTACGACTTCAGTCAGGGCTTACCCTGGCCGAAGTCGCCGAACGAGCCGGGACGAGCACGCCGACGATGCACCGCTACGAAACCGGGTGGGACCGCTTCGAGCTATCCACCCTTCGCCGCGTCGCGGCCGCGCTCGGCGCCGATGTAGAAGTGTGCCTCGTTCGTCGATCTGCGCCGATCACGCCGGCGCCGACGACCTCGGCGCTGATCTCTATCGTCGAGTCGGTGTTCTGGGACAGCGAACTGAAATCCTCCGATCTCGAACGGTATCCCGGCTGGGTGCTCGAGCGGGTTCTCGTGTTCGGGAACCGCGAACAGGTCGCGGCCGCCCGCAGCTACTTCGGGGATTCGGCGATCACCGCCGCGATCGATCGTCGGGGCGTTGATGCGCGGACGAGAAACTACTGGCGCCTCGTGCTGGGGGAATCATGCATCCCCGCGTCCTGAGCGAAGACGCATGGGAGGTCGTTCGCCGCCTGGAGTCCGCGGGGGTCCTGCGCGACTGGACGCTTGCCGGCGGGACGGGTCTCGCTCTCCAGTTCGGGCACCGCTATTCGGAGGACATCGACCTGTTCCGCCCCGACTCCGTCGACGCGGCACGACTCGTCTCCGCGCTCGCGGCGATCGGGGAAACCGACGTGCAGAGCCGGAGCGACGACACTCTTCACGCCGTCCTCGACGGGTTGCGTGTCAGCTTCCTGGCTGCCCGTCCGCCGCTGCTGTTCCCGGGCACGGAGTACCGCGGCCTCTCGGTGGCCGATCCCCGCGACATCGCCGTCATGAAGATCGTGGCGATCGGAGGGCGCGGAAGCCGCAAGGACTTCGTCGATCTCTATTTCTACCTCAAGAGCGGGGCGACTTTGAGCGGAGTGTTCACTCTGCTCGAGCGGAATTTCACGAGTCTCAACTACAACGAGTACCATCTGCTCAAGAGCCTGGCCTACTTCGACGACGCCGAGTTGGAGCCGATGCCCCGCATGATCCGGAAGGTGGAGTGGAGCGAGATTCGGAGCCACGTCGAAGAAGAGGTCCGGCGACTGTCGTGACATCCCCCCTGTCGGTCATCCTCCCCTGCCGTGACGCCGCCGCGACCCTGCCCGAGACGATCGACAGCCTGCGCGCGCAGACGTTCGGAGACTTCACGGTCGCAGCCGTGGACGACGGCTCGACCGATGCCACGGGGAGCATCCTCGCCGACTGGGCCGCGGCGGACCCGAGCGTCACCGTGATTTCGCGCCCGCCCGAGAGCGTCACGATTGCCGCGAACCACGCGATCTCCGCGTCCCGATCTCTGCTCGTCGCCCGCATGGACGCCGACGACATCGCCCATCCGCGCCGGTTCGAGGCGCAGGTCGAGTACTTGGCCGGCCACCCCGAACTCGCCGGCTGCGGGACCCACGTCGAGATGTTCTCGGCGGGCGAGGTGCGATCCGGCTATCGACGCTACGAGGGCTGGATCAACTCGATCGACTCCCCGGACGACGTCGAGCGGGCCGTCACGATCGAGAGCCCGATCGCGAACCCGAGCATGATGATCAAGTCGTCGGTGCTGCTGGCGCTCGGCGGCTATCGCGACGTGGGGTGGCCGGAGGACTACGACCTGGTCTTCCGCGTGCTCGCCGCGGGCGCACGCCTGGCCAACGTCCCCGGACCGCCGCTCCTGCTCTGGAGGGTGAGCAAGGGCCGTCTGTCGCTCAACGACCCGGCGTACTCTCCGGCGGCGTTCCGGCGCTGCCGCGTCCATTTCCTGCGCGAGGCCTTTCTGCCGCCCGAGCGCCCGGTCGTGGTCTGGGGCGCGGGAAGGGTCGGGAAGCCGCTGGCTCGCGAGTTGATCCGGCAGGGCATCCCGGTGACGGGCTTCGTCGACCTCGACCCGCGGAAGATCGGCCAGGAGATCCACGGCGCGCCAGTGTGGTCACCGGCCCAGTTCGCCGATCGGCTGACTCAGCATCGGCCGTACGTGCTGGCGGCCGTGGGTTCGCCGGGGGTGC
>JBPCJZ010000012.1:0-22147 GCA_051004775.1 Gemmatimonadota bacterium
GCGATCGACGGATTGACCTGCGTCTCGATCACGTGGCGGACCCGCTCGGCCAGGTCTCCCGTCGGCACGTCCGCGCCGATCGGCCGCAGTTTCGGGCTCTCGACCTTGAATCCGCTGCCAGCCATCGACTCCACCCAGTCGACCGTCGCGCCCTCGAGAAACTCCGCGCTGCCGCTCGGCACCACCACCTCGAAGCCTCCGCCGTCGAAGCTCTGGTCGTCCGGCGAGCGCTCATCCTGCGCGATCAGCGCCAGGTCGTAGCGCGGCGCGAGCGGACTCGAGTCCAGCACCTCGACGCGCACGGCGAGCGGCTCTTCCTCCTGCTCCAGGAATGAAACGACGTGCTGTCGCGCTGTATCGCTGAATTTAATCACGGTTCGATCTTCCGGTGGTTACGGGTCATGGTCGTAAGTGTGCAGCTGCAAATGTCGCCATCAGTCGCCCAGCATCGCCATCAGTCGCCCAGCATCGCCTTCAGTCGCCCAGTATCGCCCGCAGTACGAACCACAGGTTGGCCGGGCGCTCCGCCATGCGGCGCATGAAGTATGAATACCACTGCGAGCCGTACGGCAGATAGATGCGCATCGGAAGTCCATCGCCGGTCAGGGATCGCTGCAACTCACGCCGGACACCGTACAGCATCTGGAACTCGTACGCTTCGGCGGGAAGATGGTTCGCCGACGAATGGGCGAGCGTCGCCTCGATCATCCGCTCGTCGTGGGTGGCGATCGCCGTCGGAGCGCCTCCATCGAGCAGAATTTTCATCAGGTGAACGTAGTTGGCGTCTACCTCCGCCTTGTCCTGGTACGCGACCGAAGCGGGCTCCTTGTAGGCTCCCTTGCACAGCCGAACGGGCCCGCCGATCTCCACCAGGCGCCGGATGTCCGCCTCGCTGCGCTTCATGTACGACTGGATGACGACTCCGACGTTGCGGTGCTCCTCGAACACGCGGTAGAAGATGTCGAGCGTGCGCTCGGTGTAGGCGGAGCCCTCCATGTCGATGCGAACGAAGTTGTTCAGCCTCTCCGCGTGCTCGACGATCCGGATCAGGTTGGCCGTACAGAAGTCGGTGTCGATGTCGAGCCCGAGCTGCGTCAGCTTGAGCGAGATCGTGGTCTGCGCGTCGCTCTGCTCGATGAGGTCGAGACTGCGGGCGTACTCCGCCGTCGCGGCTTCCGCGTCGGCTCGTTCGCTCACGCTTTCGCCGAGCAGGTCGAGCGTCACGCGAAATCCGTCGCGATTGAGTTCGGCGGCCGAATTCAGAGCCTCCGCGTGCGTATCCCCGGCGACGAAGCGGGCCGCGGCGGCGCGAGCGAACGGGAGCTTGAACAGAACGTCCCGGGCGCGGTCGCTCTCGCTCATCCACAGCAGGGCGGGTCGAATCATGTTGTCGTCGGGTTTCGCGGAATGTGGGTCAGCCGCGCCGGGAGGCACGGGTCCGGAATTCGTCTACGCCGAACAGCGACACGACGTCGAATCCGGCGGACCGAATCGCCTCGCTGCCGCCTTCCTGGCGGTCCACGGCCGCCAGCACTCCGATGATCGTGCCCTGCTCTTCGCGAACTGTCTCGCAGGCCTGCAGGGCCGATCCGCCGGTCGTGATCACGTCCTCCACGATCAGGACGCGCGCGCCGGATTCGAAGCAGCCTTCGATCCGCCGCCCCGTCCCGTGCCGCTTCACTCGCGTGCGCACCGAGAAGGCGTGCATCGGGTCGCCGCGCCGGAAGCTCTCGCCGGCCATCGCGTAGGCGATCGGGTCCGCGCCCATCGTCAGGCCGCCGATGACGTCGGGGCTCCAGCCGGCGGCCGCGAGCGCATCGCAGCCGACCTGTCCGAGGAGGACCTGGCCTTCGGCGTGCATCGTCGTCACCCGACAATCGATGTAGAAATCGCTCTTACGTCCGCTGGCCAGCGTGAAGTTGCCGAGGCGGAAGGAACGCTCGACGAACAGGTCCATCAGCCGATCACGAACAGTCATTGCACGTCCCGAATATCTTGATCTGACGGGTGATCGCCTCGAAGTCCGCCGTCGCCGTGATTGCCTGCAGCGCCTCCTCGAGCGCCGCGTGACGGAACTGGGTGACGCGTCCGCACACCGTGCAGATCATGTGATCGTACTGGGCGGCGCCGATCTGCATCTGGTAGCGGCGGTAGCCCTCGCCGAAGTCGTGCTCGGTCGCCAGGCCGAGCTCCACCAGCAGGGCGAGGGTTCGATATACCGTCGCCTTGCCGATCTGCTCGCCTCGCTGCCGGAGTTCCTCCGCCACCTCGTCGGCCGACAGGTGACGCGTCGACTCGAACAGGACGCGGGCTACGGATTCACGCTGCTGGGTGAACGGAAGCTCGCGCTCCCGGAGTTCGCCCCGCAGAACTTCCATCATGACGGCCGCGCAGCCCAGTGGCGGCCGGGTCGAAACAACGCTGGAGGAGGTGGTTGCCATGACGCTCTTCATGATCGCTGCGCGGGTTGCGGCTCCGCGGGGTGAGGGCAGCCGGATTCGCCGGCGGCCTGATTCTCAATGGGATGAGAATCTATCCTGCCGACCGCCGCGCCTCAATGTCCGGACCGGCGGGCCGTGCCACGGGTACTTCGTGCTTGCGGCTCGTCCCGTCGCAGGCATCTTTGGCCGGGACACCATCGAACCCGAGCCGACACATCGAACTCGAACCGACACAGGATAGCAGAATGAAGATACGCCGGACCGTCTGGGGAATCATCGTCGTCGCGGCCGCCACCTCGGGCTGCAGCGATACAGGAGACGCGGCCCAGAGTTCTCCCCGATCTGTGCTGACGACCGAGCGGGGCCAGGAGGCCGGCGCAAGTGGCGGCATGCGGCCCGGCGACCGGGGCGTCGTCCGCACGACCCGCCTCGTGGTCAATGGCCTCGAGGTGACCGCGGAGATCGCCGATACGCCCGCCCTGCGGGAGCGTGGCCTGATGGGGCGCGACTCACTGCCGGAGAACTACGGCATGCTGTTCGTCTACCCCGACGAGCAGGAACGATCATTCTGGATGCGAAACACACCACTGGCGCTCGACATCGCCTTCCTCGACCGCAACGGAACGATCATCAACATCGCGACGATGCAGCCGCACGACGACCAGAGCACATTCTCGACTTCACCGGCCATGTACGCTCTCGAGATGGAAGCGGGCTGGTTCGAGGCGAAAGGCGTCGAGGCCGGCGCACGAGTCCAGCTATGAGTGGGGCCGCCGAGTGACCGATTCCGGTTTTCGTGACGAGAAGGACTCGATGGGCGTCGTCCGCATCCCGGCGGATCGGCTGTACGGCGCGCAGACCGAGCGCGCGCGCACGAACTTTCCGATCAGCGCCCTGCGGTTCAACCGGCGATTCCTGTGGGCGCTCGCGACGGTGAAGCGGGCGGCGGCCGAAACCAACGCGGAGCTCGGGCTGCTGGAACACGATGTGGCCGACGCGATCCGGAAGGCGGCCGACGAGATGCGCGAGGGTGACCTCGATTCCCACTTCGTGCTCGACATCTTCCAGACCGGGTCCGGCACGTCGACCAACATGAACGCGAACGAGGTCCTGTCGAACCGCGCCATCCAGATCCTGGGCGGAGAAGTGGGCTCGAAGGACCCGGTCCATCCGAATGACCACGTCAACATGGGCCAGTCGAGCAACGACGTGATTCCGACGACGCTGCACGTCGCCGCCCTGACCGCGATCGAGGAGGATCTCCTCCCGGCTCTCGAACATCTGCGCGAGGTCCTGAGGGCCAAGGCGGAGGAGTTCGACGGGATCCCGAAGGCCGGGCGCACGCACCTGCAGGACGCGACCCCGATCCGCCTGGGGCAGGAGTTCGGCGGCTACGCGGCCCAGATCGACCACGGCATGCGACGCATGCTGGGGACGCGGGAGAGCCTGCGGGAGCTGGCCATCGGGGGGACCGCGGTGGGGACGGGCATCAACACGCATCCCGAGTTCGGCGCGCGCATGGCGGCGCGGATCAGCGATCTTACGGGCGTGCGGTTCAAGGAGGCCGAGAATCACTTCGAGGCGCAGTCGGCGCGGGACGCGGCGGTCGAGGCGAGCGGCATGCTCAAGGTTCTGGCCGTGAGCCTGATGAAGATCGCCAACGACATCCGCTGGATGGGCTCCGGGCCGCGCACCGGGCTCGCCGAGATTCAGCTGCCGGAGCTGCAGCCGGGCTCCTCGATCATGCCGGGGAAGGTGAACCCGGTGATGTGCGAGATGCTGACGATGGTGTCGGCGCAGGTGATCGGGAACGACGCCGCCATCACGATCGGCGGCGAGCGCGGAAACTTCGAACTCAACGTCATGATTCCCGTGATCGCCCACAACCTGCTCGAGTCGATCGGCATCCTGTCGACCGGGTGCCGGGTGTTCGCCGATTCCTGCGTGACGGGGATCACGGCGAACCTCGACCGGCTGCGCCGCAACGCGGAATCCACGGCGGCCCTGGCGACGGTTCTCGCGCCCCGACTGGGCTACGACAAGGCCGCCGAGATCGCGAAGCGCTCGCTGAAGGAAGATCGAACCCTGCGGGAGGTGGTGCTCGACATGGGACTGCTCAGCGAGGCGGAACTCGACGAGGTCATCGACTTCGACGCGATGACGCGGCCGGGCAGCGGACTCTAGAGGCTCGTTGCCCGGAGGCCTCGGAGGCCTCGGAGGCCTCTAGAGCCGCCCGAGGAGCCGCCCGGGCGTCGTCGTGAGCAGGTTCGCGCGGGCCCGGTCGATGGCATAGACGATCGAGCTGTCGCTCCGGCGCACGAGGACATCGGGGTGGTCGAGACCGGTAGAAAACAGCAGCGTGACGTCCGGCGCGCGGCCGTCGCCGCCCCCGTTTCCGCCACCCCCGCCGCCGTCCCCCGCGCCGTACAGTTCGACGGCCGCCTCCGGCCGCTCGAAGTCGGCTGCGGCGACGAAGGAATCGGCCGGGAAACCGGTCGCCTCGAGGTCGCCGAGCGCTCCGATGAACAGGCGCATCACCGCCGTGTCGGCCGCCACGCCCGCCACCGCCCACGGTCCGGCCCTGACGAGGGGCGGCCCCCCTTCCACGATCGGCGGCTCCACCGAGATCTCGCGCTCGAGCACCGTCGCGACGCGACCGCCGCGCCGCACGACGATGCGTCGCAGCGTCGCCGTATCCACTTCGGCGATGCGGAAGTCGCGCCAGTCGGCTTCGTCGCCGGCCAGCGGATCGAGTGCGGCGGAGGGGCCCACGTACGCGGCGTCTGCGTTCGGCCGCCGCACGAAACGGCCGTCGCGCCCCGCGCCGCCGACCAGGATCTCGGCTTCCGCTCCGACCGACGGTCCGGCGAATCGCACCCGCGCGGCGGAATCCGCCGACAGTCCCATTCGATCGTGGCTGGCCGCGCTGCGGGCGATGAGCCGCAGGGGCGGAAGAGCGGCGAGCGCCTCCAGCGTCGCGTCGACGAGCGAGTCGTCTGCCGGGTAGCCGTTCACGTTCCAGCCGCCGCCTCGACGTTCGATACGCAGCGTGTCGCCGTCCGCCGGGTCGATACGGAGGCCCGAGATGTCGGCGGGGCGGCCGAGGAGCGCGGCGATGTCGAGTCCGTCGCCGGTCGTGCGGTCCTGCCCGTCGTCGCTTCCGTCGCGGGTCAGCAGCCAGGCGCCGAGCGACGCGGCGAGCACCCCGAAGATCGCGAGGAGCTGGCGAGCGCTCACGCCGCGGGCTCTTCCGGCGTGCCCGGCGTGTCCGGCGCGCCCGGGGCCCAACTGCGCTGCCCGCGACGCCGCCGGGCGACCAGGCGCACGACGCCAAACAGCACGAACAGCACGGGGACCCCGATCAGCGTGAGGTACTTCGCCGCGTCGCGTCGCGCGGCCGACGGGTAGAGCAGGGGGGGGGCCTGGCGCCGCTTGGCGCGGATGCCGATGAGCGACTCGTCGGCCGCCAGCCAGTCGACCGCGTTGCGGGCGAACACGAGGTTCTCCGGCGCGCGCGCGACGATGCGGTTCTCGATGAAGCCGGCGTCGCCCACGAGCACGATCCGACCGCCCGCGTCGCTGACGGTGCCCCGGCCCCCGGCGCCCGCGCCCGGGGGCAGCACCGCGGCCGCCGCGGCGCGTGGCCGCAGGCTGTTCGGGTCGGCGAGTCGAGACCAGTCGAGGTTCGGGTCGAGCGGCGATTCCGGCGGCATCACGGTGCCGAACTCCGTCGAGGCGAGAAGAGGCGTCACGCTCGTGGTATCGGCGCCCGACAGATCGAGCGGGCTGGCGAAGGCGAGCGATACGCCGGTCAATCCGGCGACGATCGGGTGATCCGACGCCGGAACCGTGACGGGAAACAGCGGAAACGGCCGTTGCGCTCCATCGATCGTGAGCGGCTGGTTCGATCGCAGGTCGATGAGCATCCCGTCACCGACCCGGATCCCGTACGGCGCGAGAAGGGCGTCGAGCGCCGGGTGCGCGACGGGCTCGGTGAACTGCTGCGAGCCCGCGATGCCGATGTGCTGGTACATGAGAAACAGGTTGCCGCCGCGCGCGAGGAAGGCCTGGAGCTCTGCGGCTTCCGCCGCCTCGAACGCGACCGCGGGCCCGGCCACCACGAGCACCGCGACGGAATCCGGGATCGGACCCGCGAGGCCCACCGTGACGACCCGGTACGATTCCGTCAGGGCTCGGGCGAAGCCGAGCATCCCGTCGGGCCCCGGGCCGCCGAGCGTGTCCTGCGGGAGCGTGCCGAACCCGTCGAGCAGGCCGACGACGGTGCGCTCCGGGCGGGTCATCGACTGGATGGCGGTCGCGAGCCGGTACTCCAGGTCGCCCGCCTCCCGGATCCACGGGATGACTTCCGAGGCGTCGGCGTACTCCAACACGATACCGAGAAATCCCTGTGAGACCTGGAGCTCGTCCTGCCCCACGACGTTGAACCGAACGGCGGGCACGCCCAGTCGTTCCGCCTCTTCGCCGTCCTCGTTATCCGCCGTCGGCCGTCGCCGGAGCACCCGCACGTCGTCGCCCCCCGCCGCGTCGAAGTCTCCGAGCAGATCCTCCACGTCCCGGCGGACGAGCTCGGCCTGCGACGGGAGGTCGCCCGACGCGAACAGGCGGATCGTCACGACATCGTCGAGGTTTCGCAGCAGATCGCGCGTCGGTTCCGACAGCGTATAGGCGCCGCCCGGCGTGAGGTCCCATCGTCCGCGGATGTGTTGCCCGAGCAGGTTGACCGTGATCGCTACGGCGACGATCCCGGCCACGCCGAGCTGAAGGGCGCGGAACCTCGGATTCGAGGGGTTCCTCCGCGCACGCTGGAGGACGAGATAAGCGAAGCCGAGCCAGACGCCGACGAGGCCGAGGAAATAGAGGACGTCGCGCAGATCGAGCACGCCGCGGGTGATGTTCTGATAGTGGGTCATCAGCCCGAGCCGCTGCGCCGCCGCGCCGAGTGACGGCGGAAGGCCGACCAGGACGATCGGCAGGGTGATCGCGATCAGCGTGAAGTTGACCGCGAGCGCCAGGATGAACGCGGTGATCTGGTTGCGGGTCATCGCGGATGCCCAGATGCCGATCGCCACGAAAGCGGCGGCGGCGAGCAACGTTCCGCCGTACTGCGCGATCGCCACGCCCACCAGCGGGTCCCCGCCCGCGGCGAGAGCGAACCAGGCAGCTACCGTGGCGCCGATCGCGACCCCCAGGAACCCGAGCGCGCCGAAGAACTTGCCCAGCAGGTACTCGATCTCACGGATCGGCTGCGCGAGCACCAGCTCGATCGTCCCGGAGGCCCGCTCTTCCGCGATCGACCGCATCGTCACCGCGGGAACGAAAAACAGCAGCAGCCATGGCATCAGGTCGAACATCGGCCGCAAGCTGGCCTGGGCGGTCAGAAAGGCCGAACGAAAGAAGAAGAAGAACGTCGCCGCGAGGAAAACTACGAGCAGGATGTACGCCGTGGGCTGGTCGAAGAATCCACGGAAGTCACGGCCCGCGACGGCGCCGATACGGGACAGCTTCACGCGCGGTCCCCGGTCAGTTCGCGGAACAGCGTCTCGAGGTCCTCACGTTCGCGCGTGAGCTCCCACACCGTCCAGGCGCGGTCGCGCGCGAGGTTGAAGATGTCAGGCCGCGGGTCCCGCTTCCCCCGTCCGGTTACGAGGAACCGCGTCCGCGGCCCACTCTCCGTGGTAGTGTCCGCGCGAACCGTTGCGACGGACTTCAGGCCTTCGAGGGCGCTCTTCGCTTCGGCGGCAGCCGCCGCGATCTCCACGCGGACGCGAACCCCTCCGCCTTCTCCGCTGAGCAGGCTGTCCACCGATCCGTCGGCGATGAGACGTCCCTGGTGGATGATCAGCAGCCGGCTGCACGTGGCGCGCACTTCCTGCATCACGTGCGTGCTGAGCAGGACGGTCCGCTCGGACCCGAGGTGCGTGATGAGATTGCGGATCTCGACGCGCTGGTTCGGGTCGAGGCCTTCGGTCGGCTCGTCGAGGATCAGCAGGTCCGGCTCCGAGAGGATCGCCTGCGCGAGACCCGTCCGCTGCCTGTAGCCCTTCGAGAGCTGATGGATGGGTCGATGGTACATGTCGCCGAGCCCCGTCTGCTCGACCGAACGATCGATTCGCCGTCGCAAATCCTTCCCGCCCAGCTCCCGCAGCCGGCCCATGAACTGGAGAAACTCTGAGACGAGCATGTCGCCATAGAGTGGATTTGTTTCCGGGAGATACCCGACACGACGCCGCGCTTCGATCCCCGCGTCTTCCAGCGGGGTGCCGTCCACCTCGATCACGCCTTCGTCGGCTTCGAGGGCCTGGGTGATCAGCCGCATCGTCGTGGTCTTACCGGCCCCGTTGGGCCCGAGGAAGCCGACGACTTCGCCCCGCCCGATGGAGAACGACACTCCGTCGACGGCTCGCACGTCTCCGAAGCTCTTGGTGACATCCTGCAGGCGGACCAGCGACATGAACCCTCGTTGCGCGTGAAATGGGGCGGCAAAGGTACCCCGGACCGGGTTGGTGTCAAGCTGATTCCTCGCCTTCGCCGCCTTGCCTTGGAGCGGAAATCCCGCGAGTCTTACTGGCTCCGCGCCGGGCGATTCCGGCGCACCGGCGTACACGAACCAGACGACAGCGGACAACGCGAAATGCGCATACTCGCAGGTACGGATGACGGGCTGCATCTGATCCGATGGCTGGAGGGCGAGAAGTCGGGCACCACGGTGTCCCGCTCGTTCGAGGGTCAGCCGGTCTCTTCGATCGTCCGGGCCCCGGAAGCGGTGATCGCGGCCGTGCCGGGACTTGGCCTCCAGCGGAGCGTCGACGGGGGCGCGACATGGGAACCGCTCGATGAACGGCTCGCCGGTTCCGATGTCCGCACGCTCGCCGCGGCTCCCACCGGTGAACTCGTCGCGGGGACCGAGCCCGCCGCGCTGTTCGTCTCGACCGACGCCGGCTCGAGCTTCACTCCGCTCGACGCCTTCGCCGCCCTCGGCGATTCCGAGCGGTGGGCGTCGTACGGGGGGCGCAAGGCGCACGTCGAGGCGATCGCCTTCGACCCGCACGATACGAACCGGATGTATGCCGGGGTCGAGATCGGCGGTGTATACCGCAGCGACGATCGGGGCGCCTCCTGGTTCGGCGTCAACGAAGGCGTGTTCGACGACGTGCACGATCTCTCCGTGGATCCGCGCAAGGGGAGCCGGGTCTTCGCCGCGACGGGCGGCGGTCTCTACGTGAGCAGCGACCGGGGCGCGGACTGGCGCCCCGTGCCCGGGGAACTCGGCGGCCGCTACTGCACGTGCCTGTTCTCGCTCGCTTCGACGCCGGTGACGGAGCCCTCGGAGTCTCTCTTCCTCGTCGGGACCGCGAACGGGCCTCCCTCCAGTTGGGGGAAGCGTTCGGCGAAGGCGGGGGCGCGCCTCTGGTTCAGTCATGACTCGGGACGTAACTGGGAGCCCTCGACGCAGCACGGCGCGCGCGATGCGACGCCGATCTCCGCGTTTGCCGCCAATCCGCACCAGCAGGCGGCGGTGCTCGCCGGCACCGTCGGGGGCCACCTGCTGCACGGCCACCTGGCGGAGGATCACTGGCACCAGATCGACTACGGTCTGGGCTCCGTCCATTCGCTGGTCGTGGTCTGAGCGCCGCCGGACGCCGCGGCTGGAGCCATCCCTATGCGCATCACGGAGATCTTCCATTCCATCCAGGGCGAGTCGTCCTACGCCGGGCGCCCGTGCGTCTTCGTCCGGACGACCGGTTGCAACCTGCGCTGCGTGTGGTGCGACACGGAGTACTCGTTTCACGGCGGACGAGACATGTCGATCGACGAGATCCTGGCGGAAGTCCGCCGCCTCGGACCGGCATGCCGACTGGTAGAGTTGACCGGCGGCGAGCCCCTGCTGCAGAAGGACATCGGAGCGCTCGCCAGGGCGCTGCTCGCCGAAGGCTATACCGTGCTGTGCGAAACGAGCGGCAGCGTGCCGGTCGACCGTGTGCCCCCGGACGTCGTCAAGATCGTCGACTTCAAGTGCCCCGGCAGCGGTGAAGTGGAGTCCAACGACTGGACGAACCTCGATCTGCTCGACCCGTCCCGCGACGAGCTCAAGTTCGTGATCGCAGATCGGGCGGACTACGACTGGGCGAAGGAGCAGGTCACCGCACGCGGGCTCGAACGCTTCGTGGTCCATTTCTCACCGGAGTTCGACGGGATGGACCGTTCCGAGCTCGCGGAGTGGATCCTGTCGGACGGCCTCCCGGTCCGGTTGCAGCTCCAGGTTCACAAGTTCGTCTGGGCCCCCGATGCGCGAGGAGTCTGAGGAGCTTCCGGACGCCCCGGAGACGCTCGGCGCCCCGGAGACCCTCGGGGTCCCGGATCCGATCGCTGCCGCGGATCCGATCGGCGCTCCCGCCCCGCCGACTCGATTTGCCGCGGGTCGCGCCTTTCTCCGCCGGTACCGCGGCAGAATCCTTCTCGGGCTCGCGACCGCGACCGGTCTGTACCTGCTCGTCGCCTGGCTCACCTGGCCCGACGTCCGGGAGCTGAAGGACACGATCCCCGAAAGCACGGCGTTCATCGACCGCTACCTCGACCGCACTGGAGCCTCCGGCGTTGCATGGACGCCGGTTCCGTACTCCCGCATCTCCGCCCACCTGAAGGAGGCCGTCGTGGTCTCCGAGGATCTGGAGTTCTTCTCCCATGGCGGGTTCTCGAGCTACGAGATCAAGCAGGCAATCAAGCGCGCGATCGAGGAGCGGGCGCCACCGCGCGGCGCCTCGACCCTCACGCAGCAACTCGCGAAGAACCTGTGGCTCAGCCCTTCGCGCAGCGTCTCACGGAAGGGGCGCGAGGTCCTGCTCACCCTGCAGCTCGAGAAACACCTGTCGAAGGCGCGGATTCTGGATGTCTACTTGAACGTCGTCGAGTTCGGCCCGGGCGTGTACGGAGCCGAGGCGGCCGCGCGGCATTATTTTGGCAAGTCGGCGGTGGATCTAAGCGCCCGCGAGGCGGCGATGCTGACGGCCGGACTTCCGCGCCCGTCGCGCTGGCACCCGGGCGTCGAGACCCCTGGGTATCGGCGCCGTGTGGAGACGATCCTCGTGCGCATGCGCGAGGTGGAGTTCCTGGATCGGCGGTTCGGCGGCGCCCCGGTGCCGGAGGCGTCGCCCCCGGTCGAGCCGGAACTGGCGCTCCCCTGACGGAGCGTTAGTTGCCCTTCCGGGGCATGTGAGGAAATTCCCAAAATGGGAAATTGGGAAAAACCTCTAGTGTTGCGTCGGGCACGAAACAACGCGCGCTTCGCCGTTGCCCCGGCGCGCACCCGCCGCGGCCGCAGGAGCCCGCCGCGGCCGCAGGAGCCTGCCGCGACCACGCGACCAGGTGCCCGTCGAATCGTCAGGCGCCTTCGCCCTCGTACTGCTTCTTCAGCCGTTCGACGACCGCCGGATCGGCCAGCGTCGTCGTGTCCCCCAGCGCGCGGCCCTCCGCCACGTCGCGCAGCAGCCGGCGCATGATCTTGCCGCTTCGCGTCTTCGGCAGGTCGGCGCTTACGATGATGTCGGCCGGCTTCGCGATCGCGCCGATCTCCTTCGCCACGTGCTCGCGGAGTTCCCGGATCAGCTCCGGAGACGATTCCGTCCCCTCCTTGAGCGATACGAACGCGGCGATCGCCTGGCCCTTCAGCTCGTCCGCCCGCCCGACAACGGCGGCCTCCGCCACCGCGGGATGGTCGACGAGCGCCGACTCGACTTCCATCGTCCCGATCCGGTGGCCGGCGACGTTGAGCACGTCGTCGACGCGCCCGAGGATCCAGAAGTAATCGTCATCGTCGCGCCGGGCCCCGTCGCCCGGGAAGTAGATCCCGTCCCACTTCGACCAGTACGTCTCCCGGAAACGGGCCTCGTCGCCCCAGATGCCGCGGAGCATCGACGGCCAGGGCGAGGTGATCGCCAGGAAACCGCTTTCCGCCTCGTTTCCGCCGGAATCGAGGATCGTGGCCTCGATGCCGGGGAACGGGATAGTGGCGGAGCCGGGTTTCGTCGCGACGGCGCCGGGGAGGGGCGTGATCATGATCCCGCCGGTCTCCGTCTGCCACCACGTGTCGACGATGGGGCAGTTTCCGCCGCCGATGTGTTCGCGGTACCAGGTCCAGGCCTCGGGGTTGATCGGCTCGCCGACGGATCCGAGCAGACGCAGGCTCGAGAGATCGTACTTCGCGGGCCACTCGTCACCCCACTTCATGAACGCCCGGATGGCCGTCGGCGCCGTGTAGAGGATCGTGACGCCGTAGTCTTCGATCAGCTTCCAGAAGCGGCCGCGATCGGGATGGTCCGGGGCCCCCTCGTACATCAGGATCGTCGCGCCGAGCGCGAGCGGTCCGTAGACGACGTACGAATGGCCGGTCACCCAGCCGACGTCGGCCGTGCACCAGAAGACGTCATCGTCCTTGAGATCGAATACCCAGCGGGTCGTCGCCGTGACCTGCGTCATGTAGCCGCCCGTCGAGTGGACGATCCCCTTCGGCTGCCCGGTCGTGCCGGAGGTGTAGAGGATGTAGAGCGGATCCTCCGACTCCATAACAGCGGGTTCGCACGGCGCGGTGCCGTCGCCGATCAGTTCGTGGTACCAGGCGTCGCGACCCTTCGCCATGCTCACCGGCTCGCCGCCCCGCTCGCGCCGGACGACCACCACGTGCTCGACGAAATCGAGCCCGTCGACGGCGTCGTCCGCGGTGGCCTTTAGCGGGAGGATCGATCCGCGCCTGTACCCCCCGTCTGCCGTGATGAGGACGCGGGCCTCGGCGTCGATCATCCGGTCGCGCAGGGACTTCGCGGAAAAGCCACCGAACACGACCGAGTGCGGCGCGCCGATCCGGGCGCAGGCTAGCATCGCGATCGCCGCCTCGGGGATCATCGGCAGGTAGATACCGACCCGATCGCCTTTCTTCACCCCGAGATCCTCCCGCAGGACGGCGGCGAAGGCGCAGACTTCCTGGTGGAGCTGGCGGTAGGTGTAGCGCCGCGTGTCGCCGGGCTCACCTTCCCACAGCAGCGCGGTCGCGTCGGCGCGTGGGCCGTCGAGGTGCCGGTCGAGGCAGTTGTAGCAGGCGTTGAGCTTGCCGCCATCGAACCAGCGGGCGAACGGAGGGTCCCAGGTCAGGACATCATCCCACGGCTCGAACCATTCGAGCTTCTTCGCCTGCTCTGCCCAGAATCCGAGCCGGTCCCGCTCCGCCGCCTCGTAGGGCCCACGATCGGCGACGTGCGCCCCGCGCCGGAACCCGTCGGGGGGTTCGAACAGGCGGTTCTCTTTCAGGAGAACGTCGATCTCGCGGTTGCGGCTGCCGTCCATTGGGGCCTCCTGGTTGCGTGTGAGCGCTGACCGCTGAGATTAGGGAACGCCGGTCAAACCCCGCAAGCAATGGCCCATGAACGATCTGACCCTGCTCATCCTGATCATCGGCGGCGCCGTCGTCGCTTTCGCCCTGGGCATATGGATCGGCCTCGGTTATCCCGGCCTGTACGAAAAGTACGAGTCGACGGGCAAGGCGCCCCGCATGTCTCCGTTCGAGATGCTGGTCGACTGGGTCTACGGGAAGTTCCGCCGGTGACGGTTCGCCGGATCCTCATCCTCGTGCTGGGCGCGAACCTCGTCGTCGTGGGGCTCAAGCTGTTCGTGGGCGTGAGGGCGGGATCGCTGTCGGTGCTGGGCGACGCCGCGCACTCGGGCTTCGACGCGCTCAACAACGTGATCGGACTCATCGCTGTCCGGGCGGCCGCGCGTCCGCCGGACGAGGACCATCCGTACGGTCACGGCAAGTTCGAGACGCTGGGCGCTCTCGCCGTCGTGAGTTTCCTCTCGATCACCGCGTTCGAGCTCGTATCCGGCGGGTTCGGACGGCTCGTCACCGGCGCGCCGCCGCCCCGGCTCGACGGACTGACGTTTGGGCTGCTCGGCGTGACCATGGCTTTCAACGCGCTGGTAGCGACGATGGAATCGCGCTATGCCAGGCAGCTCGACTCTACGATCCTCGCGGCCGACGCACGGCACACGGCCGCGGACGTTTTCGTGACCCTTGCCGTTCTGGGCGGCCTCGGCCTCGTCGGGCTCGGGTGGAGCGACGCCGACGCCTGGCTCGCCATCCTCGTGGCCCTGTTGATCGCGCGCAGCGGCTACCAGGTGCTCAAGGGCACGATACCGGTGCTCGTAGACAGCGTTGCCGTCGATGCGAGCCGCGTCATCGACTTCGTCGAGAAAATGGACGGCGTGCGGGGCGTACATGACGTCCGCTCGCGGGGGCGCCCGGGATCCCAGGCGTTCGCGGAGCTCACGATCGTGATCGACGGGCGGCTCACCGTGGCGGAAGGGCACGACATCGCCGACGAAGTGGAGCGGCGGCTGATCGAGGCGGGGGGCTTCGAGGGAGTGGTAGTGCACGTGGAGCCGCCGGAAAACGGCTGATCCTGCGACGGGCTCAACTGGCGGCGCGCGTGTTCCCGTTCCCGTTCACAACGGGCCCATCCGGACCCACCGATTCTCCTGGTTCCCCGCCGCCCTCGCCGCTCTCGGCGGAGACCACGGTCCAGACGCAGCGCTCGTGGCCCCGACCCAGGCACTCGGTGTGTCGCACGGACAGCGACGCGTCGAGGATCTCGCTCGCGCACACATCCAGCACCGAAGTCAGGATCTCGCACGCGTTGCCGTGCAGGCCCGCCGGAGCCAGCGCGCAGGCGTCGATCACCAGCCCGGGCGGCGTGCGTCCCGTGACGATCTCGGTTCCGGGGCTGAGGGCCTTGCCGGCGCTCGTCATCGAGCGCACGAGCTTCCGGCGTCGGACCCCTTCGGGGTACATCCTGCGGAAGGCGCGGCTCAGAGGGCCCGACTCGGCAAAGCGCTCGAAGGCCAGGGCGGCGCCCGCCGAACGGAAGATGTCGGTCGCATCCGGCCGCCGTGAAATGAGGCGCACGAGGTCGAGGAACTCGGTCAGCTCGAGCGACCGGCCGGCGTCGCGCAGGTCCGCGTATCGACGCATCTGCAGATCGACGACGTCGTTGAGCCCGAGCCGACGCGGCAAGCTCTCCGCGTAGTGCTCGTCCTCCAACGACTCGTCGGGGGTATCCTTGTCGCGCAGCGAGGAGAGCAGCGCGAGTGCGATTCCCGGGTGTACCTTTGCGGACGATCTCGTGATATTCATGGCCTGATGTGAGGGTAGTGAGCATCACCGGAGGCGGCAAGACGCCGCGCGTTGTCGCGCCCGGGTCGGGATGTCATCTTAGCCGATTCCCCCGAGCATTCCGGATGTACGCGATTGGCCCGTTATAGATCGAGGAACGGATGTACGACCCGAAGCATATCGAAGAGAAGTGGCAGGCATGGTGGGCCGAGCACCGGACGAACGAGCCCGACCTCGACGCCGCGTCTTCTCCGTTTTTCAACCTGATGATGTTCCCTTACCCCTCGGCCGAAGGTCTGCACGTCGGGAACATGTTCGCGTTTACGGGGGCCGACCTCCACGGGCGCTACCAGCGCCTCCTCGGCCGTGACGTGTTTCAGCCGATCGGGTTCGACGCGTTCGGGATCCATTCCGAGAACTTCGCGCTCAAGGAGAACATCCACCCGACGACGCTGATTCCCCGCAATATCGTCAACTTCACGCGGCAGTTGAAGAACACCGGGATCATGTACGACTGGTCGCGCACGGTCGACACGACCGACCCCGATTACTATCGCTGGACCCAGTGGATCTTCCTCAAGCTGTACGACGCCGGCCTGGCCGAGAAGAAGGAAGCCCCGGTCAACTGGTGCCCGTCGTGCAAGACGGTGCTCGCTAACGAGCAGGTGATCGCCGGTGAGTGCGAACGCTGCGCGACGAAGGTCGAGCAGCGCATGCTCAGCCAGTGGTTCTTCAAGATCACGGACTACGCCGAGCGGCTGCTCGCCGGGCTCGACCACATCGACTGGTCCGCGACGACGGTCACCGCCCAGCGAAACTGGATTGGCCGTTCCGAGGGCGCCCAGCTCCGCTTTCCCGTCGCGCGCGCGACGGCGGACGAGGGCGAGCACGAACCCGCCCAGCTCGAGCGGAAGCGCGAAATGATCGAGGTGTTCACGACGCGGCCCGACACAGTGTTCGGCGCGACGTTCATGGTGCTCGCGCCGGAGCACCCGCTAGTCGAGAAGCTGACGACGCGGGAGCAGGCGGCCTCGGTCGAGGCGTACCGCGCCGAAACAGCCGCGCTGGACCTGATCGAACGCCAGAAGTCCGATGACCGCGGCAAGACCGGCGTGTTCACGGGCGGCTACGCCAACAACCCGGCGACGGGTGAGTCGATTCCGGTGTGGATCGCCGACTACGTGCTGATGGGCTACGGCACCGGCGCGATCATGGCGGTGCCGGGACACGACCAGCGCGACTTCGAGTTCGCGACGGAGCACGGACTCGAGATCGTCCAGGTGGTGGCGCCGGCCGGCGAGGCAGAGGCGGCGGAGGTCTCGGGGGCCGAGGTCTCGGGGGAACCATATGAAAATGCATTTTCATACGCTGGCGACGACCAGGCTACCGCAGACGACCAGGCTACAGTAGCCGGCGGCGGGGCCACGGTCGGCGACCCGCCCGAGGCGGCCTTCACCGAGCACTCAGAGAACGAAGTCCTCATCAACTCCGGCGAGTTCAACGGCCGCCCGGCGACCGAGGGCGCGACGGCGATCGTCGAGTGGCTCGCCGAACGCGGTCTCGCCGAAGCGCGCACCAACTACCGGCTCCACGACTGGTGCATTTCGCGGCAGCGCTACTGGGGGCCGCCGATCCCGATCATCTACTGCGATGCGTGCGGCGTCGTGCCGGTGCCGGAGAAAGACCTGCCGGTCATCCTGCCGTACGTCGAGGACTTCAAGCCCGGCGACGACGGCATCGCGCCCCTCGCGAAGGACAGCACCTTCTATGAAGTCCCGTGTCCCGAGTGCGGAGAACCGGCGCGGCGCGAGACGGACGTGTCGGACACGTTCCTCGACTCGAGCTGGTACTTCCTCCGCTATCCGAGCACCGACACCGACGACGCGCCGTTTGCGGAGGGCCGTACCGAGCGCTGGCTCCCGGTCGACATGTACATCGGCGGGGAAGAGCACGCCGTCCTCCACCTGCTCTACTCGCGCTTCATCACGATGGTGCTTTACGACCTCGGACACATCGGGTTCGAGGAACCGTACGACAAGTTCCGCAAGCACGGCCTCCTGATCCGCGATGGCAGCAAGATGTCGAAGTCTCGCGGCAACGTCGTGATCCCCGACGAGTATCTCGACCGGTTCGGCGCCGACACCTTCCGCGCGTACCTGATGTTCCTGGGGCCGTACGAAGAGGGAGGCGACTTCCGCGGCGAGGCCATCATGGGTCCGTACCGCTTCCTCAGCCGGGCCTTTGACGCGGTCGAGGCGGCCGTCGAGGCGGGCGAGACCGGCTTCCCGGATGCGGGTGTCGAGCGGGTCCTGCACGCGACGATCAAGCAGGTGACCGAGGACTTCGCGCGCCTCTCGTTCAACACCGCGATCGCGGCGCTCATGGAGCTGCTCAACGCCATCCGCGCGTCGGGACGGACGCCGACGCTCGACGAGGTCCGCCCGATGGCGGTCATGCTTGGGCCGATCGCTCCGCACACCGCCGAAGAGATGTGGACGCTGCTCGGCAGCGCGCCGAGCCTGTTCGACACGGCCGAATGGCCGGGTTACGACGCGTCGAAGCTCGTGACCGATACCGTGGATCTGCCCGTGCAGGTGAACGGGAAGCTGCGCGCGATGCTCCAGGCGGCGCGCGGCGCCTCGACCGACGAGGTGAAGGCGGCGGCCATGGCCGACGAAGGGGTGCAGCGGCACCTGGAGGGCGTGGAACTCGTGAAGACGATCCACGTGCCGGACCGGCTGCTCAACCTGGTGGTGAAGTAGGAGGCCGTTGATCTGTCGGTGAGCGCAGGCGGCATGGTGGTGGGAGGGGCGCCGAGAACTGCTACGGGGAACCTCTAAGTTCCGCCTTATGTATTACGATGCGTAACCCGATTGCATTACACTCTCGTGCTCAGGAAGGACGTCAAATGGCGCCTCCCAATGATCAGATCTCGGTACGGATCCCCACGAGCTTGCTTGAGCGCCTCGACGCGATGGGGCGCGACCGTGGGACCGATCGGTCGGAACTGGTACGCGAGGCGATTCGGCTCTATGTCGACGGACCCGGTCGAGAAGTGGCGGATCGCCCTTACGCCCGAGTCGAGGACTTGATCGGGGCCCTGTCGGGCGGTCCCGTAGACCTTGGACGTCAACATCGCGAGTATCTCCGAGAACGCTTCCGGGGTGCCTGACCGAGCCCTCCTGGATACGGGCGTAGTAGTAGCGCTGCTCCATCGCGACGATGCGGATCATGAACGGGTCCGCCCGGCGTTCGAGGCTTTCCGCGGAACGCTACTCACCACGGAAGCCATCGTGACCGAGGCTCTCTTCCTGCTGGCCTCGATCCACGGCGGGCAGGCGGCCTGTCTCGAGTTCTTCATTCGCGGAGGAGCGGTCCTGGTTCCGGCTTCGCGAGCGTCGCTGATTCGCTCGAAGTCCATCCTGGCCCGCTACTCGAATCTTCCCGCAGACTACGCCGACGCAACCCTGGTGGCGCTCGGGGACGAGATGGAAACATATACCATCTTCACGCTCGATCGGCGCGACTTCAGCGTATACCGCGGTGAGAGCGGGCAACGCTTTCAACTCATCCCTTGAGTCCGAAGCCTCACCGCCCGAGGCGCACCTCGATGTCCCTCCATTTGCCCTGCCGGAACTTCAGCACGCTGAGTGCGCAGCGGGTCACGTGGCCGAGGAGGATCGCGATCCAGATGTCGATCGGATCGAGCGTCGATAGCTGCTGGATGGCGAAGCACAGGCCAATCGGGATGACGACTTGTGAGACGATCGAGATGTAAAGCGGGCTCTTCGTGTCGCCCGTGCCCTGGAGACCGCCCGTGTAGGTCAGCGCGACCGCGATGAACAGGCCTGACAGGCTGAGGACGCGGAGGAGCTGGACCCCGATCTCGACCACGGCGGGCTCGTTCATGCCGAATACGGCGAGGAGCTGGCGCGGCAGGAACAGGAACAGCAGCCCGACCACGGTGGCGGTCGTAAGTCCGATGCCCGCGGCGACGTGCACGGCGTGCGCGGAACGGTCCGGTTGTCCCGCTCCGAGGTTCTGTCCCGCCACGGCGGCGGCCGCGCCCATGAGTCCGACCGATGTCCAGGTGATGAGCGAGAACAGTTGCGTGTAGGAGACGGCGAAGGCAGCCTGCGCCGCCGCACTCTGGGCCAGCGAGCCGACGAACGCGAGAAGCAGAACGCCTCCGACGTTCATCGCGATCCCCTGGATTCCGGTCGGAAGCCCGAACCGGAACAACTCGCGAATGACTCCCAGGTCGGGCCGCCACGGGCCGCCCCGCGGGAAGCTGACGACCCAGCCGCCTCGCCACAGCCGCCACAGCGCGTATCCGGAAACGAGTGCCGACGAGATCACCGTTCCCATCGCGGCGCCCGCGGTGCCGAACGCCGGCACGGGGCCGATCCCCGCGATCAGGACCACGTTGAGCACGACGTTCAGCACCGTAAGAACGATCGCCAGCCGGAGCGGCGTCCGGGCGTCGCCGGCCGAGCGAAGGGCGCCGCCCAGCATGAAGAAGACCAGCATGCCGCTGCTGAACACGAACATGATCCGCAGGTAAGGCAGGGCCTCGGATTGCACCGCGGGCGCCGCGTTCACGAAGTTGAGCAGCGCTGGCGCCAGCAAGTAACCGAGCGGGGCGAGAATACCCAGCGAGAGGCCGATTGCGGTGAGGAACGCCTGGTAGACGGTACGGTCGACCTTCTCGGGTTCGTCCGCTCCCGTGAACCTCGCGACCAGCACGCTCATCCCGGTGAACAAAGACGAGATGAACACGACGACGACGAGGAAGATCTGCCAGCTCACCCCGATCGCGGCGTTGCCGGTGAATCCGACATAGTTTCCGACCATGACGTGATCGACGATGCCCTGCAGCCCGCCGATGATGTTCTGCAGCATGGTGGGCCAGGCGAGCTTCCACACGGCGGGAAGGAGCGGCCCGTCGATGATCGAGCGGTCGTAGCGGCTGCTGGGAGCCGTCGGCTGCGCCGTCGGCCCGGCCGCGGGCTCGACTCCGGGCACTCCCGGTGAAGTCAGGCTCGGCGCGTCACCGGCGTCGGATCCGGCCTCCGCCCCGGTCTCGGCCTCCGCCCCGGTATCGGCCTCCGCCCCGGTATCGGCCTCGCGCCCGGTATCGGCCTCCGGCCCGCCCCCCGCTCCCGAACCGCCCGCCGTACCTACCAGTCGATATTCCCTTCCTGGGAGGTGTCGATCTCCGCCTCTTCGCCGCCGCCGAACAGAAACGCATCGAGGTTCTTGTAGAGGAACTCGCGCGCCTTCTTGTCGCGAACGTTCAGGCCGTAGTGGTTGATCAGCAGCATCTGCTGCTTCTTCCACTCCTCCCAGCACTCCGTGCAGATCTCGCCGTGGATGCGCATGCCGCGCTCGTCGGGAAACGGAGGCGCGGCGAGGGGCTGAGGATCGTCACGCTCGCAGCGAACGCAGGTAAAGTCGCTCGTCTCGCTCACAGGGGCACCGTCAGCACCGAGCAGTTCGCGCCCTGGATCACCTGCGTCGTGATTCCGCCGAGCAGGACCCGGCCGCCGAGGCCCGGCGCGTGCGCCTTGCCCATCACGATGAGGTCGGCGTGCTCGGTCTCGGCCGCGTTGAGGATGTGGGTAACGATGGGCCGCCCGCGTACGATCGAGGCCTGCACAGCGACGCGCTCCCGCAACTCCTCGGGTACTCGGGCGAGCGCGTCGTCGCGCGCGACCTTCTCGATGCGCTCGATCGCCTCTTCCACCTTGGCCGGCGAGTTCACGGCGCGCAGATAGGCCTGCAGCGTCCCCGGCATCGCGTGGAGCAGCACGAGGCGCGTCTTGAAGTAGTCCGCGTACTCCGCGGCCGCGGCCGCGACCGGGGCGCTTCCTTCACGCAGATCGAGGGCCGCGACGATGGCCTTGTCCTTCACGTTGCGCACGGGGCGCCATACCAGCACCGGCACCTGCGCCTTCCGCACGATCGCGGCGCACGTGTTGCCGAGTTCGTCGGTCGGCCACATCCGCTGCTGGTGCGCCCCGACCACGATGAGCTGCGAAGCGTGCTCGTCGGCGGCCAGGTTCAGGGTCTCCGGCGTCCAGCCGTAGCGGATGTCGTACTCCACCTCGATCCCGAGCTGCGAGGCGATGTGCTCGAGGTTCGTCTTGACGTCGAGCTCCTTTTCCTGCAGCAAGTCGAGGCGGTCGCCGAGCTCGCGCACCAGGTAGTCCGGCGCCGTGAATCGTTCGATCGAGTGGAACAGGACGAGTTCGGCCGTGGGGAAGCGGGACACGGCCCAGCGGACCGTCTCGAGGGACGAATCGGAAAAGTCGATTCCGGTGAGGATTCTCTGATACATGACCAGCGACCGTTCGGGTCCGGGGGAGCGGGGGATCCGCGACCCGAACCTACGCGACCGCTACGGCCGGCGCATCCTCTCCGGACTCGGCGGAAACGTCGTCGTCTTGCGGGGCCGTCAACTCGTCGAGCGCCTCCCACGGGTCGCGCCCATCGGCGGCCGCGATCATCGCCGCCACGGTGCGCTTCA
>JBPCJZ010000013.1:0-5189 GCA_051004775.1 Gemmatimonadota bacterium
GTGGTCGTGGCCGGCGGCACGGGCAGTCGCCTCGGCGGCGAGCCGAAGCAGTTCCGTCTGCTTGGCGGCCGGCCGCTGCTGGCGTGGAGCTGCGCCCGATTCCGGACGCACCCCGGGGTCGACGGCCTGGTGGTCGTGCTTCCCGCCGAGCTCGCGGCGGATCCTCCGGCCTGGCTGGTGGCATTCGACCCGGTCGTGGTGGCCGGGGGTGAGACCCGGCAGGCGTCGGTCAACCGGGGGCTGGAGGCTGCTTGCGCGGCCGGCGCGGCCGGAGTGGCCGATGAGATCGTGTTGATCCACGACGCGGCCCGCCCCTTTCTGTCCGCTGATCTCCTCACGCGCCTGCTCGAGGCCGCGGCATCCGGGCCCGTGATCCCGGTGGTCGAGTTGGCCGACGCGATCAAGCGGCTCGACTCGCGCGCGCACGCGACCGATTCTCCGGCGGCCACGATCGAGTCGACGCTGGATCGAACGCGCCTCCGCGGAGCGCAGACCCCGCAGGCGTTTCCGCTGGAACTGATCCGGGATCTCCACGCGCGTGCCGCGGACGATCCCGCCGCGACGCCGGCCCCCGACGACGCCGCGCTGTGCGAGAGCGCCGGGGTGCCGGTCCAGGCGATTCCGGGCGAGGGCAACGCCCTTAAGATCACCCATGCGGAAGACCTCGCGTTCGCGGAGTGGCTCGTCGAGTCCGGCCGCATCACCTGGCCCAAGGAGAGCTGAGTTGGACTATACCCGATTGCCCGAGAGTGACGCGGCCGTCGAAACGGCCGCCCGGCACGTCCAGGCGGGCGGCCTGCTGGTCCACCCGACTACCGGCGTGTACGGAATCGGCGGCCGGCGGGACCCGGCGGTAGAGACGGCCGTCGCCCGCCTCAAGGAACGAGCGGCAGGAGCCGTCCTCATCTACCTGGTCGATGGAGAGGCCGGCGCGCGGCGCGCCTTCCCGGACCTCGGGTGGGAGCCGCCGGCCCGGCTGCTGGCCGAGAGGTTCTGGCCCGGTCCGCTCACGCTCGTCCTCGCCGACGGGTCGGAGTCCGGCCGGGCGATCCGCTCCGAGGGACATCCGTTCACGGCCGCCCTCGTGCGCGCCGCGGGGCGTGCCGTCAGCTCGACGAGCATGAACCGGAGCGGAGAGCCCCCCGCGCGTTCTCCAGCCGAAGTTGCCCGCGTGCTGGATGGGGTGCCGACGTGCGAACTCCCCGTCCTGTGGATCGACGCCGGTGAGCTGCCCGGCCCGCCGCCCTCGACGCTCGTGCGCCTGCGGGACGGCCGTATCGAGGTCCTGCGCGAAGGCGCCGTCCCGCGCTCGGCCATCGACGCCGCAATCGAGGCCGCCGCGACCCGGCCGGAGGCCGGCGCGTGATCCAGTACCTCCTGTTCGTCTGCACCGGCAACACCTGCCGCAGCCCCATGGCCGAGGTCATCGCCAGGGCCGCCGCCGAGCGCCGCGGGCTCGACCTGCTGATCGGCTCGGCGGGGATCGTCGCCGGGGCGGGCGCTCCGGCTGCGGGCCCCGGGCTCGCCGTGGCCCAGAAGCACGGCCTCGATCTGTCGAGCCACAGTTCCCGCGCGATCAGCGAGGACCTGCTGGCCGCCGTCGACCTGGTCCTGGGGATGACCTCGCTCCACGTCGATGCCCTGCGCCCCGCGCTCGGGGAGCGTGGCGTCGCCCGGGTCACGGCGTTCCTGCCCGAGGCGCATCCGCTCGCGGACCGTGACATCGCCGACCCGTTCGGGGGCAGCGAAGAGGACTACGAGCAGGTGTTCGTCCATCTCTCGGAAGCCATCGAAGCCCTGCTCGACCACGTTGAGTCGAGCGGGGAATGACCCGGCCGGCCCGCTTCGCCCTGCTCGGCGATCCGGTCGAGCACTCGCTGTCCCCCCGGATGCATGCCGCGGGCTTCGCCGCGCTCGGCCTGGATGCCGAGTACGTGCTCCAGCGGGTCCCGGGCACCGACTCCCGGGACGTCGCCGCCGCGATGCGGGCCCTCGAGGGCGGCGGAGGCAACGTGACCGTCCCCCACAAGACCGCGGCCGCCGCCGCGCTCGACGAAGCCTCGCCGATGGTCGAGGCGACCGGCGCCTGCAACTGCTTCTGGTTCACCGGCGCCGGCCGTCTCGCGGGGGAGAACACCGACGTCGAAGGGATCGAGACCGTCCTGCGGGAACGGCTCGACGGCCCGCCGGCGAGCGTGCTGATCCTGGGCGCCGGCGGAGCCGCGGCCGCGGCCGGACTCGCGACGGGTCGCCTCGGAGCGGGAAAGATCATCGTGTCGAACCGCACGGCGGGCCGGGCGGCGTCCCTGGCCGAACGTCTCCGCGGAGGCGGGTTCGCGGCGGAAGCGGGGGAGTGGCCGGCGACCGCGGAGGCGGATGTCGTCATCAACGCGACGTCGCTCGGGCTCCGCGATGATGACCCGCTGCCCGCGGAGTTCGGCGAGCAGCCGCCGCTTCTCGTGCTTGACCTGGTGTACGGGGAAGCGGGCACGCCGTGGACGCGGCACGCGGAGGCCAACGAGATCGAGGCGGTAGACGGGTTCGAGGTTCTCCTGTGGCAGGGCGCCGCGTGCTACCCGCTGTGGTTCGGGTTGGAGGCGCCGGTCAGAGCAATGCGCGGGGCGCTGTTCGGATGAGGGCCCTCGAACGCCGGACCTTCGCCGCCCGCCGCATTCTGTCGGCCACCGGAGCCGCCCTTGACCGCCTGCTCCCACCCGGCTGCGCCGGCTGCGGCGCTCCCGTTCCACCCGGTCCGCCGCTCTGCGGGGTCTGCGACGCCGCGCTCGGCGAGATCCCGCGCCCGTGGTGCCGCCGCTGCGGCGCGACGGCGACGAGCCCCCTCGACGCCGAGGACTGCGACGCCTGCTCCGCCTGGCCGGACGGCCTGAAGCAGAAGCGCGCGGCCTCCGCGGTTTTGTTCGAGGAACCGGGCGATCGCCTGGTCGCCGGGCTCAAGTACCGCGGCTGGTCCGCGCTCGCGCCCGCGATGGCTGCCCGGATGCTCGAGCCCGCGCGCCGCGTCGTCGCCGGCCGGCGTCCATTCCTGCTCGCGGTCCCGCTCGACCGGCGCCGCGAACGCCAGCGCGGGTTCAACCAGGCGCTCCTCCTCGCGCGCGAGCTGAGCGCCCGCCTCGAGTGGCCCCTCGCCACAGGCCTCGTGCGGCGTCCCGTCAGGCGGCGGCAGGCGGAACTCGGCCGCGAGGAGCGGGAGGCCAACGTCGCCCGCGCCTACTCCTGGGACGAGACGCTGCGGCCGCCGCCGCGACCCGTGCTCCTCGTCGACGACGTCCTCACGACGGGCGCGACCGCCGCCGCGTGCTCGAACGCGATCGAGGCGGCGGGCGGCGCCTGCCTCGGGATCGTCACCTTCGCGCGCGCGCTGCCGCGGCCGGACGAGATCTGACTGCGTCGGCGTCGTCCCCGGTGTCGTCCGGGGCCGTGTCCGCGGGGTTGTCCGGGGGGTGGCTCCCTTGCAAGCTTCATGCGGCGGACGGATGGTCGGCCGCTTCTCTCCATTCACATTCGACAAGGGCCCGCATCCCATGTCCGTACGCATAGGCATCAACGGCTTCGGCCGTATCGGTCGCAACGTCCTCCGTTCGGCACTCGCGAGCGGCGCGGACATCGATCTCGTCGGCATCAACGACCTCACCGACCCCGCGACGCTCGCCCACCTGTTCGAGTTCGATTCGGTGCACGGCAAGTTTCCCGGCTCGGTGTCGGTCAACGGATCGAGCATCGTGATCGACGGCGACGAGTTCAAAGTTTATTCGGAGCGCGATCCGTCGAAGCTGCCGTGGGGCGACCTCGGCGCAGACGTCGTCATCGAGAGCACGGGCATCTTCACGAAGCGCCCGGAGGCGGCGAAGCACCTGGAGGCAGGCGCGAAGAAGGTCATCATCTCCGCCCCCGCAACCGATCCCGACCTGACCGTCGTCATCGGCGTGAACGAAGGCGACTACGATCCCGACAAGCACGACGTGATCTCGAACGCGAGCTGCACGACGAACTGCATCGCGCCGGTCGTGAAGGTCCTGCTCGACAACTTCGGCTTCGAGCGCGGCCTGATGACGACGGTCCACAGCTACACGAACGACCAGTCGATCCTCGACCTGCCGCACAAGGACCTGCGACGCGCCCGCGCGGCGGCCCTCTCTATGATCCCGACGACGACCGGCGCCGCCCGCGCGACCGGTCTCGTCCTGCCCCAGGTGAAGGGAAAGCTCGACGGGATGGCGATCCGCGTGCCGACCCCCGACGTGTCGATCATCGACCTCGTCGCGGTCCTCGGCAAGAAGGCGACCGAGGACGAGATCAACGACACCTTCCGCGCCGCCGCCGCGGGTGAGCTCAAAGGCATCATGGCGGTCGAGGACCGGCCGCTCGTCTCGGTCGACTACATCGGGAATCCGCATAGCTCCACCGTCGACAGCTCGCTCACCTCGGTGATCGACGGGACGCTCGTGAAGGTCATCTCGTGGTACGACAACGAGTGGGGCTACTCGTCGCGCTGCGTGGATCTCGCCATGCTCGTCGGCTCGAAGCTTTGAGTATCGGCGGGAGGGTGAGCGGGCGCGGCGGATGAGCAAGAAGATGACGAAGAAGACCCTGCGCTCGCTCGACCCGGCGAGCCTGTCCGGCCGCCGGGTGCTCGTGCGCGTCGACTACAACGTGCCGCTCGGCGATGACGGAGCGATCGAGGACGCGACGCGCATCGACGCGACGCTCCCGACGCTCTGCTATCTGCTCAAGGCCGGCGCGCGACCGGTCCTGCTGTCCCACCTGGGCCGGCCGGGCGGGAAGGTCGTTCCCGCGGAATCGCTCGCCCCCATCGCGGACGCGCTGGCCGAACGGCTCGGCTCGCCGGTGCGGTTTCTCGCCGAGACGGACACCGATGCGGCGGTCGAGGCGTCGAAGGCGCTCGAGGGCGGGGAAGTGCTGCTCCTCGAGAACACGCGCTTCCTGCCCGGCGAGACGAAGAACGATCCCGAGTTGTCGGAGCGCCTGGCGCGCCTCGGCGACCTGTACGTCAACGACGCCTTCGGGAGCACGCACCGGGCGCACGCGTCGGTGGTTGGGGTGACGGAGCACCTGCACCCGGCGGTGGCCGGGCTCCTGGTGGAAGCGGAGCTCGACGCGCTCTCCCGCATCCGCGAAGCCCCCGCGCGTCCGTTCGTGGTCGCGTTCGG
>JBPCJZ010000014.1:0-3931 GCA_051004775.1 Gemmatimonadota bacterium
GCGGATCCTACACGGGCGGCAATATCGTCCCCGTCGAGAATAACAACGCCGTGTATGGCCCCGGCAGTCTCGACGGGCACTGGCGGGAGAGCGTGTTCGACAAGGAATCGATGACGCCTTCGCTGGATCTGGGGACGAATCCCCTCAGCATCCTGACGGTCGGGCAGTTTGAGGACCTCGGGTACGTCGTCGACCTCGGCGCCGCGGATCCGTTCAGCCCGCCGTTCACGCTCCGCCTGTCGGGCGCGTCGGGCGCGGCAGGCGCAGCGGTCGGAACGAAGATCTTCCTGCGAGACGACATCCTGCGCGGGCCGCTCTGGGTGCTGAACCCCGACGGCTCGGCGGTGCGGGTGCGGTAAGCGGGCGCGGGCTCGACATCGAAGCGCTGCTCATGGGCACTTGGGCATGTAGCCGCAAACCGTCACGCCATCACAATCCCTGCACCTTGGCGTCTGGGCAAAGGCAATTGACCCGAGGTCCTCCCCCGATTGGCCACGGCTACGGATCGGCGCCACAAGGCATCCTCAACGGACAACACGGACGCGCTTCGTCATTCCGGGGGGCTCCGGTGGAGGCGGGAAGGACGCCATCCGATCCGACGCAATGTGGAGGTCGGCCGCAAATTCGCGGCTTGCGACCGCTCGGACCGCGGCCGATTCTTGAGGCGTCGGCGGCGTGCCGCACGAGCCGCTACCCGAAGCGAGACACCCGGCACGGAGCATTGTCGAATGCCTGATACCCCGATTGGTCTGTCCGCCCACGAGGGAGATGTCGTCCTGATGGTTGGGACCACGAAGGGCGCCTTCCTCTTCCGCTCCGACCCCGGGCGCGCCGCGTGGGACATGGAAGGCCCGCACTTTCCGGGGGAAGAGGTCTACGCCCTCGCCCTCGACCAGCGCGCCGGGCGCCGCACGCTGTGGGCGGCGCCGGGGAGCGCGTACTACGGCACGACGCTCCGGCGATCCGACGACCTCGGGGGAAGCTGGTCCGGCAAGGACGAGCGTCCGATACGCTTCCCCGAGGACTCCGGCCTCGAGTTCAAGCGAATCTGGCAGATCCGCCCCGGGCGCGCCGACGAGCCGGATCGGATGTTCCTCGGCGTCGAGCCTTCGTGCGTGCACGAGAGCGTCGACGACGGTGACTCGTGGAGCCCGGTGCGTGGATTCCTCGAACACGAGCACCGGTCGCGCTGGACGCCGGGCGCCGGCGGGATGTGCCTGCACACGATTCTGCCAGACCCGGCGAACGCCGACCGCATGCTCGTCGCGATCTCGACGGGCGGTGTCTACCGCACCGAAGATGGAGGTGAGTCCTGGACCGCGCGTAATCACGGAGTCCGCGCTGAGTTCCTGCCGGCGAAATATCCCGAGTTCGGACAGTGCGTCCACAAGGTGGCCCACCATCCGTCGCGGCCCGAGCGCCTGTTCCTCCAGAACCACTGGGGCCTGTACCGCAGCGACGACTGGGGCGACTCGTGGGAGGACATCGCCAACGGCGTCCCCTCGGACTTCGGGTTCGGGATGGTCGTCCACCCGCACGAGCCCGCCACCGTCTACATCGTGCCGATCGAGTCCGATGGCTTCCGCTGCACGCCCGGCGCGAAACTGCGCGTCTACCGTACGCGCGACGCCGGCGAGTCGTGGGCCGCGCTGACGAAGGGGCTGCCCCAGGAGAACGCGTACGAGACGATCTTCCGCGACTGCCTCGACGTCGATTCGGCGTCGCTTGCGGGAGTGTACTTCGGCACCCGCAGCGGCAAGGTTTACGCCTCGCGCGACGACGGCGACTCGTGGAGGCTGCTGCGGGAAGGTCTTCCGCCCGTCGTCTGCGTGAAGGCCGCCGTGCTGGGCGCGACCTGATGGCGCTGACGATCGAGTTGCCGGGCGCCCTGCGCGAGCTCGCCGGCGGACGCTCGAAGGTCGTGCTGGGAGGCGCCGGAGGGGATCCGGGCGCAGGCGTCGGGGAAGCGTCCGACACGGGGGAGGCATCCGGCACGGGGGAAGCCCGCGGTACGGGGGAAGCGCCCCGTACGGTCGGCGCCGCGCTCGACGCGTTGCGCCGAGAGTTTCCGGCCGTCTACGACCGGATCGTGACCGAGCGCGGAGAAGTGCGGACCCATGTCAATCTGTTCGTGGGCGTAGAGGAGATTCGCCACACGGGCGGGCTCGCGACGCGCGTCGGACCGGAAGACCGTATCGTCGTTCTACCGGCGGTGAGCGGCGGATAGCGCCGTTGCCGCGTGCCAGTTCCTCCTGCGAGCGAGTTGAAGAATTGATGAGACCGATGAGCACGATTCGGACGAGAGTATCCTTCGCGGCCGTCGTAATGATGGCCGCCGTCGCCTCCGCGTGCGGCCCGTCGCAGGAGGCTTCGGGCGAGGACGGGATGCGCGGCGCGAACGGGACGGACGCTACCGCCGAGGCCGGCGCGGCCGGCGCTGCGGCCGCCGTCGCCGCGCCCGAGTGCTGGATCCAGGACGGGAGCCAGGCGCTCGATGAGCGCGCGAGCCCGCTCGATTCCACGTCCGTCGCGCTCGACGCCGGCGAGGTGAAGGTCTGTTACGGTCGCCCGGGCATGAAGGGCCGCGAGATCATGGGCGATCTCGTCCCCTACGACGTCCCCTGGCGCTTCGGCGCGAACGAAGCCACCGCCGTGTACCTGCCCACGGCAGGGACGGTGGCCGGTGTGGCGCTCGAGGCCGGCTGGGCTTCGCTGTACGCCGTTCCCGCGGAAGGGCCGTGGAAGATCGCCGTCAACGCGGAGGCGCAGCGCTGGGGCCGGAATCTCAGCGACGAAGTGCGCGCCGGCGACGTCGGGTCCGCGATGATCGCGCCCGCGTCGATCGAGGATCCGGTTGAACTGCTGACGTTCCGGCTGGAACGCGTTTCGCCGACTGCGGCGAAGCTCGTATTCGACTGGGAACGGACGCGTCTCGAGATTCCGATCACGCTCGGAGCCGACGCGAGCTCCGGGGGCTGAGCCGGCTCCAGGCTCCAGGCTCCAAGGCTGTGGCCGCCCCGGGGTGAGGGCGCAGCATTGAGGTTGCGTTGACAGAAATCTGCATCATACGTATGTATATGTGTATGCGGACAACGCTCGACCTCGACGATACCGTGATGCGGGCCGCCAAGCGGCGCGCCGCGGCGACGGGCCGGACCCTGACGAATCTCGTCGAGACGGCTCTCCGCGACCTTCTTCGGCGCGAGTCCGAGTCGCCGGGCTCGCAGGAACTCGTCTGGACGATCGTATCCGGCGGGTCGCAGCGGGGTGTGGATATCAACGATCGTGACGCCTTGTTCCGTCGCATGGAGGAAGGCGGTTGATCGCGGTCGATACGAACGTCCTCGTGACGGCTCACCGTGACGGACTCGCCGGTCACGACGAAGCACTGGCGTGGCTGAGGAAGCTGGCGGAAGGTCCGGTTCCGTGGGGCATCCCGGTATTCTGCCTCGGCGAGTTCGTACGCGTGACCACACACCCCCGTGTCCTCGATCCTCCCTCGACGCTGGAGCAGGCCGTCGAGGCGATCCGCGGGCTGCTCGCGAGCCCGTCGGTTCGTGTGCTCTCACCGGCGCAACACTGGCCGGTCCTGTTCAGGGAGATGCTGGTCGCCGGCGACGCGCGCGGCAATCTCGCCTTCGATGCTCAGATCGCCGCGGTCTGTCGTGAACACGGTGCGGATCGGTTGCTCAGCGGCGACCGGGACTTCGACCGCTTTCCTCGCATCGAGATCGTGTCACCGGGCGCCGCGCCGGACTGAGTCGGGGTTACCGAGCGGCCTCACCCCGGCGGGTCGGGTCGAGTAGGGCTTCCGCTCACCGGCTCGATGGCCGAGTTTCCTCCCCGCAGTCCCGGTCGACATCCGCCTGTCCACCTCCGAGTGGTGAGCTGTCTCGATGGAACTGGATCCCGCCCTGCGCGAACAGGTAGG
>JBPCJZ010000015.1:0-14209 GCA_051004775.1 Gemmatimonadota bacterium
AGGATGACCAGGACGACGAAGACGACCACGACGGTGAAGAAGAGTGACACGATGCTGACCGTCGGTGATATTCTCGAGCGTCGCACCGAGGCGCTGGAGCTCGACCTCGTGGCCGGGATTTCCGGCCTGCAGCGCGAGATCGCGAGCGCCGACATCTCGAGTCCGGGCCTCGTGCTGGCGGGCTTCACCGACCGCTTCCCCTCGGGCAGGCTCCAGGTGCTCGGCGAGACGGAGATCCAGTACCTGCAGTCGCTGTCGGACGAGCGCCGTCGCGAGTCGCTGGAGACGTTCTACGACTATGACGTCCCGGCGGTGTTCGTGACGAAGGGGATGACGATCCCGTCGGAGATCGGCGAAATTTCCGACGCGCGGTCGGTGCCGCTGATCCGCTCGGGGCTGAAGACGGGCGAGTTCTTCCGGACGATCAAGCCGTTCCTGGAAGACGAGTACGCGCCCTCGACCGCCATGCACGGGTCGCTCGCGGACATCTACGGCGTCGGACTGATGTTCGTCGGGGCGAGCGGGGTCGGGAAGAGCGAGTGCGTGCTCGATCTCGTCGAGCGCGGGCACCGCCTCGTCGCCGATGACGTCGTGCGAATTCGGCGGCGCGGCGTGGACGTCCTGATCGGCCGGGCGGTGGAGCAGCAGCAGTTCCACATGGAGATCCGCGGCATCGGCATCATCGACGTCCGGGCCCTGTTCGGCATCCGCTCGGTGCGGCAGCAGAAGCGGGTGGAGCTGGTGGTGCAGCTCGAGCACTGGTCCGACGAAGCGACGTACGATCGCACGGGCCTCGAAGTCGACTATACGGAGATCCTCGGCGTGAAGATCCCGCGCGTCGTTGTGCCGCTGAACCCGGGGAAGAACATCACGGTGATCAGCGAAGTCGTCGCGATGCGGCACCTGCTCCGCTACGCCGGCATCGACTCGGCCCAGCTCTTCCAGCAGAACCTGCAGCAGCGTCTCCGCCCGGCCCGCGACTACCTGGAGCAGGACAACGAGTGAGCACCGCCGGATGAGCGCGGAAGCGCGCGGGAGCGCACGCGGCATCATCGTCACGCACGCCCGGATGGGTGAGGCGCTGATCGAAGCTGCGGAGGAGATCTCCGGGATCACGGGCGCGCTCGCGGCCGTGAGCAACCGGGGGGCCACGCCGCGGGCCCTGCAGGAAGAAGTTGCGTCGGCCGTCGGCGACGGGCCGGCGATCGTGTTCGTAGACCTGGCCGCGGGGAGCTGCGGATTCGCGGGACGCGCGGCCATCCGGACGTGCGGCGTGGCGACGGTGGTGACCGGCGTCAGCCTGCCGATGCTCCTCGAGTTTCTCTTCCACCGCGACCTTCCGCTGCCGGAGCTGTCGGAGCGGCTCGTCGAGAAAGGGCGGGCGGGGATCACGCGTGTGGGCCAGCGGTCCGGCGGCGATGGCGCTTGAACTGTTCAGGATCGACGAGCGCCTGCTCCACGGGCAGGTAATCGTCGGCTGGGGGATGCGACTCGGGCTTGAGCGCTACGTCGTGGTGGACGACGATCTCGCGGTGAGCGAGTGGGAGCAGGACCTCTACGCGGCGGGTCTGCCGCCGGAGGGTTCCGCCCTCTTTCTGTCGATCGACGAGGCCGTGGCGCAGCTCGCCGGCCTCATCGAACAGGACGGCCCGGGCGCCGTACTCACCCGCTCGACCCACGCCATGCGGCGCATCGCCGAGGCGGGCCTCCTGGCCGGACGCCGGGTCAACGTCGGCGGCCTGCACGAAGGGGATGGCCGCACGAAGGCGTTGCGCTACGTCTCCCTGCGCCCCGACGAGGCCGAGGATCTGCGCGCGATCGCCGCGTCGGGCGCCAGCGTCAGCGCACGGGACATTCCGACGTCCCGACAGGTCCCGCTCGAGGAGCTCCTTCGTGCCGTTGACTGAGCTGCCGCTCACGCCGACGCTCTGGTTCCTGACGGCGCTGGTGGGCGGCGTCCTCGCCCTCGACGGGGTGTCCTTCCCCCAGGTCATGATCTCGCGGCCGCTCGTGTCGGCGACGATCGGCGGCGCCATCCTCGGCAGCGCCACGGGCGGGATCCTCGTGGGGGCCCTGCTCGAGCTGCTGAGCATGCGTCACCCGCCCTACGGCGCGGCGAAATATCCCGACACCGGTCCCGCCGGCCTCGTTGCGGGAGCGGCCTACGCCGCGTCCGGGGCCGCATCGATCGAGGCGCTGGTCACGTCGCTCATCGGGGGCTGGGTCGTGGGCTGGGCCGGTTCGTACGCGGGGTATGCGCGCCGCCGGCTGAACGAACGCCTCGTGGCGAACGTCGCGCTGTTGGCGGACTTTCCGAACAAGCTCGAACGCCGGGTCCGCCTCGCGCTTGCGATCGACTTCGCCCGCGGGACGGCCGTGACCGCGGGCTTCCTCGTCCCGATCACGCTGCTCGCCGCGTTCGCCTCGGGCATTCCCGTCACCGGGCCGGGCGCCGCATTTGGCGCCGCCGCGCTCGTGACGGCCATCGCGGCCTCGATCGGGGCGGGGGCCCGCACCACGGCGCCCGACGTTCGCGCCTGGAGGATGGTCCTGCTCGGCGCGCTGCTGACGTTCGCGACACTGTGGTGGCGGGCATGAAACCGCTGAGCAGCGACCTGTGGCGCGCGGTGAGGCGGTCCTTCGCCGTGCAGGCCCTGTGGAATTATCCGACGCTCATCGCTCCCGGCCTGACCTACGCGATGCTGCCGCTCCTCCGGCGGATCCACGCGGGCGATCCGGTCGCGCTGCGATCCGCCATGCTGCGCCATCTCGATTCGTTCAACTCGCACCCGTACCTTGCCTCCGTGGCGGTCGGCGCGCTGGCGCGGCTCGAGCTGGAAAGGGCGCCGGCCGAGGAAATCGAGCGGTTCCGGGTGGCCCTGAGGGGTCCGCTCGGGACGCTCGGTGACCGGACGATATGGGCGGAGTGGCGCCCGTTCTGCCTGCTGATCGGGATCGTGCTGTTCGGCGTGGGCGCCGGTTCGCTCGCCGCCGTCCTGGTGTTCCTCGTCCTGTACAACGCCGGGCACGTATGGGTGCGGATCTGGGGCTTCCGTCGCGGCTGGGAACACGGTCGCGGCGTCGGACGCCTGCTGCGCGAGTTTCCGCTGCAGCGGCTGACCGATCGGCTGTGGCCCGTTACCATGTTCCTTCTCGGCGCGGCGTCTGTGTTGCTAGGACGGATCGTGGTGGACACGGCCGGCCGCAGCGCCGAGAGCTGGCTGTTGCTGCTGGCGGCCGCTTTGACGGCCGTACCGGCGTTCCGCTGGCCGAACCGATTCGGCCGGCTGGCCGTCGGGCTCCTCCTGTCGATCCCCATCGTATGGATGCTGCTCGCTCTGGCGGACGCGGGATCATGAACGACGAAACGAATGGACCGATGAACGTACGCGAGATCAGAATTCCGAACCTGCTCGGGCTGCACGCCCGGCCGTCGGCGGAGTTCGTCAAGCTGTCATCGGGATTCGACGCGGAGGTGTTCGTCGCCAAGGACGATCTCGAAGTGAACGGCAAGAGCATCATGGGCGTGATGATGCTCGCGGCCGAATGCGGATCGACCCTCAAGATCCGCACCGAGGGGCCGCAAGCGGAGGAGGCTCTCGCCGCGCTCGCCGAGCTCGTGGCCGGCGGGTTCGGCGAAGAGCTGGCCGACGACGCCGGAGCCGGGCCGGGAGCCGGGTCGTGACAGCGCGCGGAACTCTCGAAGGGGTGGGAGCGGCGCCCGGCCGCGCCCTCGGCCGGATCCATCGGCTCGATTTCGACGTGCCCGCCGTGGCCCACCGCACGATCGCGCCGGACGAGGTCGATGCTGAACTGGCGCGTTTCGACGCGGCGCGCGCCGCATCGCGGAAGCGTCTGGAGTCGCTCGCCTCGGACACGGCGACCCGGCTCGGCCAGTTCGAGGGACGGATGTTCGAGGCGCAGGCCTGGATGATCGACGACCCCATGATCGTCGACGGCACGGTCGCCTACATCCGCGAGAATTTCCTCTCCGCCGAGCGCGCCTTCGAGCTTCAGATGCTCGAGAACCGCGTGCGGATGGTCGATTCGGGGCAGGCGATGGTCCTCGACAGGCTGGCCGACCTGCAGGACGTGCGGACGCGGGTGCTGGCGGCGCTGCTCGGCCTCGACGAACCCGAGCTCCCCGAGACGGCGGGCGACCCGCTGATCCTGGTCGGACGCGACCTGCCGCCCAGCCTCGCGGCCCGTCTCGATACGGACCAGGTCGTGGGTTTCGTAACGGCCTACGGTTCGCGCGGCGCCCATTCCGTCGTGATCGCGCGATCGCTCGGCATCGCCGCCGTCGTGGGCATCGGCCGGGCGCTCGAAGGACTCGAACAGGGGACGATGCTGCTGATGGACGGCCGGACCGGACGGCTCATCACGAACCCGTCCGACGCGGATATGGAAAGTTTCCGCCAGAGCCGGGTGCGGATCGAAGAGCGCCGGGTCGAGCTCGAAGAGACGGCCGGGTCGCCCACCGTTACGACCGACGGGGTCGAGCTGTCCTTGCAGGCCAACGTCGACCGCCCCGACGAGGTACTGCTCGCGGAGCGCCTCGGCGCCGACGGCATCGGCCTGTTCCGGTCGGAGTTCCTGGTGATCGGGCACCGCGAAATTCCGAGCGAGGAAGAGCAGTACGAGGCGTACCGGGCGGCGCTCGAGGCGCTTCCGGATCGCGTCGTCACGCTCCGCACGTTCGACATCGGCGGGGACAAGTTCCCGTTGTTCCTCGACATGCCGCGGGAGGACAATCCGTACCTCGGATGGCGGGCGATCCGCGTCTGCCTAGACCTTCCGGACCTGTTCATGAACCAGCTCCGGGGAGCGATCCGCGCTGCGCCCTACGGCAACCTCCGGCTGCTGCTGCCCTTCATCACGTCGATCGACGAGATCACCCGGACCCGCGTCCTGCTGTCTGAGGTCTACGACTCCCTCGGCGCCGACGGCCCCGAGTCGCCCGTACCGCTCGGGATCATGATCGAGACGCCCGCGGCGCTCGAGCTGATCGACCGGATCGCGCCGCTGGTCGACTTCGTCAGTCTCGGAACGAACGATCTCACGCAATACGTTCTGGCCGCGGACCGGGGGAACGCGAAGCTCGCGGGGATATTCGATGCGCTCCACCCGGCGCTCGTAGCGATGTACCGCCGGCTCGCCGCGGCGTGCATGGAGCACGAGCTGGATCTCAGCGTGTGCGGGGAGCTGGCCGGAGAGCCGGCCGGCCTCGCCCTGCTGGTCGGCCTCGGCTACCGCAGCTTCAGCATGTCGCTCGCGGCCCTGGGCGAACAGCGGGAACTGGCTCGCAGCGTCTCGGCCGCGGACCTGGCGAAGTTCGTGGACGGCAGAGAATGGGACGACGCGGCCTCCTGCCGCGCGGCGCTGACGACGTATCTTGCGGAGCACGGCGTCCGGTTCGGGGACGGACCGCGGTTGTCGGAGAACTAGACGGCCGGTACTTTTGCCGGCTTCTCGAACCGGGAGCATGCAGAGCGTGGCAAACAGTTTCTTATTCACATCGGAATCGGTGTCGGAAGGGCATCCCGACAAGGTCGCGGACCAGATCTCCGACGCGGTCCTCGACGCGGTCCTGACGGAGGCGCCCGACAGCTTCGTCGCCTGCGAGACGCTGGTTACGACCAACAGCGTCGTGCTGGCCGGCGAGATCCGCTGTGTTCGGGGTGGGAAGACGGTCGACAGCGACGTCGATTACGAGGCAATCGCCCGCCGGACGATCCATCGCATCGGCTACGATCGGCCGGAACTCCAGTTCGACGCGGCATCGTGCAATGTCTATCAGCACCTCCACATGCAGTCCGCAGACATCCACATGGGTGTGGAGCATGGCGGCGCGGGCGACCAGGGGATGATGTTCGGCTACGCGACCGACGAGACCGACAGCTTGATGCCGCTGCCCCTCTCCCTGGCCCATGCCCTCACGCGCCGGCTCGCCGACGTCCGCACCTCGGGCGAGCTGCCCTGGCTGCGCCCCGACGGCAAGGCGCAGGTCACGGTCCGCTACGAGGATCATCGGCCCGTCGCGATCGAAACGGTCGTCCTGTCGGCGCAGCACGATCCCGATGTGAAGGACCTCGCCGGGCGGCTCGAGGAGGTCGTCATCCGGCCGGCGCTGCCGACGGACCTGCTCGCGGGCGGCGGCCTCAAGCTGCATATCAACCCGACCGGTAACTTCGAGATCGGCGGGCCGCACGGTGACGCCGGCGTGACCGGCCGCAAGATCATCGTCGATACGTACGGCGGCTTCGGCGGGCATGGCGGCGGCGCATTCAGCGGAAAGGATCCCTCCAAGGTCGACCGATCGGCCAGCTATGCCGCCCGCTGGGTGGCGAAGAACCTGGTGGCCGCGGGCCTCGCGCGCCGCGTGCTGGTGCAGGTCGCCTACGCGATTGGCGTGGCCGAGCCAGTGTCGATCATGGTGGACACGTATGGCACGGGCCGCGTGCCGGACGCGGATCTGGTTGCGGCGATCCGGCTCGCCTTCGACCTGACGCCCAACGGCATCACGCAGGCGCTCGGCCTGCGCCGGCCGATCTTCGAACGCACGGCCGCCGGCGGACACTTCGGCCGCGAACCCGAAGACGACGGCGGCTTCAGTTGGGAGCGCACAGACCGGCAGGACGCGCTGCGCGACGCGGTGGACGGATGACGAACGGAAGCGAGACTCGAGTACTCACAGATCGCATCTCAGCGGAGCATACATAGAGCATGGAATCGATGACCAGCAGGATCCCGTCGGATATCGCCGATCCCTCCCTGGCCCCCGCCGGCGGCCGTCGCATCGAATGGGCCGAGCGCTTCATGCCCGTGCTGCGCCAGATCAGGGAGCGCTTCGAGGAGGAGAAGCCGTTCGAGGGCGTGCGGGTGTCGGCGTGCCTCCACGTGACGACCGAGACCGCCAACCTGATGCGGACGCTCAAGGCCGGCGGCGCCGACGTACTGCTGTGCGCCTCGAACCCGCTCTCGACGCAGGACGACGTCGCGGCGTGGCTGGTCGAGGAGCTCGGGATCGCGGTCCACGCGATCCGCGCGGAGGACAACGAGACGTACTACCGCCACATCCAGGCGGCCCTCGCCCATCGGCCGCACGTCACGATGGACGATGGGGCTGACCTCGTGGGCGCGCTCCACATGATCGCACTCGATCGCCTCGACGACCTGGCGCCCCCCGTGCGTGACTGGGTCAGCGCGCTCGACGCCGACGAGCGCAAGAAGGTCGTGTCGGACATCGCGGGCAGCACGGAGGAAACCACCACCGGCATCATCCGCCTGCGCGCGATGGCCGCCGACGGCGTGCTGCAGTTCCCGGTCATGGCCGTCAACGACAGCCTCACCAAGCATCTGTTCGACAACCGGTACGGCACGGGCCAGTCGACGCTCGACGGCGTCGTGCGGGCGACGAACATGCTCCTCGCCGGGTCGACCGTCGTGGTCGCCGGGTACGGCTGGTGCGGTCGCGGCGTGGCCCTGCGCGCGCGTGGAGCCGGCGCCCATGTCATCGTCACCGAGATCGACCCGGTCGTGGCCCTCGAGGCGACGATGGACGGCTTTCCGGTCATGCCGATGGAGAAGGCGGCCTCCGTCGGCGATCTCTTCCTGACGCTCACGGGCAACACGAGCGTCATCCGCGAAGAACACTTCCGCGCGATGAAGGACGGCGCGATCGTGGCGAACTCCGGGCACTTCGACGTCGAGATCGACGTGGCGGGCCTGCGGGAGGCAGCCGACGGCGAACCCGTCGAAGTTCGGCCGCTCGTTGAGGAGTTCCTGCTTGACGGTCGCCGCGTCGTGATCCTGGCGAGCGGACGGCTGATCAACCTCGCCGCGGCCGAGGGCCATCCCGCCGCGGTGATGGACATGTCCTTCGCCAACCAGGCGCTAGCCGGAGAGTACCTGCTGTCGGACGAGGGAAAGAAGCTCTCGAAGGAAGTGCACCGCGTGCCGTCGGCCATGGATCGGGAGATCGCCCGGCTCAAGCTCGCGGCGATGGATATCCGGCTGGACGTTCTCACGCCCGAGCAGGAGCGCTACCTCGCTTCGTGGGATCTCGGGACGTGATCGAAGTCGGCGAACTCGAATGAACGACGTACCCGGGAACGGCTCGTCCGACGGAGAACTCACGCGAGTCGAGGTTTCGAGCCTCGGACTCGACAAGTCCACCGGGACGCCGGTGGTCATCCTCAAAGAGACGGGGGGCGACCGGATCCTGCCGATCTGGATCGGGCCGGGCGAGGCGAGCGCCATCGCGATGGTCCTGGCGGGGATCGAGTTCGCGCGTCCGCTGACGCATGACCTGCTCCATGCGGTGATCGCCGAGATGGGCGGGGAACTGGTTCGCGTGCAGATCAATCGCGTGGTCGAGAATACGTACTATGCCGCCCTTCTGCTGCGCCGCTCCTCGGAGGTCGTCACGGTCGACTCGCGTCCGAGCGACAGCGTGGCGCTGGCTCTCCGGGCGGGCGCGCCGATCTTCGTCGCGGATTCTCTGCTCGACCACATGCCGATCGAGATCCAGCAGGATACCGACGAGGAAGGTGACTGGGCGTCGTCGGGTGAGGATGTCATCCCGAAGGGGGATCCCGGCGCGACCGGCGGAACGTCCGATCCCGCGGAGCTGCGGGAATATCTGAGAGGCCTCGACCCGGAAGACTTCGGGCGCTTCCAGCCATGATCCGCCGCGCCCGGGCCGCCCTGCCCGTCGCGTGGACCGCCGCGGCGTTGTCGCGGGCGCTCCCCGCGGCGCGGGTCGGGGCGCTTGTCTGGGCGCTCGCCGCCTTCACAACTCCCGCCCCGGTCCGCGCGCAGAGCCTCGAGGGCCGCGTCGTGCACGGGGTGACCGGCGCGGCCGTTCCAGACGCCGAGGTCGAACTTCACCGCGTCACGGCCGAGGGCGGAAGCGTCGCGGACTCCGCGCGGAGCGGCGACGATGGTGGCTTCCGCTTCTCCCTGTCCGCCGCCGACGGAGCCGTGTGGCTCGCGGCCGCCCGGTACCGGGGCGTCCTCTATTTCGGGCCCGCGCTCCACGCTCCCGCGACGGGCTCCGAGCCCTACGACGTCGCGGTCTACGACACGACCACCGCCTGGGCGCCGCCGCCCGACGTGCGCGTGGCGATCCGGCAGGTCGTCGTCGCGCCGGCGGCGGGGGGCGGCCTGGACGTCGCAGAGGTGTTCGACCTCGCCGGGCGCCCGGACCGCACGCTGGTTCCCGGCGCCGACACGGTCGCGCTCTGGGCCGCGACGCTGCCCGATGACGCGAGCGGCGTCCAGCCGATCGAGGGCGGGGTGCCCGCCGAGGCAATCCGCTTCGGCGCGGGCGGCGTCGAGCTTCATTCGGTCCTGTCTCCGCTTGGAGCGCGCGTCGCCTACACCTACCGTGTCGAGGGAGATGAACTGGACCTGCCCGTCGAGCATCCGACGGACCGCGTCGAACTCGTCATAGTCGATCTCGACGCCGAGGTTCGCGGCGCGGTCCACGCCGAGACGGCCGAACGCGCCGGCCGGATCCATCATCGCTACGAGGGACTCGACCTGGCGGCGGGCGACCGACTCCGGGTCCGGCGCATGACGCCGGGCGGCCTGGATATCTGGGTGCTCGTGTGGGCCGCGGGCGGTGTTCTGCTCCTGGTTGCGGCGTATGTCGTCCACCGGACAGGCGGTGCGCGGACCGGCGGAGCCGCCCGCGGCCAGTTGCGGGTTCCCGGTCGGGGCGCGTAAACTGACGCCGTAGCTGTACGAGAACGGCGCGGACGGAAGTCGGTGTAAATCCGACGCGGCCCCGCCACTGTAAGAGGAAGGATCCCCCGGGATCCACCGTGCGCCGCACGACCACTGGAGTCCGCTCCGGGAAGGTCGCGTACGGACCTCGAGCCAGGAGACGTGCTCCGTTCTCGCCCACGACGACTCTTCGCGGGAAGAGGGTGGGCGGGCCCCTGGACATCGTCCGTCGGTCCCCCGTCGCTCCCGCAGAACGGGGGCTTTTTTTGCGCCGGGTGTTTCGGACACGACGGAATCGGACGGACGAAGCCGGGTCGCCCGCGGGCCTCATCCGCGGCCGGGCGGCCCGGCGGCCTTTTGGCGGTTGTCGGCATCCGAACGCCACGCGCGTCACGCGGGCCGTCGTGGTTTTCGCGGGCCTGGCGACCTTCCTCGCCGCCTCCCCGGCGGCCGGCCAGGATGCGGGCGCGGTTCCTGCGTCCGGCGCGGTTCCTGCGTCCGGCGCGGTTCCAGCGGTCGCCGCGCGGCCTGGCGATCCCGACTCTATCGCCGTCGTCGACGACCTCGGGCGCCGGGTCCTGTTTCCGGCCCCTCCATGCCGCATCGTGTCGCTGATCCCCGCGACGACCGAGATCATCTACGCGCTCGGCGCGGACCGCTGCCTCGTCGGCCGCTCCATCTACGACAACTTCCCGCCCGAAGTGCGGGCCGTGCCCGACGTGGGTCATGCGATCGGCGTCGCGATCGAACGGGTCGTGACGCTCCGCCCCGACCTCGTGCTCCTCGTGGCCGGCTCTGACAACGCGCGGACCGTCGCGGAGTTCGACCGGCTCGGCGTCCGTTCCCTCGTCTTTCGCATGAACCGGCTGGAAGACCTCCGGTCGACGATCGCGCGGCTCGGCGCCGTGCTGGAGCGGCCGGGGCGCGCCGACTCGCTGTGGTCGGCTATCGACGCGGACCTGAACGACGTGCGCGACCGCACGACCGCTCTAGATCGCCCCACCGTCTACTACGACATCGCCCACCCGCCGCCCTTCACGATCGGGCGGGGCAGCTATCTCGACTCGCTCATCTTCATCGCCGGCGGCCGGAACGTGTTCCACGATGTCGAGGCGCCGTCGCCGACCGTCTCACTCGAGGCGATCGTCGCGCGCGACCCCGACGTGATCGTGTTTCCGGTGAGCAAACAGTGGTCGGGCGCGGGCTCGCCGCTCGAGCGCCCCCTGTGGAACAGCCTGCGGGCGGTGCGGGATGGCCGGGTGCGCGAGGTGGACGCGGATCTCCTCCACAAACTCGGGCCGAGGGTCGGGATCGCGGTACGTTCTCTCGCCCGTGCGATCCATCCGGAGCTCGCCTCCGATCGGCCGCTCGCGCCGTGAGCCGCCTCCGACCCTATCCGACGCTGGTCGTATTCCTCGCGCTCTCGGCGTTCACGGGTCTCGTGACGGGGCCGGCCGGGCTGGGCGCGGGCGAGCTGCTCGAGGTCCTCGGCGGGGGCGGCGACCCGCAGGCGCGTCTCATTCTCCTCCAGATCCGCGGGCCCCGCGTGGTGGCGGCCCTGCTGGTCGGCGCGGCGCTGGCCGTGTCGGGCGGCCTGTTCCAGGCGTTGCTGCGGAATCCGCTGGCCGAGCCGTACCTCCTCGGGGTGTCTTCCGGCGCGGCCCTCGGCGCCGTCGTGGCCCTCGTGAGCGGGCTGGCGGCGGCCGCAGCCCTCGCGCTCCCGCTCGCCGCGCTGGCCGGCGGGCTGGCGGCGATCGCGGTCGTGTTCCGCGTCGCCCGGGTGGCGGGCCGGATGGACGTACGGGTGCTCATCCTCGCCGGCGTCGTCACGAGCGCGTTCCTGAGCGCCTGTATCACGCTGCTGCTCACCCTCGGCCCCGCCGAGGCGCTTCGTTCGGCCTACTTCTGGACGCTCGGGAGCCTGTCGGGCATTTCGTGGAAGATGAACGGGATCCTCGCGCTGTACGCCGTGCCCGCCGCGCTCGTGGCGTTCGCGCTGGCGCGGGATCTGAACGCGCTGTCCCTGGGCGAGGAAGCGGCCTCGGCGCTCGGCACCGACGTCGAACGGACGAAGCGGATCGCCTACACGATCGGCAGCCTGCTCGCCGCCGCTACGGTCGCGGTCGCCGGCATCATCGGTTTCGTGGGCCTCGTCGTGCCCCACGCGGTCCGGATGCTGTGGGGCAACGATCATCGCCGACTGCTGCCCCTGTCGTGGCTCGCGGGAGCCGGCGTGCTCACGTTCGCCGACGCGGCGGCCCGGGGCCCCTGGGGACCGGTCGAAATCCCGATCGGGGTCGTCACCGCGCTCGTCGGGGTTCCGTTCTTCCTGCTCCTGCTCCGTCGCGGATCGACCGCGTGATGCTGACACTCGACGGCGTGTCCGTGCGCTACCCGAACGCCGAAGCCCGGGCGGTCGACGACGTGTCGCTCGAGTTCGCCCCGAGCGCCCACACCGCGATCCTGGGGCCGAACGGGGCGGGGAAGAGCACGCTGCTGCGCGTGATCGCCGGACTTCTGCCCTGTGATCGAGGCGTGGCCACGCTGGCGGGGCGCGAGATCAGCCAGTGGCCGCGCCGCGATCTCGCGCGGAAGATGGCCCTGGTTTCCTCCGCCGAGGAAGTAGGCTTTCCGATTCGCGTGGCGGACTACGTCGCCCTCGGCAGGAACCCCTACCTGGGGGCGCTCGACGCGCCGGGGGCGGCGGACCGCCGGGTCGTCGACTCCGCGCTGGCCCGGACGGACCTCACGGGCCTCGCGCGTCGCTACGTCACGCAGCTGTCGGCGGGCGAGCTGCAGCGGGCGCGGGTCGCGCGAGCGCTCGCACAGGAGCCGGAGCTGCTGCTGCTCGACGAACCCACGGCCCATCTCGATCTCGGGCACGAGTTCGCGGTGTTCGACCTTCTTACACAACTTGTGGATGAGTTGTCGCTTACGGTTATTAGTGTAACGCATAACATCAATATGGCGAGCCGGTTCTGCTCCCGCGTCGTTCTTCTGCGGGCTGGCGCCGTCGTAGCCGACGGCGGCCCGGCCGAAGTCCTCACCCCCGAGCATCTCGGGGCCGCGTACGCCTGGCCGGTCGAGGTGATCTCGACCGACGGCCTCGGCTCCGTCGCGCTCCCGGTGTCATCGTGAACCGGAGGCTGATCGGGTTCGCGCTGGCCGTCGCCGCGCTCGGAGGAGCCCTTCCGGCGGTCGCCCAGCAAGCGGCGCCTGACACGGCCGCCGCGGGGGACGACGCGCCGGGCCGCGCCGCGCCCGCGGGCGGCGCGGTCCGTCTTCCCGGACTCGCCGTGACGGTGCGCCGATCGCTGTTCGATCCCGGTCTGGCGCGTTCCGTCGAGCGTTGGGCGCCGGGTGACGGCACGAGCGCCTGGCAGTCGCTGTCTGACTGGCTCGACGCGCGCGGCGCGACATCGGTGCGCGGCTTCGGCGGCGGCGGACGCCAGGTGCTGTCGATCCGCGGGTCGCGCCCCGAGGGGGTGCTCGTCCTGCTCGACGGCGTGCCGCTCAACGACCCGGTCACCGGGACCGCAGACCTGTCGACGGTCTCCCTCGCCTCCCTCGCTTCCGTGACACTGGTCCGCGGCTCCGGCGCCGCCCGGTACGGTTCCGGCGCGCTCGCGGGCGCCCTGCTCCTCGAATCGGGGGCGGAAGGCGATGGACGCTCCGCGCGACTGGCCGCCGGGTCCTTCGGTCGCCGCGAGGCCTCCGGGCGGGCGGGCATGGGGATGGGCGAGACGAGCCTCGAGCTCTCGGCCGGCCTCGCGACCGCCGAGAACGACTACCCGTTCGAGAACCGGCTGGCGCCGGGATCGCCCGTGGAGACGCGGAGCGGGGCGGACCACACGTCGCTGTGGGCCGGCGTCGGCGTCCGCACCGACAGGCTGCGGGCCAACGCGCGCCTCGACGATCTCGAGCGCGGCATCCCCGGTCGGTCCGGGACGACGGCTTTCGCCGGCTCGCGATGGGCGGAGCGCCGCGCCTCGGCCAATGCGTCCTATCTGCTCGGCCGGGCGGCCCTCAGAGCCGGCGTCCGCCGCCTGGGGATGACGTACACTCCGGGCGACGGGGGGGAGCCGGCCCGCCAGCACGCGACCGATATCCGCGCCGGGGCGGAGGGCGAGCTCCCCGGGCCGGTGCCCGCGCTCCTCGCGCTGCGATTCTCGGCCGAGCGGCTGTCCGGCGACGCGGTTGCGGACGCGCCGACCCGCCTGGCGGCCGGCGCTACCCTCCGGCACGACCTGAGACTCGGCGGCGCGACCGCGGAGGCGGCGCGCTTCGGCCTCGAGCCGGCGCTGTCGGTGGATGTCACACGGGGCGCGAGCGCCGCGTCGCCGGAGCTCGGCGCCTGGTACCGGACCGGCGCGGGCAGCCGCCTGTACGGGCGCGTCGGGCAGGCCTTCCGCATCCCCACCTTCGCGGATCTCCACTTCGAGGCGGCGCCCGGCGTCCGCGCCAACGCCGACCTGGA
>JBPCJZ010000016.1:0-3102 GCA_051004775.1 Gemmatimonadota bacterium
TTCCAGGCGATGGACGCCGCCGGCAAGGACTCGACGATCCGCGCGGTCATGACCGGCATCAACCCCGCCGGCTGCCAGGTCTTTTCGTTCAAGCAGCCCTCGCGCGAGGAGCTCGACCACGACTTCCTGTGGCGCACCGCGATCCGCCTGCCCGAGCGCGGACGGATCGGGATCTTCAATCGCAGCTACTACGAGGAAGTGCTCGTGGTGCGCGTCCACCCCGAGTATCTCGAGGCGCAGCGCCTGCCCCACATTTCCGACCTCACCGAGCTCTGGGCAGAGCGCTACGAAGCGATCGCCGCGCATGAAGAACATCTGGCGGAGTCCGGCACGCTCGTTCTCAAGTTCTGGCTGAACGTGTCCCCCGAGGCGCAGAAGCGCCGGTTCCTCTCCCGCATCGACGAGCCGGAGAAGAACTGGAAGTTCTCGGCGAGCGACGTGGCCGAGCGTGAACACTGGGACGACTACATGGCGGCGTACGAGGACGCGCTGAACGCCACGTCGCGCTTGTGGGCGCCCTGGTACGCCATCCCGGCCGACAGCAAGCCGTTCATGCGGATGACCGTGGCCGATATCGTGGAGCGGAGCCTGTCGCGCCTGGACCTGCGCTACCCGACGCTGAGTGACGAAGCGAGGGCCCGTCTCGAAGAGGCGCGGGTTCGGCTGGCGGCGGCGGAGTAGCTTCAGGGCGCCCGACGGGACAGTCTCTCGGGAAGCGGCTGGACCATCAGAGTTCGTAAACGGAGCACTCGCCACATGTGGCACGACAACATCCTCGAAACCATCGGCGATACTCCGCTGGTTCGCGTCAACCGCCTGGCGGCGCACCTGCCGGGCACGGTCCTGGCCAAGCTCGAGTACTTCAATCCGGGCGGGTCCGTGAAGGACCGGATCGGCGTATCGATGATCGAGGCGGCGGTCGAAGCCGGTGACCTGAAGCCGGGCGGCACGATCATCGAGGGCACGAGCGGCAACACCGGCGTGGGCCTGGCGCTCGCCGCGATCGCGCGCGGATACAAGTGCGTCTTCACGACGACCGACAAGCAGAGCCCGGAGAAGATCGCCATCCTGCGCGCGCTGGGCACCCGGGTGATCGTCTGCCCGACGGCAGTCGAGCCCGAGGACCCGCGCTCGTACTATCAGGTCGCCCGCCGTCTCGCGCGGGAGATCCCCAACTCCGTCTATCTGAACCAGTACGACAACCCGGCCAACACGGCGGCCCACGTCCGCACCACCGGCCCCGAGCTGTGGGAGCAGACGGACGGCAGGATCACGCACCTGTTCGTAGGGGCCGGCACCGGCGGCACGATCTCGGGGTGCGCCGCCTAACTCAAGGAGAAGAACCCGGACGTGCAGGTAATCGGCGTCGACCCGTTCGGCTCCGTCTACTTCAAGTACTTCCACACCGGGGAATTCGACGACGACGAGATCTATCCGTACGTGACCGAAGGAGTGGGCGAGGATATCCTGGCCGGAAACATGGACTTCGAGATCGTCGACGACTACGTGCGAGTGGACGATCGCGAGTCGATGCTCATGACCCGCCGGCTGGCCGAGGAGGAGGGCTTCTTCCTCGGCGGGTCGTGCGGTATGGCGATGGCCGGCGCGCTCCAGTGGATGGAGGCGAACCGCGACCGGCTGGACGAGGACAGCGTGTGCGTGGTCATCATGCCAGACGGAGGCTACCGCTCGCTCGGCAAGGTCTACAACGACGTGTGGATGCAGGAGCACGGCTTCCTGCCGGACGAGGCGAAGGTCACCGCGGCACGCCTGCTGGAGCAGCGTGAATCACGGAATGGTCGCGGGTCACTCGTCTCGGTCGCCGCCGACACCACCCTCGAAGACGCGATCCACGTCATGCAGGAGCACGAGATCTCGCAGCTACCGATCACCCGGGACGGCGAGGTAGTCGGGAGCCTCGTCGAGCAGCACATCCTCGAGTCGCTGATCGGCGACCCCGATGCCCGCGCGCGCCTGGTGGCCGACCTGATGGGCGACCCCTTCCCGATCGTCGAGGAGACCGCCGCCGTGTCGGAACTCGCCGGCAAGCTGGGCCGTGGCGCCCAGGCCGTGCTGGTCCGCGGCTCCGATGGTCAGCTTGCTATCCTCACGCGGTCCGACCTGATCGGGGCGCTCGGCGGCTGAAGCGGGTGGATGAGTTGACTTAGTCATGTGCGTAGTTTAGTCTTATGTGATCATGAAGATCGTAAACACGCATGAAGCCAAGACCCATCTGTCCCGCCTGCTCAAGCGCGTAGCGGCCGGCGAGGTGATCGTGATAGCGCGGGCCGGGAAGCCAGTAGCTCGACTCGTCCCGCTCGAGGACGGCGGTCACGTCCGTGAGCTGGGCTTCGTCCGCGAAGGTCTGCGGATCGGGGACGACTTCGATGCCCCACTCCCGGCGGACGTGCTGCGGACATTCTACGGCGGCGGGCGGAGCTGAGGTCCCGTGCGGATCCTCGTCGATACGCATTGCTGGCTGTGGATGATCGGCGAACCCGACCGCTTCTCCGATCCCACGCGCGATCTCCTGCGAAACACCGACAACGAACTTCTCATGTCGGCCGCCACGGCGTGGGAGATCGCGATCAAGTACGCGATCGGCCGACTCGAACTGCCGGGTGAGCCGGCGGAAGTCGTTTCGGAATGGATCGTTCGGTCGGGCGTGAGTCCGCTCCCGATCCTTCACAGCCACGCGCTCCGCGTGGCGAGTCTCCCACCCCACCATTCCGATCCGTTCGACCGTCTCCTCGTGGCGCAGGCCCAACTCGAAGGTGTGCCGATTCTCACCGCCGATCGGGCTTTCGAAGACTATGACGTGGAGGTTCTGGCCGTGTAAGTCGCCGCCTGCGAGACACGAGGAGATGCCGGCCGCTTCTCGGCTTCTTCTGGTCGAAGCGGAGTGAGGAGATCGACGCCCGTTTGCGGCTTCTTCTGGTGAAGGGCGGGCGAGCCGCCCCACCCCGCAAACCTGGAGGAGTCATGCGCGCAAGAACATTCGTAGCACCGGTGCTGCTGCTGGTGCTCGCGGCAGGATGTGAGGACGCGGTCCCGACCGGAGTCGAGACCTCGGTGGCCACGACGCTGAACGCGATGAGCTTC
>JBPCJZ010000017.1:0-17526 GCA_051004775.1 Gemmatimonadota bacterium
TCCCGCGAACGATCGGAGATCGGCTCGCGGATCGAGGCGCTGATGGCCGATCGCCTGACGCCGCGCGGCATCGAGGTCACCGATTTCTTCGTGCGCGAGCTCGTGCCGCCCGAGACGCTGCGCGAGGCGATCGAGGCCAAGCTGTCGCGCGAGCAGCAGGTGCAGGCCGAGGTCTACCAGACGCAGGTCGTCGAGGAGCAGGCGAACCAGAAGCGCGCCGAGGCGGCAGGTATCCGTGATGCCCAGGGCATCATCGCGACAAGCCTGACCGGCGTGCAGGGCCAGCGGTACCTGTACTGGCGTTACCTGGAAGTGCTGGGGCAGGTGGCAACCGGGCAGAACAACCTGGTCGTCGCGCCGACGGAGGGCGGGATCCCGATCTTCGTCACGCCGAACCAGTAGTCGCCTGACCGTTGCGACGGCGGTAGCGGGTCAGTCCGCTCCGCCGAAATGATCGAAGCCGGCCGCCGCCGGCGGGTCCACGGGCTCGCCGGCGCGGTCGATCCAGGCCACGCCGTCGCCCTCGATCACCCGCCCCACCCGCGTGAGGTCGACGTCGAACGCGCTCTTCCACTCCTCGCGCGAGGCGCCGATAGCTCCCGCAGGCGAGCTGAACAGCAGCTCGTAGTCTTCCCCGCCACCGGCGGCGATCGTCCGCGCCGCTTGATCGTCCGCCCAGCCCTCGAGGACCTCGTGCAGCGGCAACGCGTGTGGTTCGAGGAGGAGGCCGACCCCGCTCGCGCGAGCGAGATGTCGCGCGTCGCCCGCGAGGCCGTCGGACAGGTCGATCGCGGCGGTGACGACGCCCCGCTCCGCCAGCCAGCGCGCTTCACGCCAGCGCACGGGCGGTCGATCGAATCGGCGCCGGGCCGCGGGATGGGGCTCGAGCTGCGCACGCCGCGCCAGGACGGCCGCCGCGGCGCCGCCCAGCCGGCCCGTCACCCAGAGCTCATCGCCCGGCCGTGCCCCACTCCGGAGTACCGGAGCACCCGTCGACCCGACGACCACGACGTCGAGCAGCGCGGGACCGGGCGAGCTGGATGTATCGCCGCCGAGGAGCGCGGCGCCCGCCGCCTCCAGCGCGGCGGTCACCCCCTCGGCCAGCTCGGCATAGACGCCGGCATCGAGCTCCGGCGGCAGGGCGACCGAGACGAGCGCGCCGAGCGGGCGGGCGGCCATCGCGGCGAGGTCGCTGAGCGCCGCGACGGTCGCGCGATAGCCGATCGCGTCCCAGGTGAGCCAGCCGCGCTCGAAGTGGACGCCTTCGATCGACAGATCCGAGCTGAGGACGAGCGACTCGCCTTCCGGCGGTCGGATCACCGCCGCGTCGTCGCCGGCGCCGACTACGATCTCGTCGGGGACCGGGAGGCGGCGCGACGCGGCGAGCATGCGTTCGATTCGCCCGAACTCGCCGGCCGGGGTCATCGGTCCAGTTCGAACCGGATCGCGCCCGCCGGCGTCGCCACCCAGCCCGCGCCGTCCGCTTCGATCGCGATCCCGAACACGCCGCGGCCCTCCCGCGCGTCCCACGGCAGGTCGCCGGCCGCGAAGGTGAGGTGCGTGACGACGTCCTCGCGCGTATCCCACACGAGGACACCCTCATCGGAGCCGATCCACGCCACGCCGTCGCGTACGGCCAGCGCGGTGACGGGCGCCGCCAGCGCGCCGAGCGGCGCGGCCCGGGTCCAGGCGTCGCCCTCGAACACCCATACGTCCCGACCGATGCCGGCGTACAACCTGCCAGCGTAGGCGGCCAGCGCGCCCACCGGGCCCGGAGGCGCGGCGCCCGTGCCGACCACCTGCGGCAGCCCGTCGACGCTGCGGACCCGCGCAATGCCGAAGTCCGTCCCGACCCAGAGATCGGGTCCGACCGCGGCGAGCGCCCGCACGTCCCTCGCATTCGCCAGCGGACCTTCGGGCCCGGCGCCGGGCGAGGGGATACGGTACAGGCCGCGTTCGGTGCCGACCCACACGCCCTCGAGGCCCTCCGGCCCCTCGGCTAGGGAACGGATGGGAAAGTCGCCGGCCCGATTCCCGAGCGGTTCGCGGACCCAGTGCTCCCCGTCGTACCGGTACAGGCGATCTCCACCCGCCCACACGCCGTCACCCGTCGCGACCAGGGCGTGCACCGGCTCGTCGGGCGCGTCGGGCTCGTCCGATATGATCGACCCGTCGCCCCAGACACGCCACGTCTCCAGGTCCTCGTCCGCCCGCGACACGCCGTACCGATCGGTCGGTCGCAGCGGCGCGAACCAGAGGTCGCCCTCCACCGCGAGCACCGCGGCGACTCCGCGCCCGATCAGTCCGTACTCGACGGGCTCGGCGGCGCCGCTGAACGAGTCGTAAATCTCGAGGAAGCCGCCGTAGGTCGCCACCCAGAAGCGGCCGGGGCTGTTAGAGGGCATCACGTCGGTCACCTCGTAGCGCGCGGGGCCGCGCCGGCCGAGGAACGCCCGGGCCGCATCGAACCGAAGATCCTGGAGCAGCTCGCTGCGCCGGGACAGGTCGAAGTCGCGCGCGATCGCCTCACGCACGACACCCGGACCCACCCGGTCGATCGCGCGGGAAAACGGATCGACCGACACCCATTCGGACCCCTGCAGGACGTAGAGCTCCGACGTTCCGCCCGCGGCCGGCACGATGCGCGAGCCCGCCCTGCCGATCGAGAACTCGTCGAGGAAGCGGCGGCCGAACGGCTCGAACTGCACGAGCCTCGCGTCGCTCGTCGCCATCCACAGCGTCGCGTCACGCGTGTCGTAGGCGAGCGCGAGGACCTGCGCCTCGGGATACCCGTCCTCCCGCGTCACCGGGAGCTCCCAACGTTCGAACGCGTCGCTGCGCACGACGAGCCCTCCGTCGGTTGCCGCGAACAACTGATCGGGCGAGCGGGCGAGCGCGGTCACGCGCTGGAAATCGGTGATGAGCACCCGTTCGTCGGCGTCCCAGAACCCGGCCGAGATCTGCGCGGCCGCCTGGCGTGGCGTCGAAGCGCACCCCACCTGCAAAAGGAGAACGCCGACCGCCAGCGCGCCTCGGCTCACGAGCGGGCCTCGGCTGTCGAGTCCAGCACGAAGAACAGCGGACCGGATGGCCGCGGGCCGAGCCCCGCCACCTCCTCGCGAATCGCCGGGATCGCGTCGGGGATGTCCTCGGCGACGAGTCCGATGCCGCCCGGCCGGGCGCGCTCGGCCGCGAGGCCCGTCAGGAGCAGTGCCACCGTGCTCGCGTCGGTCGCCCCGTAGCCTGCCGCCAGGGCCGCTCCGATCGCGCCGGTCAGCACGTCGCCCGTGCCGCCGACGGCCATCGCGGGCCCGCCCGTCACGGCCACGCGAAGCGGCGCACCGTGCGACGCCACCACCGTCGGCGCACCCTTCAGCACGACGACGCAGCCGAAGCGCTCGGCCGCGGCGCGCGCCGCGCCGGGGGGATCGGCGGCCGAGTCGACGTCGAGCAGACGGTCGAGTTCACCGGGATGCGGCGTGATGACGTCGGCCTCCCCGACGAGCGCCGCCAGCCGCTCCGGCTCGCCGGCGAACGCGTTCAGCCCATCCGCGTCGAGTACCACGGGTCGACCTCCCCGCTCGGCGAGCAGCCGCTCCACCATCGATCGGGCCTCGGGCCCGCGCCCGAGGCCCGGACCGATCGCCAGGGCATGCGCCCATTCGACGCCCGCCTCGACGGCGCTCGCGGCGCCACCCTGACGGTCGTCGCCCTCCTCGCCCCACGAGGCGAAGATCGCTCCCGGCACCGACTGCTGGATGATCTCACGGTTCGCGGGGTGGCCGATGACCCGGACGATCCCGGCACCGGAGCGGTATGCCGCGCGCGCCGCCAGGACCGCGGCTCCCGCCATCCCCTCGGTTCCGGCGACGAGGAGCACGTAACCCGACGTGCTCTTGTGCGCGTCGGCGGGCCGGGACCGCAGCAGTTCCTGGACCCAGCGGGCGGTGATGAGGCGGGCGGTGATGAGGCGGGCGCCGGGGTCAGCGGCGGGCGCGATCGCGCCTGCGCCCCCGGCCAGTTCGGCGGCGTCGGTCCCGCCTTCCGCCGCGTCGATCGGCGGAAACCCGATCTCGACCGCCTCGATGCGCCCCGCGTGTGAGCGCGCGGGATGCCGGAACAGGCCGAGCTTCGGCCAGCCGAGGCACACCGTGACATCCGCGCGGATGCAGGCTCCGGGCACGGCCCCGGTCGTGGCATCCGCGCCGCTCGGCACGTCGATGCTCACTATTGGTAGGCCCAGACCGTTCGCCGCGTTGATGAGGGTTGCCTGCGGCGCGCGCGGCGCACCGCGGACGCCGGTTCCGAGCAGCCCGTCGAGCACCACTCCGCCACGCGGGGGACGCTCGCGCAGCGCGCCAGCCGGCTCGAGTTCGATCGGCCAGCCGGCGCGGACCTCGGGTTCGGGCGCCCCGCTTCCCGCCTGGACGGCCCGCACGGTGCGTCCCCAGGCGGCCAGGGTTCGGAGCGCCACGAGGGCGTCGGCGCCGTTGTGGCCACTGCCGATCAGGCCGCAGACGGGTCCCTCGGGCGCGATCGAGGCGATGCGGGCCGCGACTTCGCGCCCCGCCGCTTCGATGAGTACGCGCTCGGAGGTGTGCCCCGCGGCGACGGCGCGCCGGTCGAGGTCCGACATTTCGCCGGCGGTCGGCGCCCAGACCACGGCGGCCGCGCCGCGCCAGGCACTCATTGGCGGTGGGGGCTACTTATGCGATTGGCCGAGGTCGCGGCCGAAACTGATCTCGCCGTTGTCGATCCGGATGTTGAATCCGCAGTCGGGATTCGAGCACACCCAGGCCTTGTAGCGAATCGGCGCGCCATCGCGGCCGTAGTCCGACAGCGGAAGGAGCACGCCCTTCTCACAACGGAGGCAGGACGTGAAGGAATTGGCGTTGTCGGAACTCACAGTGTCTCCCCGGATGCGCCGTGCCGGCGCAGGTGTGTGGTGAAGGCCGGCGCGCCCACGCGGCCGGTCCTGGGGGGCGAGCAACCCCTGGGCGCCCTCGTCAGGCGCCCCAGGGATACTCCGCTTCGAACACGCGCTCGAAGGAGAATAGCTCTTCGAAGTCCTCGAGCGAGTCGGTGTCCTGCTTCGTCAGCACTCCGTGGTCGACCAGCAGGAAGACGATCTCCCCGAGGTCGGACGTGGCGTGAACACCCCAGTGCTCGAGTACAGTACGCGCCAGGAGACCGAAGCGCGTGATGGCGAGGTCGCGCACGGCGCCGGCGAGCTCCGGTCCCGTGATGTGGCGGGGCGCATCGAGCTGCAGCATCCGGCGATGCAGCGCATCGAGGACGAACATGTACGCCTGCGTCGCGTACCGCGGGTTGCGACGACAGACCTGCGCGATGACTTCGTGAGCCGGACGTTGCATGCTTCCGTCCACCCCGTCCTTTCGTTTCGACTCCGGCCTCGGGCCTCATGACCTGGTCCCTGCCCGGGCTTCTCACTCTCGCAATGTAGAAACGGCCGGATGGGCGTCAAGTTACGGGGATCCAGCATCGCTCCGGCGAGGCGTCGGATTCGAGCGTGGCGCGACCGCTCGTGGCGTCACGGAGGAGTCGAGCGAACGCGGCCTCCGCGCCGGTCGGCAGGCGGATCTCGGTCCGAACGTCCGCGCCGAATTCGTCCGGCCCGCGCTGCACTTCCGGCGCGTCGAGCAGCCGGGCGACCGCGCCGGTGTCGGCATAGTCGTAGCGTACGTGGTGGATTTCGCCCCGGCGGACGCGTCGGGCCGTACATGCATCCAGGGCCAGCGCGCCCGCTCCGCCATACGCGCGTGCGAGGCCGCCGGTGCCGAGCTTCGTGCCGCCATAGTACCGCGTGACGATCACCACCGTATCAACGAAGTCCCGCGCGATGATCGCATCGAGGACGGGGCGCCCCCCCGTCCCAGAGGGCTCTCCGTCATCGTCGTAGCGGAACTCGCCGCCCGCGAGGCGCGCGGCGAAGACGTGGTGGGTGGCGTCGTGGTAGCGCCGGCGCTCGGCGTCTCGAGAGTCGGCCGCCGCATCGAGACTCGTGCTGGGGCGGACGACGGCCAGGAAGCGGGATCCTCGCTCGGTCAGCTCCGCCTCGGCCGCGGCGGAGGGCAGAAGGACGACGTCCGGCGTCGAGGTCAGACCGCCACCCGGGTCAGCGGGGCGCAGGCGATCAATGGACGCGCCGGGTCAGCGGGGCGTGGCGTCCATGGCCGGCGCCGATGCGACCAGCGGGAACGCGTCGGAGAACACCTCAACCTCGTGACGGATCGCCCGCAGCGCCGATTCGTCGCCGCCGCTGCGCAGGGCCCGGTCGATGCGCTCCGCGATCCAGGTCATGTCGTCCACCTGCATGCCGCGCGTCGTGAGGGCCGGGGTGCCGATCCGGACGCCGGACGTGACGAACGGGGAGCGCTCCTCGAACGGGACCGTGTTCTTGTTCACCGTGATTCCCGCCTCGCCGAGAAGCCCTTCCGCGTCCTTCCCCGACAGATCCGTATTGCGCAGGTCCATGAGCAGGAGATGCGTGTCGGTGCCGCCGGAGACCAGGCGATAGCCCCGCTCCATCAGCTCGTCGCCCAGGCGGCGGGCGTTGGCGACGACGCGAGCCGCGTACTCGCGGAACTCGTCGGTCGAGGCCTCGAGGAACGCCACGGCTTTGGCCGCGATTACGTGCATGAGCGGTCCACCCTGCATGCCGGGGAACACTGCCTTGTCAATCTGCTTCGCGAACTCTTCGCGGCACAGGGTCAGGCCGCCGCGCGGTCCGCGCAGCGTCTTGTGCGTGGTCGAGGTCACGACATCCGCGAACGGTACGGGCGAGGGGTGTACATCGGCCGCCACGAGCCCCGCGATGTGCGCCATGTCGACCAGCAGGTACGCGCCGACGGAGCGCGCGATGTCGGCGATTTCCTCGAAGGGGAGCGTGCGCGGGTAGGCGCTCGCGCCGGCGACGATCATGCGGGGAGCCTCCGCCTCGGCCAGCTCGCGCAGGGCGTCGAGATCGATGCGGGCGTCGCTCTCGCGCACGCCGTAGCCGACGAACCGGTAAAGCTGGCCGCTCGCGTTGACCGGCGAGCCATGCGTGAGGTGACCGCCGTGGGAGAGCTCCATGCCGAGCACGGTGTCGCCGGGCTCCAGCAGGGCCAGGTAAGCGCCCATGTTGGCCTGCGCGCCGCTGTGTGGCTGGACGTTCGCGTGGTCGGCGCCGAACAGATCGCAGGCACGCCGACGCGCCAGGTCCTCCGCCACGTCCACGTGCTCGCAGCCGCCGTAGTAGCGCCGGCCAGGATACCCCTCGGCGTACTTGTTGGTGAGTACGGAACCCATCGCCTCCAGCACGGCCTCGGAGACGAAGTTTTCGCTGGCGATCAGCTCGAGGCCCTCGCGCTGTCGGGTGCGCTCGGCATCGAGGACCGCCCGGATCGCGGGGTCGACATCGGCCAGACGGCTCACAGCCACGTCCGGTGGAGCGTCGCGACCTCCCGCACCCGCTGCATGGCGAGCCGATCGGCAGCCTCCGCGTTGGTCACGCCCTCGGCGTCGGCGAGCTCGAAGATGTGCAGCAGCGTGGTATAGATCTCGGCTGCCTTCAGCTTCGACCGTTCGAGGGTCCACCCCACGAGCTCGGAGTAGACGTTGATCAGTCCGCCCGCGTTGATCACGTAGTCTGGAGCGTACAGGATGCCGCGCTCCTTCAGGTCGTCCGCGTGGCGCGACTGCGCGAGCTGGTTGTTCGCCGCGCCCGCGACGATTTCGACGTTGAGCCGCGGGATCGTGTCGTCGTTGAGCACGGCGCCGAGCGCGCATGGCGCAAACACGTCCGCGTCGACGTCGAACACGTCGTCCGTCGGGACGGCCTCGCAGCCCAGTTCGTCGACCGCACGCTGCACGCGCTCCTGGTCGATGTCGGCGATCAGGACGTGGGCGCCGTCGGCGACGAGGTCCTCGGCCAGATAGTAGCCGACGTGCCCCGCGCCCTGCACCATGACCGACTTGCCTTGCAGGCTGTCGGCGCCGTAGCGGCGGTTCGCGCATGCCTTGATGCCGCGGAACACGCCATACGCCGTCACGGGAGAAGGGTCGCCGGACTTGCCCGCCATGCCGACCACGTGCTCGGTCTCCATGCCGATGTAGGTCATGTCTTCGACCGAGGTGCCGACATCCTCGGCGGTGATGTAGCGTCCGCCGAGAGATTCCACCGCGCGCCCGTGGGCCCGCATGATCATCTCCCGGTGCGTGGTGCGGTTGTCGCCGATGATCACCGACTTCCCGCCCCCGAGGTTCAGACCGGCCACGGCCGCCTTGTACGTCATCCCCCGCGCGAGGCGCAGCACGTCGATCAGGCCGTCCATGTCCGAGTCGTACTGCCAGAACCGGGTTCCGCCAAGCGCCGGGCCCAGACTCGAGTCGTGGATGGCGATCAGACCTTTATAGCCGCAGGACGGCTCGTAGGAGAACAACACCTGCTCGTGTTCGTGCCGGCCGATCAGGTCGAACAGCTCGGGCATCACTTCCCGGGCCTCGGCCGAAGAAACCGCCGCTGTAGACGTCAAGAGTCCTGTCCTCTCTCCAGGTAGAGCTCGCGTGCGATGATCAGTCGATGAATTTCGTTCGTGCCCTCGTAAATCGCCGTGACTTTGGCATCCCGAAACAACTTCTCGACGGGATACTCACGGCTGTAACCATAGCCGCCGAACACCTGCACGGCTTCCCTCGTCACGTACATCGCCGCTTCGCTGGCGTAGAGCTTCGCCATGCTCGACAGCTTCCGGCGCCTCGGTTCGTTCGCATCGTAGGACAGCGCCGCGCGATAGAGCAGGCCACGTGCCGCTTCGAGCCGGGTCGCCATGTCCGCCAGCTTGAACTGCATCCCCTGGAAATCGCGGAGGCGCTTGCCGAACTGGCTGCGTTCCTCGGCGTAGTCGCGGGCGTAGTCCAGGGCCGCCTCCGCGATCCCGATCGCCTGCGCCGCGATGCCCAGGCGTCCGCCCTCGAGCGCCTGGAGGGCGTACTTGAGTCCGAGGCCGGGTTTCCCGACGAGGTGTTCCTCGCCGAGGCACATGTCCTCGAGCGAGATCGCGACCGTCTCGGAGGCACGCAGCCCGAGCTTCCGTTCTTTGCGGCCGGGTACGTAGCCGGGAGTGTCGGTCGGCACCACGAACGCGCCGATCCCGCGGCTGCCGCGCCGGTCTTCGGGCGTGTCGGTGCGGGCCATGAGCAGGACCACGTCGGCCGAGGCGCCGTTGGTCACCCAGAGCTTCTCGCCGCGGAAGCACCACGTGCCGTCTTTCAATACGGCCTGCGCCTGCATGGCGGCCGCGTCGCTGCCGGAGTTCGCTTCGGAGAGCGAGAACGCGCCGAGCATCTCGCCGCGCGCCATCGGCCGCAGCCAGCGATCCTTCTGCTCCTCGGACCCGTGTCGGAGCAGGACCTGGGTGGGCAGCGAATTGTGGACGCTCATCGAGACGGCGACGGCCGGATCCCCCCACGCGATTTCCTCGAGCGCGTACAGATAGGTCAGCATGTCGAGGCCGAGCCCATCGTACTCCTCGGGAATCAGCATCCCGAGGAAGCCGAGTTCGCCGAGCTGGTCGACGGGCCCGCGGTCGAAGACCGTCTCGTCGGCGTCCCGCCGCTCGACGCCAGGCCGCAGCTCCGACCGCGCGAAGTTGCGGGCGAGGCGCCAGATGTCGCGCTGTTCGTCGGTGAGCGCGGTGCCCGCGTACGAACGGCGACTCATGTCAGGCCTTCGCTCCGTCGTACTCGTAGAACCCCCTGCCTGTCTTGCGGCCCAGGCGTCCGGCGGCGACGTAGCGCGCCAGCAGAGGACAGGGGCGGTATTTGTCGTCGCCGAGGTCCCGATGCAGGACCTGCATGATCGACAGGCAGGTGTCGAGGCCGATGAGGTCGGCCAGCGCGAGCGGCCCCATCGGATGGTTCATCCCGAGCTTCATCACCGTGTCGATCGCCTCGGGCTCGGCCACGCTCTCCATCACGCAGTAGACGGCCTCGTTGATCATCGGCATCAGGATCCGGTTGGCTACGAAGCCCGGGTAGTCGGCCGCTTCGACGGGCACCTTGCCGATCCGCGTGCACAGTTCCGTGATCGTCGCGACGGTCTCGTCGGACGTCTCGAGCCCGCGGATCACCTCGACGAGCGGCATCACCGGCACGGGATTCATGAAGTGCATGCCGATGAACCGGTCGGGCTTCGATACACGAGCGGCCAGCTCGGTAATCGAGATCGAACTGGTGTTCGTGGCCAGGATCGCCGCCGGGTCCGCTATCGCGTCGACCCGGGAGAACACGGCGTCTTTGATCTCGCGCCGCTCGGGAACGGCTTCCACGACGAGCTGGCAATCGCCGAGTTCGTCGTAGCAGTCGAGCGTCTTGATGCGCTCGAGCGCCCGCTGCGCGTCGGCGACGTCGACGCGGTTCTTCGATACCTGCCGATCGAGGTTCTTCTCGATCGACGCGCGGGCCTTGCCGAGCACCTCGACCGACTCATCGACCAGCAGCGTGTCGATCTCTCCAAGCGCGAGTACGTGAGCGATCCCCGCCCCCATCGTCCCGGCGCCGATCACGGCGGCCGAACGGATACCGTGGGAGTCGTTCACGCTTCGGCGCTCACGCTTTCCGACCCTCAGGCGACGAAGCGGCGGACCCGGTCTCCGAGACCGAGCGCCACGACGGCGACCAGGGCGACCTTCAGCAGGTCTCCCACGAAGAACGGCTCGAAGCTCAGGCGGAAGACCTGCGCGGAGCCGCCGGTCACGATTGGCTGCAGAGACAGCCACGCGGCGCCCGACAGATGAACGATGAGCAGGCCGACGACGGATCCGGCGATCACCCGCGGCAGGTTCGGCTTCGCTCCCGCGATCCAGCCGGCGACAAACGCCGCCACCGGGAAGGCCAGGAGGTATCCGCCGGTTGGCCCGCCCAGGTACGCCAGCCCACCGCCCGCCGCGAACACCGGCAATCCGGCCGCGCCGGCCGCCAGGTAAGCGAACTGGCTGGCCGCGCCGAGGCGCGATCCGAGTAGGACCCCCGTCAGGAGAACGGCGACGGGCTGAAGAGTGAACGGTATCGGCGTGCCGGGAAGCGGCACGGCGAGCCGGGCACCGATCGCCGTCAGCGCCGCGAACAGCGCCACGGCGGCGGCGCGGCGCGCCCAAAGGGTGTCGGAGGTGCCGGCCTCGGTGGCCGCCACGGTCTGATGCTGGTTCATACTCTCTCCACGGTCATCGCCACGGCGTTGCCGCCGCCGAGACAGAGGGTAGCGAGCCCCCTGGCGGCGTCGCGGTCGCGCATCGCGTATAGCAATGTGGTAAGAATTCTGGCCCCGGAGGCGCCGATCGGGTGGCCGAGGGCGATCGCTCCCCCGCGGACGTTCACCCGATCCATGTCCATCTCGAGGGCACGGGCGTCAGCGAGCGCCTGGACGGCGAAAGCCTCGTTGACTTCGAACAGGTCGTAGTCGGCGATCGTGGTGCCTTCGTGATCCATCAGGCGGCGCACCGCGTCGATCGGCGCGAAGAACAGGTCTCGGGGAGCGGTGGCGCCCACCGAATATGCGCTAATTCGTCCGAGGATGTCCAGTCCGTTCGCGCGGGCGAACGCCTCCGACGTCACCACCGTGGCGGCGGCGCCGTCGTTGAGGCCCGGCGCGTTCCCCGCCGTCACCGACGGCTCCGTCACCTCTGGCGGGGCGTCTCCCGCGAAGGCCGGCCGGAGCTTCGCCAGGGCCTCGATCGACGTCTCCCGGCGCGGGGGCTCGTCGGTGTCGACCACCGTCGTGCCGCGGCGCCCCTCGATTTCGACGGGTATGATCTCCGCTTCGAACTCTCCGGCGTCGATCGCCGCGATCGCCTTCTGGTGGCTGTACAGGGCGAACTCGTCCTGGTCCTCGCGGCTGACCGACGCCTTGAGCGCCGTGTACTCGGCGTGGCCCCCCATGTGGCAGCCTCCAAACGAACACCAGAGCCCGTCGTGGATGAGGCCATCGACCAGCTTCTGATCGCCGAACTTCACGCCCTCGCGGTGTCCGCGGACCAGATAGGGCGTGTTGGACATCGATTCCATGCCGCCCGCCACCGCCACCTGCAGGTCACCGGCCCGGATGGCCTGCGCGGCCAGCATGACCGCCTTGAGACCCGAGCCGCACACTTTGTTGATCGTGAGCGCCGGGATCGTCTCCGGCAGGCCGGCCCCCACCGCCGCCTGGCGGGCGGGTGCCTGTCCGACGCCGGCCTGGATCACGTTGCCCATGATCACGTCCTGGATCTCTCCGGCGTCGACGCCCGACCGCTCGACAGCCGCGGCGATGGCGCGCGAGCCCAGTTCGGGCGCGGTCAGCGGCGCGAGGCCGCCCAAGAAGCGGCCCGTCGGGAGTCGAGCCGCGCCTACGATGACTGCCGTTCGATCCGCGTCACTCATCGAGCCATCCCTCGCAGCCCACGCGGCGGCGCGTGTCGGCCAGGCTGACGATCTTCCAGCCGTCGCCAGTGTCGGCGAGCAGGAGCACGTCCACGCCGCAGTTCCTGCGCGTGCCGCCCATCCACGTCGTTCTCATTCCCCACCCCCTTGTATCGGGTCTGCCACTTCGTCTATGAGTTCCAGTCGACCCGAACCGGACGCCACCACTCGCGCCCAGGCCGTCTCGGGATCGTGCTCGAATCCGAGCATCCAGTCTTCCTCCAGCGCCCGCGCCAGTATCCGACGCTTGCTCTCCAGCGTCACGAGCGGCTCGATATCGTACCCCATGATCCATGGCAACGGGAGGTGCGCGCGGGTCGGAATCAGGTCCGCCAGGTACAGCAGGCGGCGGTCGCCGCCGCCAATCAGCACCGATTGATGCCACGGCGTATGCCCCGCCGAGCGCAGCACCCGCACTCCCGGCACGATCTCCCCGTCGTCCTCGATGAATCGTACGCGGTCGTCGCGCTCGAGCGGCGCGTAGTTCTCGGGAAGGTAGCTGGCCTTCACCCGTTCGTTGTCGAGATGCGCGAAGTCCCACTCGCCGCGCCGTATGTAGTAGGCCGCGTTGGGAAACGCGGGGACGATCTCGCCCGCCGGGTTTCGCGTCGTATTGCCGCCCGCATGATCGAAGTGCAGGTGTGTGCTCAACACGATATCGATGTCGTCGGGTTCCACGCCCTCGGCGCGGAGCGAATCCTCGAGCCGCGTCGGGCTGCCCGCGTTGTCGACGCGATAGATCTCGAGAAATTTTTCGGTCTCCTTGGAGCCGACGCCGGTGTCGACGAGCACTTTCGCGTCGGCCGTCTCGACCAGCAGGCAGCGCATCGCGAGCGGGATCCGGTTGCGCTCGTCCGGCGAAGTTCGACGGGACCACAACGGCTTCGGAACGACGCCGAACATCGCGCCGCCGTCGAGCCACAGCTGACCGGCATCGATCGTCGTGATGCTCAGGTCCGGCCAATCAAGTCGCGGCATCGGCGGCCTCCCTGGTTGCTTCGTTCACCTCGGCCTTCACCTCGTGCGCCGTCTCGACCACTGCCGCAGCGGTCGTCTCGGCCTCCTTCGCCGGCTTGCTCTTGCCCTTCTTCTTGCGGCCCGCCGGCTGGCGGCTGAGCCAGAGCTGAAGCTGATCCCAGGTCTCGATCCCGTTCCGGTCCGCCGCTTCGAGAAGCAGCAGCAGCACCTCCGCGGTCACGAGCGCGTCGCCCCAGGCACGATGCCGGGCCTTGCAGTCGAGGCCGTAGTACTCGATCAGGGAGTCGAGCCCGAAGCGCCGGAGACCGGGCACCGCCCGCTTCGCGAAGCGCACGGTGCACAGGTGCTCGCCGGTGGGGACCTCGGCCCGCGCGCGCTCCATCTCGGCCGCGACGAACCGCCAGTCGAACCGGACGTTGTGGGCCACGAACACGCGCCCGACCAGCGCACGGCGCACGACCGTCGCCACGTCTTCGAATTTCGGAGCGGCCTCTACCATCGTCTCGTCGATTCCGGTGAGGCGGCTGACGTAGGACGGGATCCAGCATCCGGGGTTGATCAGCGTGCTGTAGCGCCCGCCGATCGAACCGGCGGATACGTGGACGCAGGCGATCTCCATGATGCGGTCCGCGCCGCTCGACCCCGTCGTCTCGACATCGACGACCGCGAACTCGAGGTCGGCCAGGCGCGGAGAGGTCGGTTCCCCCGTGTCGTGCCGCGCGGGCGCGATCGACCAGACACCCTGTTCGCTCACGCTCACCCGCCCTTCGCTGCCCAGCAGATCGTAGACGAGGCGCGCCGCGAGGCCCGACGGGGCCTGGCGCAGGTCGAACACCTCCCGCGCGAGGTCGCCGGTCTGCACCGGGCCGCGGCTGATGACGTCGAGGGCCCTCGCGACGAGGGGGGCGCCCGACTCGAAGTCGAGTCCCGGCCGGCTCACTCGATCTCGTCCCGGCGGATCGGCATCGTCATGCAGCGAGGCCCGCCGCCCCCGCGGACGAGCTCGGAGCCCTCGAATGTGATCGCGAGGCGATCGCCGGCGGGCGGCAGGTCGGCGGAGGCCAGAAACTCCGACGCGGTCACCGTGCGGAATCCGGCGCCCCGCTCGAGCGCGTCGAGGGTGTGTTCGTTTCTCCCGTAGGCGAGCACCTGGCCCGGCGCGAGCGCGACGAAGTTGCAGCCGCTCCCCCACTGCTCTCGCTCCTGCGTCGTCCGCCGTTCCCCGCCGCAGAACAGGGGCTCCATCGGCGCATCGAGCTCCCGGAGCACGCCGAACAGATCGTCCGCCTCGCGCACGCCGTCGGCGTCGCGGTTGAGGTGGAGGATGGGGCGGCGCGTGGGGCCCATGAAGAAGGGCGGATAGACGCAGCACAGATCGCGGTCCAGCGCCGTCCAGACCATGTCGAGGTGGATGGCGGCACGATCCGACGGCAACAGCACCACCACGACGTCGCGCACCTCGCCCGCGTCGAACAGGCGGCGCGTGAGCAGGTCGATCCCGGCGGCGCTCGTTCGCTCCGACATTCCGATCAACAGGAGATCGCGGCGCAGCACATGGATGTCCCCACCCTCGAGATGGACATTGAGCCGCCGCTCCAACGCTCCGTCGTAGGCGAGCCCGCCATTGGCGAGATCGGGATGGTGACGGAACAGGACGCGCGCGAGCAGTTCCTCGGTCCACCGGACTTCGTGCCGCATGGCGGCGATCACGACCTGGTCTCCGACGACCGCCGCCGAGTCGCGGGTGAAGAACAGATTCGGCAGCGGCGGCAGCGAGTAGCCGGTCTCGTTGACGAGTCGCGCCAGGGAACCGCCCTCGTGCTCCTCGCCGTGCACGAACAGGCCGACGACCTCGGCCGGATCCACCCCCTCGGCGCGTTCCCGGATCGCGTCGCCGGCGGCGCTGAGCAGCTCTTCGCGCGCCTCGGGTAGTTCGAGGACCTCGCGAAGGAGGTCGCTGACCTCGAGCACCCGCGTGTAGCGGGAGAGCAGCTCTATGAACACGGCGTGCTCTTCGCGCGCGAGCTCGAGGTCGAGAATGTCGTCGAACAGGTAGTCCGCGCGGTTGCCGGGCGTGACGGTCGCGAGCTCGGGCCCCGGAGCATGACACACCACCGACCGCAGCCTGCCGATCTCCGACGTGACGCGGGCTCCTGTCATGCGCTTTCCTCTATGCTTCTGGGTCCGTGGGCGACGTTGGACATGAGGAAACTGAGCCCCTCGAGTTCCAGGGCGACGTCCATCCAGCGCATCGCGATCGGAACTTCCAACTGCAGCTTCGACGCGGCGAAACTGAGGATCCCTTCCACACCGGCGGCCGCCACGCGATCTGCCACCTCCTGCGCGGCGGCCGGCGGCGTCGCGATGATGACGATATCGACGCCGTCTGCCCGCAGCTTCCCCTCGAGGTCGTCCATCGGATATACCGGGACGCCGAAGACCTCGCGGCCCGCTTTGTCAGGGTCCGTGTCGAACGCTGAGACGATCTCGAAGCCTCGTTCCCGCAGGTCGCGATAGCCGAGCAGCGCCGAGCCGATCTTGCCGGTGCCGACCACCGAGACGCGGTGCGTACCCTCGAGTCCAAGAATGTCGCGGATACGGTCGTGCAGCTCGGACACACGATAGCCCTGGCCGCGCTTGCCGAAGGACCCGAAATGGCTCAGATCCTTGCGGACCTGAGCGGCGGTCGTGCCGCTTCCCTCCGCGAGCTGGAGGCTGGACACGACTTCGTCGTCCGCGGCCGAGAGTTCCCGCAGCAGATTCAGATAGAGCGACAGGCGTCGGACGGTCGAGTCGGAAATCTTGCGATCGTTCATCGAGGCTGGAAGCCTGCTGAAGACTTCTTGTGAAAGAGTTCACAAGAACATAGCGACGGGGTGGCCCGCGCTCAACGGGGTGGCCCCGCTCTCAACGGGTGGCCCCGCGCTCAACTGGGTGGCGCCGCCCCCGGCAGTCGGCGTGCAAGCTCGACGAAGACATCCGGCGACAGGCTTTCCGGTCGCGCCGTGGGAGCGATGCCCAGGTCCGCGAGCAGCGATTCGGCGGCGCTCACGTCGAGTTCATACTCGGGCGCCGTCCGCAGAATGGTCCGAATCTGCTTGCGGCGTCGCGAGAACGCGGCCCTGGCCAGGTTGCGGATCCTCGTCTGCTCGCCGGGCGCCCTGGGAGGAAAAGGCGTGAGAACGACGGCCGCGGAATCGACTCGCGGGACCGGCCGGAACACGTTCCGACCCACGCCGAATCCGTACTCCGCCCGCGCCTGCGTCTGAATGCCGACGGTGAGCGCCCCGTACTCCTTGCCGCCCGGGTTCGCGGTGATCCGGCGGGCTACTTCCTCCTGCACGAGCACCACGATTCGCTCCGACGCACCGATGTCGAGGAGACGGAACAGCAGCGGCGAGGTGATCGAGTACGGGACATTGGAGATGATGCGCAGCGGCAGGCCGGCCGTTGGCAAGCGCGCCAGGTCCACCTCCATCGCATCGCCGTGGACGACCACGACGTCGTCGCGGTCCGCCCAGCGGGAAGCGAGCTCGGGAGCGAGGCGATCGTCCTTCTCGACCAGCACGAGCCGGGCGACCTCACCGACGAGTAGTTCTGACAGCTCGCCGTGGCCCGGACCGACCTCCAGGACTTCGTCTCCGGGCCCCGCCCCGAGCTCGGCCACGAGCTTGCGACGAATGTTGTGGTCGACGAGGAAGTTCTGGCTGAGAGAGCGCTTGGGGCGTGTCACCTCAACGCAATTCTATGCTACTTCAACACGAGAGCGGTGCGATCGTCGACCGGTATGGTGCCCGCGGCGGAGGCGATCTCAAACAGCCCGTCGACGATGTCGCATGCCGCGGCGTCGGCGTTTCGCCGGATGGCGTCGACCAGCAGATCGTCCGACCAGAGGCGGTCGGACCGGATGGTTTCGCTGAGGCCGTCCGTGAACATGAGAAGCGTGTCGCTCCCCCGACGCCACGACACCTCGCGCTCCTCGTAGTGATCGAACTCCGCGATGCCGAGAGGCGGGTTGAGGGCCTCGAGGCGCTCGGCCGTGTCCGGTCCGATGCGGAACGCGTGCGGATGTCCGGCGTTGGCGTAGCG
>JBPCJZ010000018.1:0-13575 GCA_051004775.1 Gemmatimonadota bacterium
CACGAGCGCGGACATCGGCACGAGGATGACGCGGCCCTCGTCCGCCTCGAACATCTCGGCCTCGCGGAGTTCGGCCAGCAGGCGCGACACGACCTCGCGGCTCGTCCCGATCCGGTTCGCGAGTTCCTTGTGGGTGGGCCGGGTGAAGCTGACCCGGTCGCCCCCTGGCTCCTGTTCACCCTCCGCGCCGGCGATCTCCAGCAGGGTGTCGAAGAGCCGGGCCTTGGTGGTCATCAGGGCGTGCGCTTCGATCTTCTGGTTGAGTTCGCGGATGTTTCTGGCGAGTTCGCGTGCCACGGCCCCCCTGGCGCCGGGCGAGTTCTCGGTCCACCGGATGAACGACTTGCCGCCGAACCGGGCGATGCTCGAGCGCTGGACCGTCACCGCGCTGGCCAGCTGCTCCCCGCCGTCGACGGCCGCCGTGAGCCCGAAGAGACCGCCGGGGCCGAGGAGCGTCACGATGACCTCGCGACCCTCGTCGTTGGTGAGGATCGTCTTCACCCGGCCGCTGAGGACCATGAACACCGCGCCGGTCGGGTCGCCGCGATAGGTCAGGATGTTGTTCTTTGGGTAGTCGTGGCACAGGGCCAGCCCGGCGATCTCGTCGAGCTCCGACTTGCGGATGCCCTTGAAGAACTCGAACTGGGCCAGGGTGCCCGAAAGGTCGTCGGGGCGCTGCCGCCGACTCACAGCCACAGGTCCATTCTCACGGTCTGGCGCCACAGGCGGCCGATCGCGTGCGCCACCGTGGCGCGGCGCGTGACGACCCGGGCGACGCCGGTCATTCCGGGGGCGGGTTGCCAGCTGCCGGACGGCAGGTAGACGATCGCCTCGACGGTGCCGTCCTCCGCGGCGGACGGCGCGACGGCGGCCACCGTCGAGCGGAACTCGAGGTCGGGACGGGTGCGCAGGCGCAGGCCGGCCGGCTGGCCGACTTCGAGTTCTCCCGCCCGCTTCAGCGGCACGTGGATCCGGGCCACGCGGCCCTCCAGCGACGCGATCGTGGCCAGTTCGTCGCCTTCGCGCAGCCGTTCGCCGAGGCGCTCGCGCAGTCGGTAGCCGAGCACGGTGCCCCCGCTGGGCGCCCGGATCACGAGCCGCCCGCGGCGGGCGCCGAGGACCGCGAGTTCTTCGTTCACCTCGACGAGCGTCGCGGCCGCGTCGGCCGCATCGGCCCGGTTGCCCGCCGCCTCGGCGCGGGCGCGCCGCACGGCCAGGCGGCGGGCCTCGCCCTGCCGATCGAGGAATTCCGACTCGAGCTCCGGGTTCCACAGCACCGCCAGCGGGTCGCCGGCAGCGACCGTGTCGCCCTCGACCACGAGAACGCGATCGATGATGCCGTCCGCCTGCGCGCGCACGGGCGCCGGCGGCGCCGCCTCGACCGTGACCTCGCCCTCTGCCCGGTACGTCCACGGGAGCACAAACGGGAGGGTGAGCGCCGCGACTACGCCGATCGCGACCACGCCCGCCGCCGGACCGCTCAGGAACCCGGCCTGCCAGCGCGTGCGCGCGGCGATGCCGAGCGAACGGGCGCGACCCGCGTGCTTCCGCACCATCTTCAGGCCGATCCACGTGACCAGTACATAGATCCACGGCCCGATGAACTTGCCGAAGATGAGGATCAGCCAGATCAGGCCGACGACAGAGACGAACACGCTGTAGGTGAACGCCAGGGCGCCGTAGACGAGGAAGATGCGGCGCTCGCGCGGCGTCACCTTGGGCTCGGCGGCGTCGACACCGAGAACGTGGCGCTTGAACAGCCAGCCCCAGTACTCGAAGGAGCCATCGCGAAGCCGCGGGATCTCGAGCCAGTCGGCAAGCGCATAATATCCGTCGAGCGGGATGAGCGGATTCAGGTTGGAGAAGATCGACGAGAGTCCGCCCGTCAGGAACGTCAAGAACGCCACCCAGTTGACGAACGTGCCCGGCTCGGTCACCGCCCAGATGACGCCGCCGACGGTCGCGACCATGAGCTCGATCCACGGGCCGGCGAAGGTCGTCCAGAGGCGGTGGGACCGCTTCTGGAAGGTCCAGGCGTCGTCGGTGACGCAGTAGCACGCGGGGGAAAAGTAGAACAGCATGGCGCCCCACTCGTGTACCTCGCCGCCGAGCGCCTTGGTCGTCAGGCCATGCCCGAGTTCGTGGATCAGCGTGATGACTGCCGTGATCGCGATCAGCAGCACGATGTCCCACGGCCCGATCCCGTCCAGCGTGTAGAGAGCGATCGTTCCCGCGGCGAACTCGTCCCACTTGAGCATGGTGACGACGACATACGTCAGGAAGAACAGCATCGAGACCGCGATGAAGCGCGGGGTCCACATCCATGCCAGCGCCCGCTGCATGCGGCCGAACTGTTCGTCGGGATCGCCGAAGGCGAACTGGAGCTTCAGGATCGAGCCCTGGGTGCGCTGCTTGCTGCGGACCTTCCGCTTCTTGCGGAGGCGTTCCTGCATCATGAGGTGCTGCTCGACGGGTGAGCGCTCGACGATGCCCATCCGCTTCAGCTTCTGCGCAAAATCCGCGACGACCCCGGCGGAGGGGCGAGCGCCGAGCGTGGCCGTGGCCGCGTCCGCGATCTCGTCGGGCGTGCGCTCTCCGTCCATGAGGCGCATGAGCGTGACGACGACTTCGTCGAACTGGAAGTACTTGCTGTCGATCGGTTCGCGAACGATGTAGTGCACCTCACCCTTGACCTCGCGCCGGACGATCTTGACCTCCGGGTGGAGTTTCGGTCGCGATTCGAGGGCCGTCGTCACGATCCGGAGCCCTTCGTGGGGTTCGGCTTCGTGGGGTTCGGCTTCGTGGGCGTCGACTCCGTCGGCTCCGTCGGCTTCTGGTCGCGCGGCGGCACCCGCTCGGCATTCGGCGGCGGCACGAGCTCGGCGGTCACCGACGCGCCGGGCCGGAAGTCGCCTACCTGCGCGAGCTCGACGATCACCTCGCGCGTGCCGCTCCCGGCATCGATCGTCGGGCCGACGATGATCACCTTCGCCGTACCGGTCGATCCGTCGGCCGCGCTGATCGACACCGGCGTTCCCGTGCGGAACGAGCCGATCTCGGACTCGGGCACCTGCAGGCGGGCCCGCAGCGGCGCCATGGCGGTCACCCGAAAGAGCGGCATTTCATCATCGACGATGTCTCCCACCCGCACGTAGCGACGCGATACGATGCCGGCAAACGGCGCGCGGATTTCGGTGCGTGAAAGGTTGAGCCTGGCCTGTTTCACGGCGGCCTCCGCGGTCCGGTTCGCGTAGACGGCGTCGTCGTACTCGGCCTGCGATACGGCGCCGGACTTCTTCAGTTCCTCCATGCGGGCGAGGTTCGAGGCCGCTACCTCCGCCTCGGGTTCGGCCGCCTCGACGTACAGGCGCGCGTCGGAATCCTCGAGCGTGGCGAGAAGCTGTCCGGCCTGCACCCGGTTGCCCACTTCGACGCGGATCGCCGTGATCGGAATCCCGCCGCGTGACGTCTCTTCGATCATCAGCCGGTTGTAGAGATCGGCGTCGCGCTCGGAGTAGAGGTTGGTCTGGAACGCCAGGCCGCCCGTCGCCGCGGGAGACGCGACAGCCACCGACCGCCGGGTCGCGGCCGTCGGGTCGTCGGATCCGTCGGGTCTGTCGGAGCGCACCTCTTCGGCGCAGCCCGCCGCCAGGCTCGCGCAGCCGAGGATCATCACCAGCCGGGTACTCACGCTCATGTTCACTCCCTCTGAAGCCTGCTATCCGCCCGCCGCTCGCTCACCTACCGCCAGAAGCGCATCTGCATCCATTCGACCAAGGGGCGGATGATGATCCAGCCGAGCGGGCGGCGATCGCCCACGACTTTCGCCCGCGCCTGCATTCCGGGGCGCAGCAGTTGCCCCGGGTTGCTGATTCCGGCCCGCACGACGAAGTACGAATCGCCGGATGCTTCTTCCAGTTCCGCCTGGGGCGCGATCTCGGTCACGTGGCCCACGAACGTGTGCTCGGGCCGCGCCTCCACCTTCAGCTTCACTTCCTGGCCGATCTGCACGCGGTCGATGTGGCGCTGTGGGATGCGGGCTTCGAGCTCGAGCTGGTCGGTGCGGCCGAGGACGACGAAGGTGTCCCCCGCGTCGAGCCATTCGCCCACCCGTTCCCACGGTCTCATGGTCAGCACCACGCCGCCCACGGGCGCCCGGAGCTTCGTGCGGTCGAGCTGGTCGGCGAGAAGGCCGACACGTCCGGCGAGTTCCTCGGCGGTGATCTCCGCCATCCGGGCGCTCGACAGGTCGCCGCGCGCCCGACCGGTCGCGGCCGTGCGCAGGGCGGTCGCGTGTTCGGCGCGGGCCTCGCGCAGATCGATGTCGAGGTCGTCGTCCCGCAGGGTCGCGAGGACCTGGCCCCGCTCCAGCACATCGCCCTCGTCGACCAGGACCTCGGTCACCAGCCCGCCGACCGTCGCGCGCAGCGGCATGCGGCCCGTCGCCAGAAGTTCCGCCTCGCCGGCGCTCGTCCGTTCCTGCCACGGGAACAGGATGAAGGCGAGGAGAACGAGCGCGGGAAGCCCATAGCGGGCGACGAGGTTGCGTCCGGACATCTCGCCGACCTTGCGGCGCCAGTCCGCGATCGGCTGCAGGAAGCTGATCAGCGGGACCTGGCTGTAGAGCGCCGCGTTACGCAGGGCGACAGAGACCTGGTTGGCCAGCAGCTCGGCGGCCTCGAGCCCGCTTTCGCCGAGAAACTCCGGCGAAACGGATTCCATGTAGAAGGCGCCGAGCCGGCCTTCCTCGTCCTTGAGCGGAATGAGGCAGAAAGAGCGCACTCCCGTGCGCTCCATGTAGTCGCCGAACGCGCTGCGGAAGGCGCGCGCGTCCTCGGTGTCGGCCGTCGCGTCTTCGACGTACGTGGTCTCGGCTCGTTCGAGCAGCCAGGTGAGCAAGCGGCCGAGATCCTTCGTGTCGTCGGCTTTGTGGTCGACGTTCTCCACGCCGGAGATCGCCTTGACGACCGGTTGGCCTCGCTCGTCGAGTGCGATCACCGCGCGGTCGTAGGCGAGAGCCTGGCTCGCGAGGTTAACGACCGAGTGTACCAGTCGATCGACCTCGAGCGTCGCGTTGATCTCGCGGCTGATCCCGAGCAGTGCTCGGAGGTCGCGCGCTCGTTTCTCCGCGTCGTGAAGCTGGGCGTTATAAAGGGCTAGCCCCGCGGTCGAGGCGAGCGCCTCGAGGAGGTCGCGATCGCCCTCGTCGAACTGACCCTCGGGCTGCCCCTCTTCTGACCGCTTGTTGAGCAGCTGGAAGACGCCGAGCACTTCGCCCTTGGCGAGCAGCGGCGCGGCGACCATGGAGCGCGTGGCGAAGCCGGTCGCCGCGTCAACCTGGTGCACGAATCGTGGATCGTCCCGTGCGTCTGCCACCAGCTCGGGTTCGCCCTGCTGACCGACGCTTCCGACGATGCCGGCGCCCCACGGAAGCTCCATGCCCTCGATCCGGTCGCTCACCGGACCACGGGCAATCTCACATACGAGGGTGTCGCCTTTGCGGAGCCAGATGGAACCGGCCTCGGCGTCGAGATCTTCGATCACCCGCTCGAATACCCGGGGCAGCAACTCGTCGAGGTCGAGGGTCGAATTGAACTCGAGTCCAGCTTCGTAGAGAAGTCGGAGGTGGGCGGAGTCGAGCATCAGCGGACTGGAGTCCGTCTGGGTCGGTCGGCGTGAGCCCGCTCGGTTCCGTCGGGGTCAGTCCGCAGTGCGGGTCGCTCCGGTTGATGGCGTTACCAGTTCGTCTCCCCACCCCGTCAGCGCGTAAACATGACGAAAACCGGGGTCGGTTGGCAAGTAACGAGTCGGTCCTCTATCGTTCATCCTTCACCAGCGTCGCCTCTTCCCCGGGAGACAATATGAAGGCGCTCGTCGTCATCGTTGCCGTCGTCGCACTGCTCGCCGCGCTGCTCGTTCCGCAGTACAACGGGCTGGTCAAGCTCGACGAGGCCGTGAACCAGTCCTGGAGCCAGGTCGAGAACACCTACCAGCGTCGAGCCGATCTGATCCCGAATCTCGTCGAGACCGTCCGGGGCGCCGCGGACTTCGAGCGCGAGACGTTCGAAGCGGTGGCCGAGGCACGGGCGCGCGCGGGCCAGGTGTCCTTCGACGAGGCGCCCGATGCCGGGCAGCTCGCGCAGTTCCAGGCCGCGCAGGGCGAGCTCTCTTCCGCGCTGTCCCGGCTCCTCGTGACGGTCGAGCGTTATCCCGAGCTTAAGGCGACGGAAGCGTTTCGTGACCTGCAGTCTCAACTCGAGGGCACGGAGAACCGGATCGCCGTCGAGCGACGCCGCTTCACCGAAACGGCGCAGGAATACAACGCGCAGCGGCGCCGGTTCCCGACCGTACTCGTCGCCGGCCTGATGGGCTTCGAGGAGCGGGCGTACTTTTCCGCTACCGAGGGAGCGGATCGGCCGCCCGAAGTCGACTTCCGGGAAGAGTGAGGAGCCCGACCGGGCGTTTCGACGAGGTGGCTCGGCGCCGGATCACCGAGGCGGTTCGCGGCGCCGAACGCGAGACGTCCGCAGAGATCGTCACCTACGTCGTCGGGCGATGCGATGCGTACGCGGAAACCGACTGGGCCGCCGCGGTCGCGGGCGGTGGGCTCGGTCTGCTGGCCGGTCTACTGTTCCCGCAGATCTCCGGTTCGTGGGCGGCCGCCTCTCCGATCCTGCTCGCCTACGCGGTCGTCCTCGGCGCGGCCGCGGGCTGGGCTCTCGTAGCTGTCCCCGCCATCCGCCGACTGTTCGTCCCGAACCACGTACTCGACGGACGCAGCCAGGTGCGGGCCGAGGCGGCGTTCCTTGAGGAAGAGGTGTTCGCGACGCATGATCGCGTCGGAGTGTTGATGTTTCTCGCCTTGTTCGAACGCCGCTGCGTGGTGATGGGCGACAGCGGCGTCCTCGCCGCCGTACCGGCCGAAGCGCTCGAGGAGCCCGTGCGGCTGGCGTGCGAGGGAATGCGAGGGGGCCACCCGGTCGAGGGCGTGCTCGCCGGGATCGAAGCCTGCCGCCGACTGCTCGCTTCCAGCGGGCTCGTTTCTGCGCCGCGCGAACTCGACGACGACGAGCTGCCGGATGATCCCCGGGTGAGGGACCGTTGAGGCGCGCCGCTTCGGCCGTGACGATCGGCCTGGTGATCTTCGCCGCCTTGTCGCCCGCCGCGACGCTCGGCCCGACGCAGGAGCGCGATCTCGATCTGCCGTTTCTATCCGGCCGCGTGGTGGACGAGGCCGGACTGTTGACGGATGCGGCGCGGTCCATCCTCGAGCGGCGGCTGCAGACCTTCGAGACCGAGACCGGGTCGCAGGTCGTCGTGGCTACGGTACCGGCCCTCGGCGACATCCCGATCGAGGACTACTCGATTCGACTGGCGGAGGCGTGGAAGATCGGCCGGGGCGACTCGGACGACGGTGTCATCCTGCTGATCGCGCCGACGGAACGACGCCTGCGCATCGAAGTCGGCTACGGCCTCGAGGGTGCCCTCACCGACGCGGAGAGTCGCCGGATCCTCGATCGGGTGATCACTCCGTGGTTCAAGAAGGGCGACTTCGACCGGGGGGTCATGGCCGGAGTGGAGGCGATCATGGCGGAAATAGGCGGCGAAGCTCCGCCGCCGGGGGCCGCGCCGCCGCCGGGCAGTTCGCTGCGCGACGACCTGGTCCCGTTCCTGTTCCTGTTCGCGATGTTCATCCTGGTGACGTGGCTGAACTCGAAGGGGCGGAGGACGGGACGCTGGAGCTCGCGTTCCGGACCGGGCGTCGTGTTCCTGCCGGGACCTGGCGGCGGGAGGAAGCGGCGGGGAGGATCGGGGGGCGGTGGGTTCTTCGGCGGCGGCGGTGGCTTCGGCGGCGGAGGGGGGTTCTCAGGTGGCGGCGGCGGCTTCGGCGGAGGCGGTGCCTCGGGGGGCTGGTAGCGGGCTGGATTCGCGGTGCTTGGGCTGGATTCGCGGTGGTTGGGCTGGATTCGCGGTGGTTGGGACGGGATTCGCGGTGCCAATTTCGATCCTGCCTCGCTTTTCCCAAAATCCCAATATCCCACAATCCTCCAGCCTCCCGAACACGACCTGACAACTCCGGCACCGCCTCCCCCCCTGATCCCGTCACACCATCCCGCTACATTGCCTCCAGCCAAAGAACTCGTGTGTGAAGTCTGACGCTTGAATCCGCGGAGGCCCGACATGGACAACCCGAACCCACCGTCGGTCCCGAGGTCGCTGGCTCGCCTCGCGGGGCAGCCGGCGAAGCTCTCGTGGCCCGCGCTGTGGCGCGCGATGCCCGAGAAGGATCGCCACTCCGCGGCGGCCTTCGGGCTCGAACGCGGCGCGGAATCGCTGCGCGACTATCTCGCGGGGCAGGTCGCCGAACGGCGCAGCTTCCGGAAACGGACGGTCGACGCATGGGATGACGCCAAGCTGGCGGCGGCCGCCGCGAGGGTTCGGAGCCTCAAGCCCGACGCGATCGCGGATCTGCTCATGGGCCTCCACCACCAGGGCCGTCGCTCGATGATGGCGACGTATGTCGATGAACTGGGCCTGCCGCACGACAACGGCCGCATCGCGCCCGACGCGGCGCTTCCCGAGACGACGGCGGCCCAACGCGGGCAGGCCGCCGCGCGCCTGATCGAGCGCTTCCCGACTGCCGACGCCCTCGTCTACTTCTTCATGCTGTCTCTTCGAGGAGACCCGCACGCCCCGCCGCTGGACGTGGTGGCCCGGCTGGTGGCCGCTTCCGCGGAACCCGACGGTGCTGGCGGCGGGGCGGAGATCGAGACGGCGGCCGGAGAAGGCGTCGAAGACGAGAAGCACTCGGACGTCGACGGCTTCACGACGCTCGACGTGCTGATGCTGCTCGCGACGGTCGAGACCGCGCAGAACACCGAGGGCGCGCTCACGGAGGACCAGCTCGACGATCTCGTCGGCGAAGTGATCGAACTCAACAGGGCGCGGCACCAGAGCTTCTTCCACGCCGGATTCCTCGAAGCGCTGTTCGACCGTCCCGTGCGCGAGAAGCTGCCGGCGACCAACGAGCCCCGGCAGGCGTGGTACTGGGCGGGCCGCATCCAGGGCCTGGCGCGCGAGGGCCGCTGGGAAGAGATCGTCGATCTGTACGACACGGTCGACCTGATCCGGAAGCTCGGCTCGCGCGATGGCGGGAGCTCCCACGCCGCGACCCGGCATGTCGCGCAGGCGCTGTTCAACGCGGACCGCCCGGGCGATGTCGCCTCCTTCGTGCGGCTGCCGATCATGATGCGCGACCCCGGACTGGTGCCGCTGCTCCACGCCGAGGCGTCGCGCCTGCTGGAGACGATCGGGCCCGTCCCCGCGAAGCCGCTGTTCGACCTGCTGGGCGACGCAGTGCTGGAGGCGGAGCAGCGCGGAGTCGATACGTCGGTGGAACCCTACCTGACGATCCGCAGGCGCCAGGCGCATTCGCACCGGCGGCTCGGCGAGTTCGGCAAGTCGCGCGAGATCCTCGATGCCCTGCTCGAAGACGATCCCGACATCAATACCCGCGCGATGGTTCTCTCCGACCTCGGGATCATGGAAGCGGGCTACAAGGGAGTGACCGACGTCCGTCTTCCGCCGCGGCGCGACGAGATCCCGACGGTGCTGGCCGCCCTCGAGCGCGGAGAAGAGAAGTTCGCGCAGGCGCTGGCGCTCGAGGCCCGCTACTCCGCCCACGCGCGCTACTGCCTGGGCATCATCGCGTTCCTGCGGCAGAACTACTCGGCGGCGGCGGACCGGCTCGAGTCGTCGCTCGCGGAGTTCCAGAGTCATCCGGCCCGCTACGACCGCAACGAGTTCCTCGAGACCGTGCGCCTGTACCTGGGCCTCGCGCTCTGTCTCGACTGCCAGGAGGACCGCCTGAAGCAGGCGATCGAGTGGATCGAGACCGCTTCGGCCGGCGGCGCCGAGATCCCCCTCTACCTGGTCGAGAACACCGTGTCCGTGCTGGGCGCGGCAGCCAGCCAGTACGGACGTCGGGCGGCCGAGGCGATCATCGCCGCGGCGGGCGAAAGCGCGATCGACCCGCTGGTGAAAGCGGGCGTCGACACGCCGGCCCTGGCGCGCGTGATCCTGGGCCGCGCGGCGGCGGGCGACGTCGGTCAGCACGAGCGCGCGGCCGCGTGGCGGTCGGCGCTCCCCATGCTGCTTCGCCACCGGATGATCGAAGACGCAGAGCGCGTGCTCGACGACCTGTCCCAGCTTGCCCGCGGCGGCGTGGCGCGCGAGGAATTTCTCGCGATCCTCGAACGACCCGAAGGATATGAGCCCGCGTGGACGCCCGACGACGCCCTGTGGGAACGGACTCGGTGCCTCGAAGCCGCAGGGGCCTACGTCGATGCCGCCCGCCTGCTCATCCCGAACATTCACAGCGTCCTGACGGAAGAACGCTACGGCGCGGAGTCCGACGCGCGGGCCATGGTCGAGCATGTCCGGAGCTACGGATCCGCCGGCGGGCTCGACGCGATCCGTCGGGAACTGGAGGCCGTCGAGGAACGCATCGACGCGGTGCAGCACGGGCACGACGACGCCGATGCCGATGCCGATGCGGGCGCGGAAGCCGGCGCGATGCCGGGCAAGCTATCGGGCCGGCCGGTGCGCATCCTGTTCGTCGGCGGAGACGAGCGGCAGAAGAAGCACCAGGAGTGGATCGTCGAGCAACTCGCCGAGCGCGATCCGGGGATCACCGTCACGTTCCTCCACCCCGGCTGGAGCGGGAACTGGGCGCCCCATCTCGAGACCGCGAAGCGAGCCCTCGCGACCGCCGACGGCGTGGTCGTCATGAAGTTCATCCGGACGATCTTCGGCCGGCAGCTCCGAAGAGAGATCCAGGTCCCCTGGCGCGGCTGCCACGGAGCGGGACGGACGGCCATGCTGAACAGCGTGCTGGTGACGGCGCGCGAGGTTCGCGGGTAGGTCTGTGTAAGCGGGTTTGTCAGGTCCTACATGCCGGCGTCGACGATGCCCGCCACATGGAAGAACAGTTCCTCGACCGCCGCGCCCGTCCAGGCCAGCACGATGAATTCCACGACCCACGCAATCGACCCGCCGAACTGTCGTTGTGCGTGCCGGAAACTTTCGTCGCCCGATGACGAAGTATATGATCCGATTCCCCGGTAGTCTTGCCGCGGTGCACCTTCGAAAGGAGTCACGTCATGACGAAAGTCGTCCACTGCAGAGACGTCGGATTCGATTGCGACGGCGTGGTCCGCGCGGAGAACGAAGACGCGGCGCTGCAGCAGGTCGCGGCGCACGCGAAGTCAGTGCATGGGCTCGAGGAGGTGTCGCCCGAGGTCGTCCAGAAGGTCAAGGAGGTGATGCGCGACGAGCCGTAGCGCTCGCGCGTTGAAGACGCTCCTCCTGCTTCGGCACGCCAAATCGAGCCGCGACGACCCGTCGCTCACGGATCACGACCGCCCGCTCGCCAGGCGCGGGAAGCGTGCGTCGCGGAAGATCGGCCGTCTCCTCGACCGGGAAGACTTGTGGCCAGAGCGGATTCTGAGCTCGACGGCAACCCGCGCGGCGTCGACGATCCGGCGCGTTCTGGCGGCGAGCGACCAGCCCGACCAATACGCGGACAACGTCGAGTTCCACCGCGACCTCTACACGTTCGACGCGGGGAAGCTGGCTGACCTGGTTCGCGAACTCGGCGGGCCCGAGGAGACCCTGATGGTCGTGGGGCACAACCCGGCGCTCGAGAACCTGCTCGGCTTCCTGGTCGACGAGTACCGGCGCTTCCCGACCGCGGCGCTCGCGCGCGTGCGCCTGCGCGTCGGGAGCTGGAGCGAGATCGACGCCGGCACCGGACGGCTCGCGGGCCTGTGGCTGCCGCGCGAACTGGAGTGACGTCCGGGGGCCGGGCCCCTAGCTCATCCTGTCGATCATCACCCTGACGTCGGCCGCGGACACGCCTAGCGCGCCGCCCACCCGGTAGAGGAAGGTCGCCTCGGAGTCCTCGAACTTCGCGTCGGCGCTCACCACCCAGAACGCCGTCTTGAGGATCAGCTCCCGGCCCTTGTCGCTCATTCCGACGGCGAGCCCGGAGAGGAAGTCAGCCAGCTCGTCGACGCTGTGGTCGGAGACGCGCTCGGCTTCGCGGCGGATGGACGCGTCGTCGAGATCGTGTCCGGTCACCTGCAGGTACATCTCCTGGATCGCTTCGACCTCGGGATCGTCGATGCTTCCGTCGACCGCCATCATCTGGATCGCCACGCGGCGGATTCCCTTCAGGTAGTCGGCGTCGGCCGACTTGTCGGCGACCTGCAGGACTTCCGGCACCGCCGTCGCTCCGCAGTTCATGCATTCCACGTACCGGCCCTTGCCCTCGGCCCCGAAGATCCGCGAGAACCAGTTCGGCACCTGCGGTTTCGTCGTCTTCAGCTCATACGTCTGCCGGCTGTTGCACCGGGAACAGTAGAATTCACCGGTCTCGATCACGGTCGGCTGACCGTCGTTTCCGTGTGCTGCGACGCCATGCTCTGCCTCCCGGATGGTTCGCGGACTATCGGTCGCGGTCAAGGTATCGTGCCGGGCGGGGGTCCGGACAGCATGGCCGGCGCGTCGCCTCGCAAATCGCCGGACGCCGAATCGGGATGCCTCGCGAGCGCGCCGGCGACGCCGCACGCGGAGCGCAGGACGGCGCGGCGTATGCGGTTATCGTGCAACTACTTGCAATGCCAGCCACCGGCAACGGAACGGATGTTGACCACCATGGCTCACCATGGCGAACGGTTTCGGGAAGGAACCCGACAACGCCGGCGCAGAGCACTCGCCCCGGCACGAGGACGTCTCCGGGCCCCCGGCCCTGCCGCCCGAGGTGGGCTGCCGACTCATCGTCGAGGATCCCCACGCGAGCGGGCAGTGCCGGCGATGTCTCTATGCCCTCGGCATCTACGCCTTCGACATCGGGTCCTACGAACTGTGCCCGAACTGTCTGAAGGACCGCATCGAAGCGCTCGTCGCCGAGGGCGTCCCCCTCGAAGGCGACCTGTGGTTCATCTACACCTCGGTGTGTCGCGACGTGGAGAAGCAGGACGCCGCCTTCTTCGGCCAGTTCACCGTGGAGATGCCGGAGTTCGAACGGTGCGCCCGGTGTGACCGGCTTGTGCAGACCGGCAACGCATGGTACGAGGTCGACCCCGCGGAGGACGCGGAGGACGTGAGCGGACCCTGCTGCGACAATTGTATGGAGGACCTGGGGGGCTGAGGCCAGGGCCCAATCCCGCCGCTGCTCCTCCTTCCTGGGTCGCTCTCCCGCTACTACCGGAGAAAGTTCGGCGAGTCGCGGGAGACGGTGGCGGCTCCGACGGGGTGAATGCGGGCGAATCCCCGGGGGAAACGGCTACGCGATGGGGGCGATGGCTCCGCCCGCGCCCATCACCAATCGCACCGTGTGCGTGCCGCCGTCGTCGACCAGCGGCACGCGGCCGCCGTCTCCGTTCACCTCGACCGGCTGGCCGTCGAGCGAGCACAACTCGACGCCGCGCATCCCGCCCGCCGGATTCGCTACCTCGATCTCGTAGCGGGTCGAATGGTAGCGGAAGCTCATGCGGTAGCCGCGCCAGTCGC
>JBPCJZ010000019.1:0-22483 GCA_051004775.1 Gemmatimonadota bacterium
GCCCAGGGATGGAAATGGAATCGTTCCGGCAGATCACGCGTGGCCAGCATGTCGACGGACCCGGGCGTCGGGTCGAACGCGTGCACCTCGGCGCCGTGGTCGGCAATGATCCGTAGGTCGAAGCCGATGCTGTCGCCGACGCCTAGCGAGTAGACGACGCTCGAGGCGTTGAGGCCATCGGGGGTGAAGGTCCAGCCGCCTGCGCTGACGGTGGGGATGTCGATCTCCGGGCGAAGCCGCAGCCCGGTGCCGATCAGGCCTCGCAGGAAGCGCTTCGTACGCTGGTAGCCGGGCGACTTCTCGAGGCGCTTCCACGCGTCGGTCAAGGTGTGTGGTTTCGCGTCGGACGGCGGCTGACTTCGAGGCCCACGATCACGACCGTTCGCCATCGGGCATCGCGTGATCAACTCCTCTCGGGCCTGTGCGGCCACTTCATCGTGACGCTGGCGTTTCGGACCGTAAGCTCGGACTCCGGCACCGAGGAGGTACGCGTGCAGCCGCGGGTTATACCATGCTCTGCACGAGGTCACATGCCGTGGAGTTAGGCAACCTCAGTACGCACCGCCCGGTCTGTACTTTCGCTCCGTATGCCCCTCCAGGTCCGTGCGGTAGAAGTACACGTCCCTCAGGTTGCCCGTCGCGTAGCGCAATGCCTGATCGTCGAAGTGCGGGGACGAGGGATCACCGCTCTGACCGCCGGGCCTGATCGCCTTCGCGCGGACGCGGTCGCCGAACTCCACGACCGCTACGAAGGTGTTCCCGTCTACACCGTATCGTTTCTTCGTGTCCTCACCTGTGGTAGTATAGAAGACTGCCAGCGATCCGGTCCACCCCTCGCTGAACCCGACCGGAATGCTCGGAGCGTCGTCCGAGAAAGGCTGCTCCACCTGTCCCGAGAGGCGCTGGAACCGGTTAATCTCCCCCCACGGGGTCCTCCAGGTTCCGAAATGCTCCGTGAGGCGATCGGAGACTGCGGCAAGCGCCTCTAGCTTCTCATCTGTCGAGGAGAGGGCCGTGGTGTAGTCGATCAGCTCCACCTCCGACTTGAGGTCCTTATCCGGTATACGGTCCCGAACCCCCTCCCATAGCTCGTTCATCCAATGCAGTGCGACGGTCATAGCGATGGAACCCACCCCCCACCGATAATCCCAATCCCTCAGAACATCAATCTGAGCTCTCAGTCGCCGCTTCAGAGGATGCGAGTCCGGGACCTCGTCGTAGGCCGCGATGAGGGAGGGAATCGTCTGCGCGAACGCCGGCTGGTACGAGTCGTAGGCAACGTCGCGAAGCGACTCCAGCGTGAAGTCCTTCCTGTCCTGGAGCAGCGAAATTGCGTGGACGCCGCGCGGGTTCTCCCCGAAGGTATCCATGTAGCGTGGGAAGTCCTCCCTCCTGGCGCTGTGGAGACCCGCAGCGGAGTAAGGCCAGTTGTTCGTGTTCTGAATCCATCCACTGGCGGGGTTGTGGAGGTATGGCACCTCTTCGAGGACGTGCTCACCCTGCCAGTCGGTGGCCGGATCGGTCCCGTCCACTGGTTGAGAGAAGTCGAAGCGGTCGTCGCGTCGGGGGATGAATTGCGGAGGTTGGAAGGCGATGTTGCCGTCGGCGTCGGCGTAGATCGTGTTGTTCGTCGAGTTGGCCTTCAGCTCCAGTGCCTCATAGAACGACTCGATGTCGTGCGCCTTCATCCGGAGGAACGACTGCTGAAGCGCCTCCATCGGCTTTCGCATAAGCGCGATGCTGACCCATCTCCCGCCCTCGTCGCGGATGATCGGTCCCCGGTGCGTGCGGTAGACGGTGAACGTCCTCTCCGCCAAGGCCCCGCTCTCGGTCCGGTACGGCACGGTCACCGCGGAGGTGCCGAGCGGCCGCTCCTCGTCCCCGTAGCGGTAGTAGAAGCGCCCGTCCCTCTCCGTCACCGCCTCCAGGTATTCGTCAACGGCATCGACCCCGCTCGTAGTGTGCGCCCAGCCCAGCCGCTCGTTGAATCCCTGGAAGACGAAGAACTGCCCCCACGTGGCTGCGCCATAGGCGTTCAGCCCCTCCTCGCTGATGACGTGGACTTCCGTCCTGAAATAGAAGCCGGGGTGCGGGTTGATCAGGAGGAGGGCGTGGCCGGCTGCGGTATTCGATGGCGCGATGGCAATGGCGTTGGAGGCACCGTGCTGCCCTGGAGGTGATCCCCTGTGCCCAGGCGTCGGTCGCACGGAGTCCCTGCTGTAGAAGGACTCGATCTGAGGGGGCGGAATCCGCGTAACGTCATTCGTGATGCTTCCCTCGCTGAAGGCGAGCGGCATCCACGGCTCGAATCGACGAATCGCGCGCGGCACGGCGTCGGGATGCGTGTAGAGGTAGTAATTCAGTCCATCGGCCCACGCGTCCATCAGCTCCCGAAGCCACGCCGGGCTTACATCGTAGAGCGCCTTCATGCTGTCCGGATCGACGAACAGCCTCATCCGCAGATCGTGAAAGATTGCCGATTTCCCCTCGGCCTCCGCCAGTCGCCCCAGCGCACCGAGGTAGTTCCGCTCCACGCGGTCGAAGTCGTCCTCGGCCTGCGCATACATGAGCCCGAAGACCGCGTCCGCGTCGGTCCTGCCGTAGACGTGGGGGATGCCCCAATCGTCGCGGACAATCGTCACGTTCTCCGCGCGCCGTTCCCATCGCGTGACCTCGTCGCCCGTCGCGTTCTGCGCCTGGAGCGGCCGAGCCGCCAGCAGCGCAAGAGAAAAGACAAGCGCGGGACAGAGCCACGAGGCGGCGGCTTGGAACAGTCGTTTCATCATGGCTTCACGGTTATGCCTGTGGCCCGCGCGGTATAAACAGAATGCGGCTCACCCGCGAAACGCAGCGAGCCGGTGGAACGAGGTAAGATCAGCGACGGCGACCGGACGAGGCAAGGCGGTGGAGCGTTTCGTCGGCGTGCAGCCGCAGGTTATATCGCTCCTTGATCTACGATTGCGTGCGACAGACAGTCCTGTGTGGCGTCTCATACTCACATACGCGCGTTTGCTCCTTTACCCACAGTCGCACCTCGTTCTGGGTTGAGAGGGACTCGATCCGCCCATCCTCCAATTCCGTCAACGGTTCATTGATCGTGTAGCCAATCGTTCGGCCATCCTGTACGACGCGACTCGAGATATACGGAATCACCGCCCATTCCCTTCCTTCCAGGTAACCCGCCTCCGTCGTAGTGACACGCGTCACTTCAAGCTGATCGTTGACTTCTACCATGTTTTCTGCGCCAAGCTCGACGACGAGACCCGTCCGAACCGTAATCTGAAAGTCGGGCCTCCGGCTTTCGCTCATGATCTCCAGTGCCGTGTTGACGACGACCTGCGCCACGGCCTGTGGCGGGTGGATCTCGTTCATGATGGTCTCCACGACCGCGCCGGAGGCCAGATCCTCGCCGCCCGCCCGCCCGTAGTCGGGCCTCTCATCGACGAGCCTCGAATTGTGCATGGCCACCTGACCGTCCGCCCCGACGGCAATCAGTCCTGCATCCACCCTCGGGTTCTCGCTCATCACGCGATCGACGGCCTCGCGGGCGCTGAGGCCCTGCTGCATCAGGCGGCGGGACTTCGCGACCGCGTACTGGATGCCATAAAGCAATGACAGCGCTACGACTCCGTGACGTCGACCTCGCCTCGTCCGCGGCTCGGGACGCGCCCCGTCGGCTGACGCAGCGTGATCTGAGTGAGTTCGGGGCGGCAGTTGATCCTCACCGGGACGATCGAAAACCCAATGCCGCGGTTGATGTAGATCCGGTTGGGAGGTGCACCTATAGAGTCGGCGGCCCACCCGTCGGCGGCCACCTCTCCACTCCGCACGATGTCGAGCCACGAGTTCCGCGCGCCAGGCAGCAGTCGGACTTGACCGCCGTGCGTGTGGGCCGCGAGAGCGAGGTGTGCTTCCTCTCCTGGGATGTCGCGGAAGGCCTCCGAGTTGTGCATGAGCCACAGCCGTGGAGCTCCGGTGGGTACGGAGGCCAGGGCGGCATCCACATCGGCCAGCCCAGCCCAGACTGACCCTACCCCGACGATCCACAAGGTGTCGCCCCCAGACGTTACCGGCACGGCCTCGTTTTGGAGGACCGTCACGCCAAGTTCCTCGAGTAGAGCTACGAGGTACTCGGCATACCGATCAACTCGCTTGCTCGACCTCTTCATGAGCGAGTAATCGTGATTACCGAGAACGGCCACCGTCGGGATGCCGGCTTCAACGAGGGGGCGGACCGCATCGACGGCCTCGATCACAAGGGCCGAATCGGGGTCATATATGAAGTCGCCCGCGATGAGGGCAAGCGCGACTGAGTCGTCGACAGCCTCCTCTACCGCCTCGTGGACCATGCCTGTATTGCCACCCCACATCCCGATCTGGAAGTCGGCCATAAGCGCGATCGTCTGACCGTCCCAGCCTGCCGGGAGGGCAGGGAGTTCGACCTCGAACGCCTTGTCGTCGAGGAGGAACCGGGGCTCGATGAGGGTTCCATAGGCGACGATTGCGACAAGGAGGAAGAGGAGGGTGACGAGTGCCGTACGCATGGGGAATCACCTTGAGCGGAGGCCAAAGGATACACGAGTGCCCGACGAGTGCCCAACTAGGCTGTTGTCGATCACCTGATCTGACGTAGGGATTGTTGAAATGCGGTATAACAGATTGCGGCTCACCGGCGAAACGCGGCGGGCCGTTCGGACGGGGCAACGTTATACGCTGGAGTTGGTGCGAGGCAAGGCGGTGGAGCGTTTCGTCGGAGTGCAGCCGCGGGTTATACAGCTGTGCTGCTAGCGCCCCTCTACACCAATGGCCAGTAACCGATGAACGCCACAAACGCCAGCGCGAGCCCGGCCAACAGCCATGGCAGCAGGAATATCCAGCCGAACTCGCCGAGGACCCCAACCGCGAGGATGCGATGGCTGACGCTCAATGTCTGGGCCGCGGCGATCTGAAGCGAGACGAAGAAGCCAACGCCGACGACGCACGTACCTACCGCGAGCCAGAGCGCCCGCGAACAGGCAGGCCAGGACGATTATGCTCCTGGATGAGAGCAGCGTTTGAGTCATGTTTCACCGATAGAGCCGGTACGTGGGCCAATCCGTATAACGCCTAAATTAAGCCGACCCGCGAAGCGGGTTCGGCTTGAATGAATTGTTAGGCCGCTGCGCTACTTTCTATGGTGTTTGTCAATTGTGACTTGATCCAATCGCAAGAATCGAGCGGCGTTGTTGTAGCGGCACGTCTCATGAGAACGGGGGGCTTCAGGGCCGCGAATCCAGCCCAATGAGGGAGGCGGTGGGCACTTCATTCGTCCGCCTGCGCGAACGGCATCCCGAAGAAGACGAGCGTCGGCCGCCCCTCCACGACCTCGATCGTCACGCGCGGGAACGGGTCGCCGGCCCGGAGCGCGACGGGGTCCTCGAACCGGAACGCCGTCCCCGAGAGCGGCACGAGGGGCCCCGACGGGCGGACCCCGATCGCGAGCGTGAGCCCGCCCCCGGCGTCCCGGGCCACCGTCAAGTCGAACGGCACCCTGGGCGAAGCGTAACGACCGACGATCCGCTCCACCAAGTCCTCGGGGAGTTCGATGCCAGGCGTCGTGTCGCGCTCGACCGTCGGCCTCTCGACGTGAGCGGCCTCGGCCAGCGCGCCGTCCCCCACCGCGCCGACGCCGAACGCGACGCGCTGGAGCGAGTTCGGCAGCGTCGACGCGGAGTAGTGCTCGGTCTCGACTTCGAGGACGTAGACGCCCTCGTGCTCGGGCGTCCAGGCCACGTCGAGCGTCTCGCCCACGCCGAGCGTCACCCGCGCCGGGACGGGCGCTCGCGCCGAGGCGGGCAGGTCCGCCCCGTCCTTGGCGACGGGCCGCCACGCCACCGGCTCGCCGTCGCGGAGTAGGCGGACGTGCTTCCGGGCGTCGGCGCTGATGTGGGCGAACCGGACGCGGACGGGCTCGCCGGGCGCGAACCGCTCGGGCGGCGGCGCCAGCGCCCCATTGATCGCGGGCGGCGCGTCGAGACCGGCGCCCCGGGCCGAGAGCACGAACACGCGGTCGCGCGCGCGGTCCCACGAGGCGTCCTCGGGGAGGACCAGGAACGCGCCGTGGAGTCCCTGCGAGAGCTCGTGCCCCAGCTCGCCGTGGACGTGGTACATGAACGTCCCGGCGCGCGGCGGCGTGATGAGGACGCGCGCGGTGCCCCGCGCGGGGACCGGCGGGCGCGTCGAGCCCGGCTGCCCGCTCCAGTGCGCAACGCCGTCGTAGAGGCTCCGGACTTCCAGCCCGTGCCAGTGCACCGAGACCGGGAACTCGTACCGGTTGTGGACGACGATCTCGGTCGGCTCGCCCTGCCGCAACACGAGCGGGCTCCCGACGGCGCGGAGGGTGTCTCGCGGCGGTTCGTCCCCGTCGGTCACGACGAACGAGAGGGCGGGGTACTCGCCGAAGACGCCGGGCGTGGCGGCGGTCCAGAGGTGGAGCGTCCGCACGGGCGGCGCGTCGTCGGGCGCCTCGCCGTCCACCTGGACGCCCAGCACCAGGCCCGCCATCCCGTCCATCACCATCGGGTCGGACGCCGCGTCCATGTCCATCGGGCGGCGGGCGCCCTCGACGGCGAACCGCTGCCCGGCGCCCATGTGGCGGATGAGGTGGCAGTGGAACAGCCAGTTGCCCGGGCGCTCGGGCGTCCACGTCAGGCGGAGCGACGAGAGCTCGGGCATCAGGTCGGTTACGGCCGAGGGCGGCTCGGCGTAGGCCGTGTCGCGCTGGGTGTCGCCGCGTCCGTCGACCCGGAAGTAGAACCCGTGGAGGTGCATCGGGTGCGCGATCCCGCTCATGTTGAGGATCCGCCAGCGGACGTCCTCGCCGACATCGTAGCGGAGCCGCTCCGTGTGGGGCCACGAGAGCCCGTTGATCATGAACTTGAACGAGGTCGCGAGCGTGCTCGGCTCCTCGGGCGATCCCCAGACGTGGATGGCGAGGAGCCGCTCGCCGGGCGGCGGCCCCTCGGGACCGTCGACGACGAGCGCGCCCGCGAACGAGCCGTCCTTCGCCGGGAACGGGAAGGGCTCGGCGCGGAGCACGCGGCCGGTGTAGAACGAGGTGACCGGCGCCGTCGGCGTGAACCGTGCTTCGGCGGTCTCGCCGGGCGCGACCACGAGCGGGGCGGCGAACAGGAAGTCGGGATCCTCGGGGGACGCGTCCTCGGGGCGCTCCACGCGGAGCGTGGCCCGGTCGACGAGCCCGACGACCTCGACGGTGTCAGCGAGCGTGTTGCGGACCGTGACCCGGACGGGCGTCCCGACGGTCGGCCGGAGGAGCGGGCCGGGCACGAGGGGGGGCTGCCCCACCTCGGCGAACGCAGGCGTGACGATGCGCGGCCCGTCGTCGCCCCGCGGGTACCAGGCGGCCTCGACGGCCTCCAACTCCACGTGCAGCTCGCCGTCGACCATGCGACCGGCCGTCTGGCGGTGGTCGTTGGGCTCGGCGCGGGGGAGGGCGGCGCTCGCGGCCTCCTCCAGGAGCGCGTCGAGGGCGGCCCGGTCGAACAGCCGGCCCCGGGCGACGACGGCCTCGATCCGCTGCGTGTTCGCGATGTCGTCGAGGGGGTTCGCCGCGAGCAGCACGAGGTCGGCGAGCTTGCCGGCCTCCACCGTGCCGAGGGAGTCGGCGGCGTCCAAGAACTCGGCCGGGCCGAGCGTCGCCGCCCGCAGCGCCTCGGTCTCCGTAAAGCCGGCCGAGACGAGCAACTCCAATTCCCCATGCAGGCCTATGCCCCAGAAGATGCCAGTTCCCCCGCGTCCGATCCGGCGAGCATGCGGACGCCCGCCCGATGCATGGTCCCCGTCACCTCGCGTACCCAGCGGGAGTAGGGCGCCCGTGCTGGCGGATCCCCAGGGTCCCGTGCATACGTCTCCTCCGCCCACTCGAAGTACCGCCGCTCGTCGGGGGGGAGGAACCGGGCGTAGGGGTCCTCGCGCCAGCCCCTGCCCAACTCGCTCGGCAGACGGGCGATCATCAGCGTCGGGACGACCCACGTCCGGTTTTGGACGAACCGCTCGGCCAACGCCGCGCACTTCTCCGCATCGTGGGTCTCGACCATCTCGAGCACCAGGGGCAGGATCGCCGGACCATCCGAAGTGTGACGCGATCCCATTTCGGCTTTCTGGAACACCGCGATCAATCGCTGTCGGAGGTCGTCCTCTCGGGACGAGCACTCCTCCAACACGTTGCCCATCCCGAGGTGCTCGATGCTCACCTGCCCGGCGTCCGAGGCCTCCGACGCCCGGACGGCGATCGGCGTGTGACCCGCGAACGGGAGCCCGAGCCGGTCCGCCTCGTCGGCCAGCGCAAAGTACGCCTCTCGCGAGAGCATGTCGTAGACCTTGACGAAGTCGACGCCACGCCCGTGCAGGAGGCGGGCGTGGGCCCGTCCGTGCTCGGCGGTGCGGGGGTACTGCGACGTCGACAGCTCGCCGGGAGGCGGACTGTTGACGTAGTAGCTACCGGCTACGACCCGCGGCCCCACGAGGTCCCCGGACGCCATCTCGCGACGCCATCGCCGAACATCCTCGATCGTCGCGAGCGTTGCGGAGGACCCTTCCTCCTCGCAGTTCGGCTCCCCTGTCTCGAAGCAGTCGGCCGCCATGCTGCGGATGCCCGTGACGCCGTGCGCGACGAGGAGTGGGAAGATGACCTCACGCGTGTTCCGGTCCGTCGTGGTGTGCGCGTGCATGTCCCAGAGGCCGGGGATGAGGAACCTCCCCGTGCCATCGATCACGGTGGCCCCGCTCGGGATCTCGACCGCACCCACGGGCCCAACGGCCGTGATCCGGTTGCCGGTGACGACCACTGTGGTGTTCGGTCGGACTGTCCCGTCGCGGACGTCGATCACCGTGACACGGGTGAACGCCAGCGACTGCGCCATGGCGGCGGGTGCAGCGGTAGCGATAAGGAGGAACAGGCCGAAGATCTGGATGCAATGTCTGGAGTGTCTCATAGGATCTCTCGTCACGGCTCTACCGCAGTGGCTGGCTTCACCGACTCTAAACGGGCTTCACGTTCTGCACCCGGGCGGTAGGAACGCACCGCGTTCGCCCGGACCTCCTCGAGCGTGGTCCACGCCGGCTTGTACTCGCCGCGGCCGTAGAGCTCGGCCTGATCGGTGTAGTGGGGCGACGCCGGGTCGGTGCTCTGCCCCGAGCCGTTCACGGTGCGGGCGCGCACGTCGTCGCCGAACGCGACCACGCTGACGTACGAGTTCCCGCTCACGAAACCGTACCAGCGCTTCTGCCCCTCGATGGGAAAGGCGAGGAACAGCTGGATCATGCCGGCCTGCGGGTGTCCGCCCAGGACGGGGACGCTCGGCCGCTCGTCTGTGTAGCGGCCGTCCGGCGATCTCTGCAGCCGGCTGATCTCGCCATACGGCACCCGCCACGTCCCCCAGTCGCGCTCCAGCAGCGCGATTACCTTCTCGAGCCCGGCCATGTCGTCCCACCGGTCCCAGGCGATAGGTTCGATGTCCATGGCGGACGGAGGGTCGAAGGGCCGATCCTTCAGACTGGCGATCGAGCTGAAGGCCCGCGTCGAGTTGAGGCCCGTGTACAGCGTCATCGCCACGGACTCGTGCCGGCTCACGCGGTCCCAGGCCCGGAGGGTCTCGACCGCTGGTTCGAGCCGGGCCGCCCGCCGCGGATCCGTTTCGCGCAGCCGCTCCCACTCCGCCACCAGGACCGGGATGTCGGCGTCGGCCTCCCAGGCCCGCTTGCTCATGCTGGCCTCCGCCCATTCCTGGAAGGTGAACCGTTCCGTGCCCGTGAGGACCCGGCGCGACCCCCGTGTCCGCGCGTTGTCGCCGAGGGCGTCGAAGACGAACGAGCCCACGGGCCCCAGGCCGAAGTGGGGCTGCACCATGTAGCCGGGGTAGTCCGCTGGGTCCGGGTTCTCCCCTTCCGCGGTGACCCGGAACGGCGAGTTGTTCGTGTTCATGAGCCAGCCGCTCTCAGGGTTCAGCACCTGCGGCAGCTCCTCCAGCGCGTGGTAGCCCTGCCACTCGGTGCGGGGATCGCTGCCGTCCACCGGCCGGGCCCAGTCGAACTCCTGGGAGCGGCGAGGCACGGCGCCATTGTGGACGTACCAGATGTTCCCCTCGGCGTCGGCGTAGCCGATGTTCAACCAGATCTCCCGGAGCCGACCCACCGCGTCCCGGAACTCCTCGAACGAGCGGGCCCGCGCCATGGCGTGGAACTGCTGGACCGTTCCGCCCTCCTCCCACCGCGCGATCCGGAGCGCCAGCGGAAAGCCATCCCGCACCGCGACGATCGGCCCGTGGTGCGTCTTCCGGAAGGTGACCTCCCGCGCGACCGGCCCGGAATCAGTCCGCACGCGAACCGTCTCGGTCCACTCCTCGGCCACTCGGTATCCGTCCCCGTAGCGGTAGGCGAGCGGGTTGGTGGGGTGGTCGAAGGTCTCGCGCCAGAGGTCCGCGACGTCCGGCGCATTGTTCGTCATGGTCCAGCCGTGCCGGGGCGTGTGGCCGAAGACAGGGAACGGTCGGCCGGGCCGGTGGCCGCCGTAGACGTTGAGCCCTTCGTCGCTCAGCAGGTGGCCCTCGAGGTAGGTCTCGGGCGCGTTGTGCGGATTGATGAAGAGCATGGCCTGGCCGGTCGCGGCTTTGCCCGGCCCGATCATCCACATGTTCGATCCCCGCCCGGCCTCGATCCCGTCCACCGCACGCGCGACCTCGGACGTGGTGAGAAGGCCGTGTCCCAGCGGAACCCAGATCGACTCGCTGCGGCCGGCCACCGCGAACATCTGCCACGGCTCGAAGCGCCGGATCGCGCGCGGCCTCACGTCCGGGTGCCGGTCGAGGTAGTGGTTCAGTCCCGCGGCCCAGGCATCCGCGATTGCGCGGAATGCAGGAGACGCGCCGTCGTACTCCGCCCGCGAGAGCCGCTCCGTCTCGAGCGCGCGGACGTAGAGGTCGCTCGACAGCGCCGACTCGCCGTCGATCTCCGCCAGCTGGCCGGACATCTCGGCCACGTTCCGCTCGAGCTCGTGGAATGCGTCCTCGGCCTGGGCGTACATGTAGCCGAACACCGCCGCCGCGTCCGTCTCCCCGTGCACGTGCGGGACGCCGTAGCGGTCGCGGTAAACCATCACCTGCCTTGCCAGGGTTTGCGGCTCCGCCTCGACGCCAGAGTCCCGCCCCTGCTCCCGCCGAAGCTCGTCCAGGAAGCGCCGGATGTGGGGCTCGATCCGCTGCGGCGCGTCGCGGTACTCGTAGCCCTCGACCATCGGAGCGGGCAGCCGTACCAGCCGGAGATCGTCGCCGAAAGCCTGCCGGAACTGTTCCTGCCCCGCGACGAGCGCCGGCCCGACCACCTCCTGCTGATAGCTCTGAAGCGCGGCCTGCAGCGAGTCGTCAGCGGCGAGGCGGAGGAGGTGTGCGCGGGCGGTCGAGTCCGGGATCTGCTCCAGCGACTCGTTTCGGTACGTCTCGTCTTCGACCAGTCGTTCCATCCAGTCCCGGAGGGGAGACGGCGGCATCTCGCGATACACGTCGCGCAGCAGCGGAGAGCCGACCACCCACAGGGGCTCACTCACCCCCTCATACCCGATGGTCCCGGAGCGACCAGTGAAGGCCAGGACGGGGACGGCGATCGGCGGCCGATCGCCGCGGAGGAACTCGTCTCGCCGGGCCCGGGACCGCTCCCGCTCCGCCGCATCGTAGAACGCACGGCCGGCCATCTCCCACATGCGGGTCGAGTCCGCTTCCTGTACCTCGGACGTAACCCAGAATGGCAGGAGGCCCGCGAGGTAGATCAGCCCGGCGACCCGGTCCGGGTGGTGCTCGGTGAGGTAGGTCAGATGCGTCGTGGGCGACGAGTTGCCGGCGAGCACGGCGCGGTCGATCCCCAGCGCGTCCAGGAAGTCGAGGATGGATCGCGCCTGTGATGGTACGTCGTACTCGCCGCCGTGGCCTTCCGACTTGCCATAGCCGCGCCGAGTGAGCGCGAGCACGCGGTTGGAATCGGTGAAGAGGGGCGCGAAGTCCCTGTACGTGTGCGCGTCCCACGACTCCGAGTGCAGGAAGACCACCGGCAGCCCCTCGCCGCCGAAGTCGAGGTAGTAAAGGCGCACCCCGCCCGCCTCGATGAGCTTCTCCTCGTACCGGGGCTCGGCAGGCTCACCCGCGGGCCCGCTCACCTCGTTCCCGCTCCCCAAGTCCCGCACGTCGTCGTCCGCGTTCCGGAGATCGACGCGGTTGCTGTCGCCCTCGACGACCACGGCGTTGGCCTCGATGTCCTCGAAGGTGTTGCCGGCGATCTCGTTGCCGTCGCTGCCGGGCGACAGCCAGATGCCGGAGCCGTTGGCACCCTCCCACTGCTGTGGGAAGCCGTCCCACGTCAGGCCTGGGAAAGGGCTTCGCCGTTCAATTCCGGCGATGGTGTTGTCCACAATTCGGCTGCGCGAGGCACCCTGGATCAGAATCCCGAGTCCTTCTGCTCCGACAATACGATTCCCCTGGACAAGGATGTTCTCGAGGATCCCGTCCGAGTCGGCCTCGGGCATTCCCTCCCTGGGTTCGGTGGTGTTCATCAGCGTGATGGGTGCGCCGACCATGGTCGAATCCGCGTCGGTCGGAGTGTACCCGCCCCACGCTTCCGGCACCGTCACGCGGCTCACCCGGATCGTGTTGTCGCGGATCTCGACGCCACGGCAGGTTTCACCGCGGCGAACCAAGACATAGATGGCGTCCGGGTACCCCACGATCCGGTTCCCGGCGACGACGTGCCCGGAGCAGTCCGTCTGGCCCGGCGAGACGATTTTGGGGGTGGCCCGGAAGGTGTTGCCTTCGATGCGCTGGCCCCCGGCCGGGTAGGCAGGGGGCCGCTCTCCACTGCCCCAGAAGCCGGCGGCCTCCTCCGCCGTCGTCGGGTAGGGGCCCACGACGATCCCGTGCCACGTGTACTCGAACGTGAGCCCGCGGATCGTCTGGCGCTCGGCCTGGACGTAGAGGCCCGTGCACCCGAACACGATCTGCTCCACTTTGGAATACTCGACCGCGAACGCCTCGGGATCGCATCCGCGGAGGACCGTCCCCTCCGGGTGGCCGAGCACGGTGACGTCGGGGACCGTGAGCCGGGCGCCCGCACCCAGGAGGTAGGTCCCCGGTGCGAACCGGACCGTGCCGCCGGGCTGTACCGCGTCGAAGGCGGCCTGGACGTTCGCCCGGTCGGTCTCCGTCTCGCCGGTGGGCGGGGCGACGTTGATGGAGTCGGTGCTAACAACGCCTTTTCCTAACAAGTCAGCGTTGGCACGGGTAACAGACTGTGCCGGAGCTGTATTTAGCGACAGCAGGAACACAGCCAGCAGAAGGAGTCCCTGTCCAGGAATCTCGGGTTTCATCTCGGCACCTCCATCCCCAGTTGCTCGGCCGCGAACGTCCATATGTCGGCGTACTTCGCGATGACTTGCGAGAGCGGCATCCCGAACCCGTGGCCGGCGTCGGTATCGACGCGCAGCAGAATCGGATTGGCGCAGTCCTGCGCCGCCTGAAGCGCAGCGGCGAACTTGTAGGAGTGCAGCGGTGGCACGCGGTCCTCGTGGTCGGCCGTCGTGATGAGCGTAGCCGGGTAGCACGTGTCGGCCTCGACGTTATGCAGCGGCGAGTAGGCGCGGATGTACTCGAAGCCTTCCGGGGTGTCGGAGGAGCCGTACTCCGAGAGGCCGAACTGTCCGCCGACGAACGTGTGATACCGGAGCATGTCGTAAAGCCCGACGTCCGACAGCGCGACGGCAAAGAGATCCGGCCGCTGCGCCATCACCGCGCCTACGAGCAGACCACCGTTCGATGCACCGTGGATCGCCAGCTTCTCCGGGCGCGTGTAGCCCTCTTCGATGAGGTGTTCCCCGGCGGCGATGAAGTCGTCGAAGACGTTCTGCTTGTTCTCGAACATCCCGCCCTCGTGCCAGGCGCGGCCGTACTCGCCCCCGCCGCGAAGGTTCGCAAACGCCCAGACGCCGCCCATCTCGAGCCAGACGGAGACCATGGGGTCGTACTCCGGCGGCAAGGAGACGCCGAACCCGCCGTAACCATAGAGCATCACCGGGTTACTGCTGTCCAGTACGAGATCCTTCCGCCGCACGATGAACATCGGGACGCGCGTCCCGTCCTTGCTCGTGAAAAAGACCTGCTCGGTCGTGTATGGCCCGGCATCGAAGGCCAACTCGGCAGCGTGGTACGCGGTGCTCTCCCCGGTCTGGAAGTCGTAGCGGTAGATTCCTCCCGGATCGAGGAACGAGTGGAAGGCGTAGAAGAAGCTGCTGTCTTCCCGGCTCCCGCTGAAGCCCCCGGGCCGCCCGAAGAGGCTCCCGATCCCGGGCAGGTCGAGCGTCCCCATCGGCTCCCCGTCCATCGCGAAGAAGCGGACGGCGGATTTCGCGTCCTCGAGGTATTCCACTACAAAGCGATTTCCGATGACGTCGGCATGGACGATGGTGCTCTCAGCTTCGGGTATTATGGTCCGCCAGTTTTTCGGCTTCGGCTGCTCCACGCCCACGGCGACGATGCGTTTCATCGAGGCACCGTTGTTGGTGAGGACGTACAGCGTAGACCCGTCGCTGCCGACTAGAGAATACGCGGCGTCAAAGCCGGTGAAAAGCGGGACGAGTGGTGTGTCCACCTGCGGGTCGGTCGATTCCCTGAGGTCCAGCACGAAGGACTGGTTCAGCCTCGTCTTGTGCTGATGCACCACGGCATAGCGGCCGTCATCGGTCACCTGTGCGTCGAGGGTCGCGCTGGGGTGCTCCTCACTCCGCAGGATCAGTTGGTCCTCCGACTGCGGCGTGCCGACTCGGTGATAGTAGAGCTGATGCTCCGAGTTCGGCGCCGTTAGCGCATCGTCCTCGGGCTCGTCGTAGCGGCTGTAGAAGAAGCCTGCATTGTCTTTGGTCCAGGCGATGCCGGAGAACTTGATCCAGCGGAGCGAGTCGGCGAGGTCGCGGCCGGATTCCACGTCGCGAACGCGGAACGTCTGCCAGTCCGAGCCGCTGTCGCGAACCCCGTAGGCAAGTAGCTTTCCGTTGGGGGACGGCACGAAGGTGCTCATCGAGAGCGAGCCGTCCGATGAGAAGATGTTGGGGTCAAGGAGTATGCGTGGCTCCGCATCCGGCGCCTCGCGGACGTGGAGCACGGCGTGGTCCTGCAGGCCTGAGTTCTCGGTCCAGAACGCGCGCCCTCCCTCGCTAACGGGCAGGCTGATCCGAGGGTAGTCAAACAACTCGGCCATGCGCCGTCCGATCGCGTCGCGGGCAGACAGGCGCTGGAGGTAACCGAAGGCCAGTTTGTTCTGCTCCCCGACCCACGCCGCGACCTCCGGCGCATTCACGTCCTCGAGCCACCGGTAGGGATCGGCGACGCGGGTGCCGTGGTAGTCATCGACGTGCTCGACGGTGGGGGTCTCGGGGTAGTCGTGCGTCTGGGCCTGGGTAGCCGTCCAGCCCGAGCAGGCCGAGCAGGCCAGGCTTGTCGTCAGGGCGAAAAGCGTGAGGGATGGCAGTCGCAGCATCATTTTACCTATTGGCTGTTCGGTCGAGATCGTGGGTGTCGTCACCGTGCGTTCGGTGCGGGGCGCCCGGCGTAGGGCGACCCCTCTCGCATTGTCGGCACCCCATCGTCGTTGGCGACGTGCAGCCCGAGCAGGAGGTAGAGCTGCGCAACAGCGCCAGGCGGTCCGGACCCAGCCCCGCATCAGCGGCGGATGCGGTACGCCAGCCGTCGTTCAGCTGGGGAGGAGGGACGTAGGCTCGTTCGAGGGGCGAGATTCCCGCCAGAAACCGCCGGACGTGTGCCTCGATCCGCTCCGGAGCGGGAGTGGGGTCTGCGGCATCGGCATCCACCGGTTCGGCTTCGCAGCACGGCTCAACGTCCAGCGCCCGGTAGATCGCCGCCGGGTCGTACACCCTGCCGTCCTTGATCACCGTCACCACGCGCCGGATGTCGCGGATGTCCGTGGTCGGATCGCCATCGACGAGGATGAGATCGGCGAGCTTGCCCGGTTCGATGGAGCCGAGCTCATCGTCCATGCCCATGACGCGCGCGGCGCCGAGCGTGGCGAGGGTGAGGACGTCCGTCGTCGTCATCCCGGCGCGGACATAGAGCTCCATCTCGTGATGCAGCCCCCAGCCGGGCCAGACGTCGGTGCCGACCAAGATCGGGACGCCGGCCCGGTGCGCCGCGAGCAGGAAGCCGAACATGTTCTGCACCGTCTGCTGCCACGCCGGACGGGCAAGCGGATCGATCGGTACGTAGGGGTACGCCCACGTCGTATGCCGCATGCGACGTTCGACCGGCGGGGGCAGGCGCCCGACCTCGTCCCCCATGAAATCGGGCGGCGCGCCGCCGCTGATGAAGTGCGCCATTGTCGCGTCGATGGCGACGTCTTGTGAGGCGAGGAGAGAGATGAACTCTTGAATCGGCTCGGAGTCCGGCGTAAGCGTCGCGAGTACCTGGTACCACGTCTCCCAGGTCTCGCCCTCCGTGATCACCTCCGCACCGCGCCTCGGCAGAGCGGACAGCGTCATCTGGATGTGCTGGAACTCGTCGTAGCCGGCCCGGACCGCCTCGCTGCTCGTCATGGCCCAGGGCACGTGGCCGCTGACACGCATTCCGTGCTGCTTCGCGCGGGCGATGACCACATGCACCAGGTCAGCCGGTAACTCGTTGTAGGTTTTGATCTGCACGAAGCCGAGTTCGGCGTACCGGTCCACGGCCGCCCGCGCCTCAGCCTCGTTCGCGACCAGAATACCGATCCCTCCCTTCTCCCCCTCGGCCCCGTCGATGTAGCCCGCCGCCAGGATCCGTGGCCCGACGGCCTGACCCTCGTCAATCGCCGTGCGCAGCGCGACGAGCGACTCCACGCGGCTTCCGAGATCCCGGGCCGTGGTCACGCCTGCAGCTAGGTGGAGCGGCGCGTCTACCTCGAGCCTGCCCAGCGGGATACTATGATGCGCGTGCATGTCCCAGAGCCCCGGCAGTGCCATGCGACCCCCTGCGTCGATCATCTCCGCGCCGGCGGGCTCGGGGACTGCGCTCGCCGGACCGACCGCCGCGATCCTTTCGCCGTCGATGATGATGGTGGTGCCGTCGTACACCCGGCCCGTTTCGGCATCGAAAAGCCGGGCATTGCGGATCACCAGCGGCCGCGTCCGGGCCGACGGGACCAGATCCGCGGCCATGCGGCGCATGGCCCGGGCGCGAGCCTCGTCCATCAGCGCCCGAAGCGCAGGGAATGCCGCCTCCCAGCCGTCTCGGATGCTCCACTCGTCGGCGAACGTCGCACCTTCCTGGTCCAGCCACACGTATTGCGGCATCAGGTCGAGGCCATGAATCGCGAAGTGCCGGACGACTCGGCTGCGGCCGGCGGCAGCCGCCACCGTTTCGCCAAGCAACTCCAGTCGCGCCTCGCCCTCCGGCAGTAGCGGCAGGGCGCGCGTCTCTTGGCGTAGCAGCGCACGCGCCAGGACGCCGGTGTCGTGTGCCGGGTTGATGGCGGTGTAGTAGGCGGGGCCGGAAACGGCCGCCTCACCCCGCTCGCGCGGGGTGAACCACCGGGCCGTTCCATCCTCGAGCTTGAAGCGCTCGTTCCAGGCAATGCCGCTCGACACCTCTCCCGAAATTTCCATCTCGACCGGGAGTCCACGGGCACCGAGCACCAGGCGCTCAGACCGGGTCCATGAGAACCGCCCGGTGTCGTAGATATACCTCCAGATTCCAGGCGCTTCCTGCCACATGAGCCGCTCACCGACGGCGTGGCCGTCCACGATCTCCACGTACCGGATCGTGTCGGGGCCAGCAGCATCATTCCGCCCGAACACCCCGTCCTCTGCATCGTCCAGGAATCGCCGGACGTGCGGCTCGATCCGCTCGGGTGCGTCGAAGCCCATCTCCTCGACGAGGAATTCAAATACCCGGTGCTTGAGCTGATACACCTCGCGGTTGCCGTGCGTGGGCTCGCCGAGCAGGACGATCCGGGCGTCGCCGACTACGTCCCGGAGCCCTTGCATGTCATCGAAGCCGCTCCCCGCCTCGACGGTGCTCAACCGGATCGCATTGGACGCGAGCCAGCGCGGGACTGAATCGGTAGCGGCCTGGGTATCCTGGGCGACAAGCGGTGAACTCGTGTACGCTGCAATCGCAAGCAGGGGCGTGAAAAGAAGTCGCCGGAATGTCATGCGATACCTCTCCATCTCTTATTGGCGCCTTTGCGGATTACGGCATGTCGGAACATGGGTGTTCTCATTCGCCGACGTGACCGGAACCACCTGAAGCACGTCCCAGTGCTCGACGATCTTCCCATTCGCGCCGAACCGGAAAATGTCGATGCCCGCGTAGTCTTCGTCGCCGGCCAACTCCTGCAGGCAGTGGAGCACGACGTGGTCCCGTTGGGCGATGACCCAGTTGAAGTGAACGCGCTTGCCGGGGAACTCCCGCGCCATCCGCTCGAAGTAGGAGACGAAGGCTTCCTTGCCGTCCCCGACATGCGGGTTGTGCTGGATGTAGACGTGGCCCGCGTATCGATCGATGCCCTCCCGGAGGCGGCCGTCGTTAAACATGAGCGCATAGAAGCGCCACCTGCTCCTGGAGAGCAAGCGCCGGTGGCTGCCGGGTCTCTCGGCACCGCAATCACGGCGTACGTCGGAGCCTGAGGATGGGCGGCAGCCCGTCATCGAGCACCATCTCGATGTCTGCGCCCTCACCCACGAAACGCACGACGAGATTGGGCGGCGCGTCACTGCCCTCCGCCGCGATAAACCGCTGCTGGGAAACCGGCACCAACGGAAAGGGGGGAAAGGGGGCGAAAGAGTCCGTGTAGGACCGAACCGCCAGGGACAGCACTCCGTCCCGTCGCTCGACGGCAAAGTCGAAACCGGGCACCTGCGGCGTCCGATACGTTCCGGTGAACGACTCGAGCTTCTCCGGCGCCAGAGCGAAATCCGCAGCCGGTGCCAGGCGACCGAGAACTTCGCCGCCCGAAAGCACCTCGACGGCGGCAACGACATCCCCTTCAATGATGAAGCGCAGCCGCTCCTCGGGTTCACTCGGGCGCACCAGTCCGCCGTCGTATTCACCGGTCACGAAGACACCATTGCCGAGATGGATCATGTACGCGGCCTCGCCCTCTGCGGACCCTCGCGGGGCCCTGACCGCGTGCAGCCCGTCGGCCTGCTCCCACACGCCGAGTACGACGTCAGCTGCGCCCAGGCGCCCGCCGAACGTGCCCGCGTAACGCCCGCGTTCGGACGGCAGGAGCTCGGCGAGTTCGAGCCGGGTGCCGGTCACCGCTTCCCGGATGTCGGCGACCGTGGCTCCGTCTCCAACCGCGAACGCCATCCGTTGAACGTCGCGCCCGCCGCGGCTCGGATAGTATTCGGTAGTCACCTCGAGTACATAGACGCCGTCCCGCTCGGGCGTCCAGCGCACGTCTACCGCCTCGCCCACGCCGATGCCGAACTGCGCATCACTCGAAACGCGGGCAGTCGCGGGCAGATCCGCTCCGTCTTTCGCCCACGGCTGCCATGTGACCGGCTCCCCATCGCGCAGCAGGCGGACGCGCTTGTACGAATCGGCGCTGATCTGGGCGAAACGGAGCCGATAGCTGCGGCCCGCATCGAAGCGTTCCGCCGCCGGCCTGGTCTGCCCGTTGATCGATGGTGGTGCGTCCTGCGTGGCGCCGCGGGCACTCAGCATGATCACCCGATCCGTCTCACGATCCCACCCTTCTCCGGGCTCGAGCACGAGAAACGGCCCGTACAGACCCTGGGTAAGCTCGTAGCCCGGTTCACCATGCGTGTGGTAGAAGAAGGTGCCGGCGCGGACTGGTTCGATGACCACGCGCTGGCTGCCGCCCGGCGGGATGGGCGGCCGCGGCATGTCGGGCGGGCCGCTCCAGTTGCCGACCCCGTCGTACAGGCTGCGCAGCTCCAACCCGTGCCAGTGGAGGGCGAGGGGAAAGCCCAGCCGGTTGTGGATGACGATCTCCGTCGGTTCGCCCCGGGTGAGGATGAGCGGGCTGCCGGGCACACGCGTCGAGTCGGGCGCGGGTACCGCACCGTTTTGAACGATGAACGCCAGCTCCGGCGCGTCGCCGAACACACCCGCACGTTCGCCCGTCCAGAGATCGATGCTGCGGGCGGGCGGCGGATCGGCCTGTGCCCTTTCCGCCCGCGGGTGCACGGTGATGCCCATCACCATCCCGGCCATGCGGTCCATGTGGTCCGTGTGCGTGCCGGCCCCGGCGGCGTCCGCGACTGGCGTTCGCTCGACCTCGAACCGCTGGCCCTCTCCCATGTGGCGGATCAGGTGGCAGTGGAACAGCCAGTTCCCCGGTCGCTCCGGCACCCAGGTCAGACGCAGGGAAGACAGGCCCTGCATGACCTCGGTCACGACGTGGCGACGGGCGGCGCTCGCGAACACCGTATCCGCCTGCGTGTCTCCAGTGGCATCCACGGTGAAGAAGAAACCGTGCAGGTGCATCGGGTGGTCCACCAGGCTGGTGTTGATCAAGCGCCAACGCACGGTGTCGCCCTGCGTGAGCTGGATGCGCTCCGTGAAGGGCCACGATTGCCCGTTGAGGAACATCTTCCAGCTGTTGTCGAGGGAGCCGGGCTCGTCGGGCGATCCCCACCGGGTAATCATCACCACTCGCTCATCAGGTGGGGGCGGCCGATCGACGGGATCGACGATGAACGCGCCGACGAAGGCGCCCTCGTTCGATGTTCCCCCTGGCAGCGTCATGGGAAATACCCCCGGCCCAGGTTCCTGCTGCACTCGTCCGTAATAGAACGACGAGACCTCGTGCTGCGCCGTGAAGCGGGCGGTGGCGCTCTCACCCGCGGGGATGATCAGCGAATCCGCGCCGACAAAGGCAGGAAGTCCGCCGGCATTCTCAGCCCGGAGCCGATCGGCCAGCCCACGAACCTGGATGGTGCGGCCGAGACGATTGTGCACGATCACGCGCACCGGCGTTCCCGTAGGTGCCCGGACCAGCGGCCCGGGGATCATCGGGGGCCCACCACGCTCCGCGAAGGCGGGAGTGACGATGCGTGGGCCATCCGGCCCGCGGGGAAACCACTCGGCTTCCGTGGCTTCCAGTTCGATTCGCAGTTCACCATCCACGAGTCGACCCGCGGTCGTGCGGTGGTCGTTGGCGACGGCGGTCGGTAGCTGTGCTCTGAGCGGGGATTGTGCCTGAGCGTGTGCGGTTGAGGCGAGTATGAGGCAAGCTGCCACCACGAAGCCAAGACTGCCACACGCGCAGAGCAACCGGAGTCTCTTGGAAACGCTGACTTTGGTCATAGCAAGTTCTCCTTTATAGCCGCCTAACGTCTCGGAATTCTGCTGCAGGACCCGCCTGCTGACAAACCGCAGGCGTTACCAGACGAACCCGCTGCTTACCCTGACAGCAGCAATTCCTTGATAGATAGCGCGGGCAGGGCAGGTCACCTTCTACAGCGTGACTGTCACGGCCGGTTGTAGTCTGGACAGAATCGACGGTTTGAAAATGGACACTCCCGCTGGCGGGTGAGACCCGCTGGCCGTCCACATGAAGGAAGCCCTCGCGGCGCATAAGATCGGGACGTCCGCAAGACGATCCACGATCCAAAGCACCGGAGGGCTCCACCGTGATCCTACGGGAGACATCCATGCAGATCAAATATGTGGCCCAGGAGGGCATGCAGCCGGCGAAGATCGCCCGTCGCTGCGGCGTATGCCGGCAGACGGTCTACAATCACCTCGGCCGGGCGCCGGAGCCATCGGCTCAAGGAACTCCTGGAGCAGCGCGACGGCCAGGGTGGCTCTTGCCGACCCCGCAGGGCCCGAGAAACGATTGGCGTGTAGCCGCTAGAGTGAACCGCCAGTCCAAACAAAAACGCTGGCCCATACGACGACGAGCGCAAATGCGACGCCAGAAGCCCACTGGATAGATACTCGCCTGGTGGTAAGTCCGACGATGGCCAGCGCGGCCAGCGCGATATTGGCGTAGTTCCCGGCCTCAAACGTCGCATGATCGAGACGATAGGCAGTGGGTAGCCAGAGGAGGTGATAGGCTGCGAGGGGGATCAGCCCAAGACGACCGTGCTCTTGAAAATCGTCGATCAGATTGCCGGAACGCTGTTGGGATTCCGAAGGCAGGACAAGTGCACCACTAGCGAAGAGGAGGATCCCAAGACCGAGCATTTGCAGGTACCACGACCACGTCCACTGATCAATCATCGTGTTGATTGCGAAGGCCGCGAACCAGTACTGAACGTGTACGAAGAAAATGCACGCCGCCCAAAGAAACGGGAGCGGGTGGAGTTGGAGATTTCCGCGAGCGCGCACCGTCGCTGCCGTAGCCCAGAGCAGGTGGCTCATACTGAGACCAAGTACGAATGATAGAGTAATGCTGATGACATCAAACTGAGACATCAGGTACGTCCCTC
>JBPCJZ010000020.1:0-14331 GCA_051004775.1 Gemmatimonadota bacterium
GCGGCTTCGCACCTGGCGGACGCTTTACGTCAGGCGGCCGAAGTGCGAGATTCGTCACCGTGATGGACAGCCCGCTCGCCCGTTTCTCCGTTCCGGACAGCCTTGCCGCCCTGCTGCACGTCCGCGCCGCCGAGCGGCCGGATGACGAGTTCCTGCGGTTCGGCGACCGCGTGTACACGTACTCCGACATCGAAGCCGACGTGAGATCCCTCGCGGCGGCCTGGCAGGATCTCGGCCTCGAGCGCGGAGACAGGGTCGTCCTCAACCTCGCTAACTGTCCCGAGGCCGTGGTTTCCGTCCTGGCGGCCGCGCGCCTTGGCGCGCCCGTCGTTCCGCTCAACCCGCTGTCATCGCCCCAGGAGCTCCGGTTCGTCCTCCGCAACACGGAAGCGACGATCGCGGTGACGGCCGAGCGCATCGGCGACACGGACTTCCTTCAGACGTTCGAGAAGCTCCTGCCGGACCTGCCTGCGCTCCAGTACGTCGCGACGGTCGGTGAAGAGGACCTGTGGTACGACGACCGGATCTTCCAGTTCGAGGACCTCGTCTCGGCGGGTCGGGGCCTCGATCTCGTTCCGGTCGACGTCGTGGCGTCGGACGACGCGGCGATCCTCTACACGGCGGGCACGTCCCACAAGCAGAAGGGCGCGATCCTCAGCCACGAAAATCTGCTCTACGCGGGGGCCGCCACGGCGGCCGCGCTCGGCCTGACGCGCGATGACAAGACGCTGTGCGCCGTACCGCTGTTCAACATTTTTGGGCTTGGCGCCACCCTCGTGCCGGCGCTCGTGTCGGGCGGCTCGCTGCTTCTCCAGGACGCCTTCGACGAGGGCGAGGCCCTCGATCTCGTCGCGCGGTACCGGCCGACCGTCCTGCACGGCGTTCCGACGATGTTCGTGCTCCTGCAGCGCGCGCTCGCGGCCTCGCCGAGGGACGTCTCGTCGCTGCGGACCGGCATCGTGGCCGGCGCGCCCGCCGGCCCGGACCTCGTCCGCTCGATCCGTCAAACGCTGATCCCACAACTCGAAATCGCCTATGGGCTTACGGAGACCTCCGCGACGGTGTCGATCACGGATCGAGATATGGATGAAGAGGCGCGCTCCGTGTCCGTCGGCCGGCCGCTGCCGGGTGTCGAAGTGTGCATTCTCGACGGGGACGAGTGCATGCGCCGCGGGGAGGAGATCGGGCACATCGCGGTGCGCGGACCGAACGTCATGAGCGGGTATTTTCGACAGCCGTCGGCGACCCGCGCGGCCTTCACGGAGGACGGGTTCCTGCGGACGGGCGACGTCGGAAAGCTTGACGCGGCCGGAAACTTGCATATTGTTGGGCGGGAGAGCGATACGATCAATCGCGGCGGCTACGGTGTACACCCCCGCGAGATCGAGGAGCATTTGCGCTCCCACCCGGCGGTGGACGACGCGGTGGTAGTGGGCCTGCCGAATGACGTACTCGGTGAACTCATTTGTGCCTGTGTCGTCCCGATCGAAGGTGCGCTGGTCTCGGAAGACGAGATTCGCGATCACTGCCGATCGGCCCTCGCGGAGTACAAGCTCCCCGACATCGTCCGCTTTCTCGAAGACGTTCCCCGCTCCGAGGAAGGATTACCACTGCGGGCCGAACTGGCCCGCGCGCTGCGGCTGCAGGATGCCCGGCTGCCGCAGGCAGCCGACGCGAAAGCGGTCGGGGACGAGGCGCCATGAGGGCGCCGCGACATTAGAACGAGAGACTCTTCGCATCATCCCCCCCGTGCAATCGGGGGCGAGATCGACGGGCCTCTCCTCCGCCTCGCGGCGGAGCTGCACAGCAAAGCGGTCCGCCCGAGAGGCGGCCGAACAGAAAGCAGACGAGAGGTATGAACGATGCATTTGCACGAGCGCCCCATCTGAGGTCGCCGGCGGTGGAGTCCCCCCACGCGGCCATGATGATCGACTTCGACAACGTAACCATGGGAATCCGCTCCAACCTGGGGCAGGAACTCCGCAAACTCCTCGATTCCGACATCATCCGCGGTAAGGTGTCGGTTCAGCGGGCCTACGCCGACTGGCGCCGCTATCCCCAGTACATCGTGCCGCTGTCCGAGGCGTCGATCGATCTGATCTTCGCGCCGGCGTATGGTTCTTCGAAGAAGAACGCGACGGACATCCGGCTCGCGATCGACGCGCTGGAGATCGTGTTCACGCGGCCCGAGATCGGCACCTTCATCCTGCTGTCGGGCGACTCCGACTTCTCGAGCCTCGTGCTGAAGCTCAAGGAGTACGGCAAGTACATCATCGGGGTGGGGATGCAGGAGTCGAGCTCCGATCTCCTGGTCCAGAACTGCGACGAGTACTACAGCTACAACAGCCTGTCGGGCCTGACGGCAGCCAACGAGGTCGCGACCGAGACCTTCGACCCGTGGGTGCTCGCCGCCCGCACGATCGAGCGCATGATCGAGCGCAAGGACGTCATGCGGTCGGACCGGTTCAAGCAGGTGATGCTCGAGTTCGACGCCTCCTTCAGCGAGAGGTCGCTCGGATTCAGCAAATTCAACCGCTTCCTCTCGGAGGCGGCGAGCCGCGGGATCATCAATCTCGAGAAGGCGGCCAACGGCCAGTACGAGGTGTCCCGCGGGTCCCAGACCGACGAGTTCGCCAAGGGCACCAGGGCGGCGCCGGAGAAGTCGCCCCGGGCCCCGTCGCCTCGCAGCGGCGGAGGCGGATCCGGGCGCTCGAGTTCCGGGCGATCCGGGCGATCCGGGCGTTCGGGCTCCGGCGGGCGCTCGCGCTCGGGCCGCGGCGGAGCCACTTCGCGCAATCCGGCTCCGACGGGCACCCGGGAGGCGCCGCCGTCGGATCAGCCGACGCCGGAGGTGGACGAGGACCGGCTGCGTGCCGCATACGACCTGCTGAAGGGGGTCGTGGCGGAGCTGTCCGACGGCGGCGAGCCGGTGCGCGACTCCGAAGTGAAGCGCCAGATGCTCAAGCGCGACGCCAGGTTCGACGAGGCGGCGATGGGATTCCGCAAGTTCAGCCGCTTCCTTCGCCAGGCCCACGACGAAGAGGTGATCAACCTCGACCAGGGTCCGGAAGGGAACTATCTCGTGTCTCCGGTGCACGGCGGCGCGGACGAGCGTGAAGGCCGCAGCGACTCCGGCAGCGACGAGCGAAGCGGCAGCCGCGGAGAGTCCCGCCCCGACACGCGTCGCGAGGCGGGGCACCAGGGCGACGATGCCTCGCCGAATGCGCAGGACGCATCCAGCGGAGAGTCCCCGGATATGCAGGACGCATCCAGCGGAGAATCCCCGGATGTGCACCCCGACGTTCAGGCGACGCACGAAGCCCGCGAGCACCAGGCCCGCGAGCACGAAGCCCGAGAGCACCAGGCCCGTGAGCACGAGGCGCGCGAGAAGGGTTCGCGCAATGGGCGCGGCCGTCGCGGCAGGGGCCGTGACCGCGATCGTGGGGCGTCCCGCTCGGAGAAGTCCGAGGGTGCGGAGCGCTCGGATTCACCGGCGTCCGCGAGCGATTCCGCGAACTCTTCCTCTTCGCGGCACGAGTCCGCACGGAAGCCCGAAGCGGAGTCCAAGCCGACGCGGCAGTCCAAGCCGACGCGGCAGTCCGAGCCAACGCGGCAATCGCAGCCGGCGTCCCAGTCGCAGCCGACGCCGCAGTCGAGCAACGACAAGCAGGACGACGATGGCGCCGCGGCCCCGACAACCGAGCCGCCTGCCCGCACGCTGAGCCGCTTCCGGCGCGGCTCCCGTGGCCGTGCGGCGACTTCGGCCGCGAAGCCGGATTCGGAGCAGAAGATCGTGCCCGGACCGGTAGAAACGCCGTCTCTCGACGGGAACTCAGCGTCCGGCTCCGGCTCGAGCGGCGGCTCGGGCGCCCCGCGCCAATCGGTTGCCGATCGGCGCGCCGGCCACTCCCAGTCTCCGTCGGACGCGTCCGAGGTAGCGGAGAAGTACCGCGAAGAGATCGAGTCGATGTCGCGGAACTACCCCGGCGTCGGCAAGCGCACGGCCGAACGGTTGTACGAAGAGTTCGGCGGCGACCTGCTCGAGGTCATCGATTCACGGCCCGACCGGATCACGGCCCTGCTTCCCGAGCACCGGGCGCGAGCCGTGATCGCCGGCCGCGAGGCCGAGCGGGATTCCACCGACGGCTGAGTGCCTGCGGGCCGGCTTCTACGCGCGCTCGGCGCTCGAAGTCGGCCGGGCCCTGCTGGGCTGTCTCCTGGTCCGTGAAGGACCGGGAGCGGAACGCGTCGCCGGGCGCATCGTCGAGACCGAGGCGTATACCGGTCTCGACGATCCCGCGTCGCACGCGGCGGCTCGCATCGGACGAACGCGCCGCAACGATCCCCTGTTCGGCCCCCCCGGTACTGCCTATGTGCATCTCAACTATGGGATCCACTGGTGCCTCAACGCGGTCGTGGCAGAGGAAGGGGTTCCCGCGGGCGTCCTGATCCGGGCGCTCGAACCGCTCGAAGGCCTGGAGACCATGCGGCTCCGCCGGGGTGGGCGCGACGCGCTGACCGACGGACCCGGAAAGCTGAGCCAGGCGCTCGCCATCGGGCCCGAGTTCCAGCGGCACCGGCTCGACAGGCCGCCGCTCCGCATCGTGGCGGGCGAATCGGTGCCCGAGCGTCACGTTCGGCGCTCGGCGCGGATCGGCATCAGCCGCGCCGCCGACCTCCCGTACCGGTTCACCGACGAGCGCAGCCAGTGGGTGTCACACCGATGACAACCCGATGACAACCCGATGACTACGCCGAGGAATTCCTCTCGGTCCGTTGCCGGGGTGCCGCTCGGGCCGGAGGACGCACGGCGCGTGCACCACCGGGCGTTTGTCTTCGACGGCCACAACGACATCGCGGGTCCGTTGCGACGCGGCGAGTCGCTGGAGGACCGCGGGGGCCGGGGCCACCTCGATCTCGTCCGCATACGCGCGGGCGGACTCGACGGCGGCATCTTCGCGGTATTCATCGACCCCGACGAGCCCGACCCGCGCGCGCGGACGTTCGCCGGGCTGGAGCACCTTCGCACCTCGCTGGAAGCGCATCCCGACGTCGACCTCGTGCTCGACGGCGCCGCGGCGGCCCACGCCCCCGGGCGACCAGGCCGCGTCGCCGCGGTCATCGGCGTCGAAGGCGGGTACGCGATCGACGACGATCTCGGCGTGTTCGACGACCTCGTCGAGGCCGGGATGCGTTGCCTGACCCTGACCTGGAATGCCCCGACGGCGTGGGCCGACCCCGCCGGCGGTGGACCCCACGGCGGGCTGACGGCATTCGGGCGCCGGCTCGTCGAGCGGGCGCAGGAAGCGGGGGTCCTGGTCGACCTCAGCCACGCGGACGACAGCGTGGTCCGCGCCGTGATCGAACGCGCGGAGCGTCCGGTCGTCTCGTCGCATTCCGGCCTGCGGCGCCTCGCCCCGCTTCCGCGCAATCTTCCCGATGACCTGCTCGAAGGGATCGCGGAGACGGGCGGGCTCGTGGGGGTGTCGTTCTTCAACGGCCACCTGAGCGCGGAGTTCGAGGAGGCGTGCACGCCATTCCGCGCGCGGCACTTCGCCGACACCGAAGCGCTTGCCCGCGCGGTCCGGGCCGAGGTGGGCACGCTCCCTATGTCGCGACTGGTGGAGCACGTGGCGCACGCTGTCCGGGTCGTCGGGCCCGACCACGTCGGCCTCGGCAGCGACTTCGACGGCATGTGGGCGCTGCCCGAGGGTCTCGAAGACGTGACGCGCCTGCCCGATCTCTCGGCCGCGCTCGGCCCTGTGTTTGACGAGGCCGGTCTGACCGCGTTTCTTGGGGCGAACTGGATACGGGTGTTGTCCGCCGCGCTTCCCTGATCGGAGAGAGACCCATCGACGCCGGCTTCGTCTCGCTGCTTCCGCCGCTGTTCGCGATCGGGCTCGCCATCTGGACCCGCCAGGTCTACCTGTCGCTCGCGGCGGGCATCTGGCTCGGCTGGACGGTCCTCGCCGGCTGGAACCCGCTCGCCGGCCTGGCCGGCGCGATCGACGGGACGCTGGCGAGCGCGACGGACCCGGGAAATGCGGCGGTGCTGCTGTTCACGTTCGCGATCGGCGCCCTGATCGCCCTGGTGGAGGCCAACGGCGGTGTCCGCGGGTTCGTGGAATGGGTGGAGCGCCGGCGCTTCGTCACGAATGGCCGCCGCGCGCAGCTCCTCGCCTGGGTGCTCGGGCTGATCATCTTCATCGAGTCGAACATCACGGTGCTGGTCGCGGGCTCGATCTGCCGGCCGTTGTTCGACCGCTTCCGCGTGTCGCGCGAGAAGCTCGCCTACCTCATCGACTCGACGTCGGCGCCCGTGTGCACGCTCATCCCGTTCAACGCCTGGGGCGCGTACATCCTCAGCCTCCTCATCGGGCTCGGCGTGGAGGACGCGGTCCCCGTGCTCGTCGCGTCGATCCCGCTCAACTTCTACGCGCTTTCCGCGATCACCGTGGCCCTCGTTTCCGCGGTGCGACAGGGCGAGGTAGGACCGATGGCGGCGGCCGAGCGCCGGACCGCCGAGGGCAAGCTCCACTGGGACCACGCGAGCGCCCTGGCCGACCCGGAGGAGATCGCGCCGCCCCCTGCCGAGGGGACGCCGCTGCGCGCGATCAACATGGTGCTTCCGATCGCGGTGATGGTCTTCATGATGCCAACCGGGATGTACATCACGGGCGGCGGCGAACTCCTCGAAGGCTCGGGATCACTGTCGGTGCTGTGGGCCGTTCTCGCGGCCATCGCGACGGCCGGGCTGCTGTCGCTGGCGCAGGGGATCCTGTCCGTGGAGCGGTTCAGCAGCGTGAGTCTGAAAGGGGCGGGCGGCCTCACCGGCATGGCGCTGGTGCTCCTCCTGGCGCTCGCGCTCGGCGCCGTGACGAACGAGCTTGGGACGGGTCAGTACGTGGCCGGGCTGGCGGGAGACCGCGTCCCCGCGCCGCTCCTGCTGCCCCTGCTGTTTCTGACCGGGGCGGGCATCGCGTTCGCGACGGGAAGCAGCTGGGGGACGTTCGCGATCATGCTCCCGATCGCCGTGCCTGTCGCCGCGGCGTTCTCGATGCCGCTGGCGCCGTTCGTCGCGGCCGTCTTGTCGGGGGGCGTGTTCGGCGATCACACGAGCCCGATCAGCGATACGACGATCGTTTCGTCGCTCGCCTCCGCCTCGGACCACATCGAGCACGTGCGAACGCAGATCCCCTACGCGCTGATCGCCGGCGGGATCGCCATCGTGGCCTTCGCGGTGACGGGCGCGCTGATCTAGGCGGTCGGCTGGACGCCGGTGCCGGGTCGCTGCTCCGGGCCGCCCGCCGCTCAGCCCGCCGCTCCGGAGCGCTACTCGGGGCCGACGACCTCCATCAGGAGCGTGCCGTCGGGATCGACGTGCACCTCGGTCACCCCGCTGATCGACGGAAAGCGCAGAATCTCCTGCCGCGATTCCATCATCACCTCCCGGCGTGCGGTCCGCCGGCCGGCCTGCCGCACCTCGACCACCAGCGGCAGCCGGAACGTCGGCCAGTCCGCCGACTGCGTCTGCTCGAGCGTCACTACCAGCGCGCCCTCGGTCGCGCGACTCGCGACCCGCAGCCGCGGAAAGCCGGGTGAGTATGCCCACTGGCGGAAGAACCAGTCGAGGTCCTCGCCCGACGCTTCCTCCATCGCTCGGCGGACGTCCTCCGTGTCGGCCGCGCCGTTCTCGTGTTCCGCGTAGTAGGAGCGGACCGCGGAGAAGAACGCCTCGTCGCCGATCATCGACCGCAGCATGTGGAGGATCCACGCACCCTTCGGGTAGCTGTTGCTGTTGAGGAGCCCGAACAGGTCGTTGCGCTCGTCGACGACGGGCCGGGCCGACGCCTCCGAGGCGATGATCTGCGCCTTGCCGCCGTCCATGGCCGTGCGGAACGCTTCGGGGCCGTCGCGATCGCCGAAGTAGACGGCTGCGAAATAGGTCGCGAAGCCTTCGCTCACCCAGAGGTGCGACCACTCCGCCGGTGTGACGCCGTCGCCAAACCACTGGTGGACGGTCTCGTGTGCGATGACACCCTCGCCCATCCGTTTCTCCGCCCAGGCGGTCATGGCGTAGAAGATCGCGCTGGAGTTCTCCATGCCGCCGAACTGGGTGGAGGAATGGACGTGGGCCAGCTTCTCGTACGGGTAGGGTCCGAACAACTCCGTGTAGAAGTCGAGCATGTCGGCCGCGCGTGCGAAGCGCTCTTCGGCGTAAGCGCCGCTCCCCGTGAGCGCCCAGGTCGACACGGTCGCGCAGTCTCCGCCCGCGGACACCGCGGCGGGCGCCTCGCCGCAGGCCGCGTCGCCGATGTCGGCCCGCTCGAACTTCGCCACGCCGATCACGAGCGTGTAGGCGGGAATCTCGACGTCGGTGCGCCAGCGCCAGGTGCCGCCGTCCGAGCTCATCAGCCGACCATTCGCGACGACCTGGTAGCCGTCGGGCACCCGGACCCGGAACTCCGCGGTCGCCTTGTCCGCGGGATAGTCGTTGGCCGGGAACCACCAGCGCGCCCGGTTCGGCCAGTTGTCGGCGAACGCCGTCGGCTCTCCCGCCGGGTCCGGTCCGATGAACAGGCCGTCACGCGGAGTGCCCTCATAGAACACCTCGACATCCGCCTCTTCGTCGAAGCCGCTGCCCGGCTCGACGCGCAACACGTCGGCGCCCTGGGCGAAGGCGGCGCGCACGCCGTCGATCCGCACCGAATCGACACGCAGGCCGACGAAGTCGAGGTCGAGGTGGTCGGCGTCGAGAGCGGGAAGCACCGTCAGCGTGGCGTGGCCGACGACGGTCCCCTCAGCGAGTCCCCGTAGATCGATCGCCAGGTCGTAGTGGAGGACATCCAGCTCGGCGCGCTCCTCCGCGGTCCGGCGTTCGACGCCGGGCTCGGGCAGGGCAGTAGCGGCGACGCCACGCCGCCGCGGGTCGACGGAAGGCGCGGGCACGACGCCCGGAGCGAGTTCTTCGCCTCCCCCGCCGGCCGCGGCCTCCAGCGCGTTGGCCGCGTCGGCCGCGTCGGTCGCCTCGGCCGGAGTCGGCTCCGGTGCCGGGTTGCCGGCGCATGCCGGGAACGAGAGGGCCGCCAGGGCGGCCAGGGGCACCACGGAGAGTCGGATCGATCGGTTCATGGAGCGAAAATAGGCCGCCCGGGCGCTCAGACAAATCCGCCAGCCGATCGTTGCCGCGATCGTTGCCGCGCTCATTGCAGCGATCGTCGCTTCGATCGTTGCTCCCGTGTCGAAACAACCTTAGTTTTCAGTTGGAGGATTTGAGGGAACGTTTTGAGCCAACGCTTGGGTTTCAAGCCTCTGATCTTTCGGTGGACGTCATGCCCTTCGGGGAAGGCGGCAAGCCGGGAGGATGGGCAACCGTCTAACAACGGTCTCAAAAACCCCCCCTCATTTTCTTCAATAGGGGTGATCCTCACGGATCGCCCCTATTTTTTTCACCCGGTGTCACTGCCGATGAACACTCCACTACGGACACGGCCATGCCGATCGCTCGCGTTACGCGCCGCGTACACTTCTGCGCGGGTCACCGACTTCACCAGCCCGACTGGGACGACGCGCGCAATCGTGAGACGTACGGCGCCTGCTCGAACCCGAACGGGCACGGGCACAACTACGACCTCGAGGTAACGGTCGAGGGTGAGATCGATCCCGTAACCGGCTACGTCATGGACCTGCGGGGTCTCAAGGACCTGCTGGGCGAAGCCGTCCTGGGCGATGTCGACCACGCGAACCTGAACATCGATGTCCCGTGGTTGGAGGGAGTCGTGCCGACGACCGAGAACCTGGCGGTCGCGATCTGGGGCCGGCTCGAAGGACGGATTCCTTCCGCCCGCCTCGTCGCGGTGCGGCTCTGGGAGACGGAACGAAATTCGGCGGAATACCGGGGAGAATGAAATGTCGGAAACAGATCGGCGGAACGCGGAGCAGAGTGTGGATGGCGTGGATCTGAGTGGCGTGCCGTTTGAAGATCTCGTCCGCGAGCAGATCCGCCGTCTCGGCCTCGATCCGACGGAACCGGGCCTCGTGGGGACGCCGCGACGGGTGTCGGAATCGCTCCGCTGGCTGACCCGTGGCTATCGGACGACCGCCGCCGAGGCGATCGGAGAGGGCGTGTTCACGGAGGCGCACGACAACATGATCATGGTGCGCGACATCGAGCTCTACTCGCTGTGCGAGCACCACATGCTGCCGTTTTTCGGGAAGGCCCACGTCGCCTACCTGGCCAACGGTCGCCTGCTCGGGTTGAGCAAGGTTGCGCGGGTCGTGGAGGTCTTCGCCCGCCGGCTCCAGATTCAGGAGCGCCTCACCGACCAGATCGCCGACGCGATCCAGGAAGCGCTGGAACCCGAGGGGGTGGGCGTGGTGGTCGAGGCGACACACCTGTGCATGATGATGCGGGGCGTGGAGAAGCAGAACAGCAAGACGATCACGAGCGCCGTGCGGGGTCGGTTCCGGACGGACCAGCGGACGCGCGACGAGTTCCTGCGTCTCGCCCTGAGCGAACGCTGAGCCGAGGGCCCGAGGTGCCCGCCGGCCGGGAGCGCCCATGCAGCTCGAACTGACCGAGCTCCTGGTCTGTCCGCGCTGCGGGCCGCCACACGGCCTGATCGCCTTCGTGGAGCGGATGGAGCGCCGCCGGATCGAGGCCGGGCACCTGGACTGTCCGATCTGCGAGGAGCGTCACGTGATCCGCGGCGCCACCGTGTGGTTTGGCGGCGCCGCGGCCCCGGCGATCGGTGACGATGTTGCGATCGAAGCATCGGCCTCCGGCGACCGGGCGGTGATGGCCACCGCGCTGCTGGGCGCGCCGGCCTCGGGCGAGACGATCCTGTTCGGCTCGGGGGCCGAAGCGTTCGCCGCCGCCGTCGCCGCCCTCCGGCCGGACGCGAGAGTCGTCAGCTTCGGAGGCGCGCCGTCGCCCCCGCATGAACGCGTGCATTCGCTCGTGGCCGTGGAGGGCCGCGAGTGGCCGCGAAGCCTGCCGCTGCGCGACGGCTGTCTCGACGGGGTCGTGCTGCGCGGCGATGTCGCGCCCCGGGTTGCGGAGGCAGCGCGCGTGCTCCGTCCCGGCGGGCGCCTCGTCGTCCTCGATCCGGGGAGCGAAGAGGCAGCCATCCCGCCGGATGCGCCGCTCGAGATTCTGGCCGCCGATCCGCGGGCGTGGGTCGCGGCTCGCTCCTGACTGACCTGTTCGCGGCTCGTTGCCCGGCCCAGACAGGTCGCCTAGTTTGCCGGATCCGATCGTAAGTCACGAAAAATCCATACCGGGCGGGGCAGAACGGGCGTATGCGCCTTCAGACGAGAGCCTTCGCGATCGCGTGCGGCCACGTTGGCAGCATCGCGGTCTTCATTCTCACGCTGCTGCTCAACCTCTCGGGGGTCGCCATCGCGGACGTCCCGCTCCTGGCGGTCGTTCTGTTCGGATACTCCGTTTCCCTTCCTGGCGCGTTCATCGGCGCGATGTGGGCGTGGGCCTATGGATTCCTGCTCGGAGCGGGTCTCGTCTTTGCCTACAATCTATCGGTGATTCCGCCTGCGCCGCCGCCCTTCGACTGGGATCTCGAACCCGGTTCCGAGGAGATCTGAGGCCATGTCGATCTGGGACTTCATTGGTGGGAAACAGAACATCACGCAGCAGGAGCCGGATTACTACGAGGAGGGCCTCCAGCTCGCTTCGCAGGAACGGTTTCACGAGGCGCTGACGTCGTTCCGGCTCGCCCTGCGCGAGCGTCCGGCCGACGTTGCCACGCTCGAGCAGATGGCCGTCGTCTACACCCGGATGGGCGTGAGCGACGAGGCGATCAAGCTGTACCAGCGGGCGCTCGAGAAGGATCCCGGGAGCGCGGGCGCCCACTACGGCATCGCCTTCCTGCTGCTCAACAAGGGGCGAGGCGACGAGGCGGTCGCGCACCTGGAGACGTTTCTCGAGATGGGCGAGTCTCTCCCCGGAACCGGGCGTCACGTGCAGCACGCCCGTGAGACCCTCGACGACCTGAAGAGCGTCGGCGACGTCGGCGGTAGTGAACCGCTGCCAGATGGCGACTGAGGCGGCGACTCACACCCACGCATCGCGCCCCGGTTTCGAGGGCCTCACCGGCGGAACGATGGCCCGGCTGTTCCTGGACAGCGTGCGCCGCAATCCGGGCGTGGCCGCCTGTCGCCGGCGCGCCGACGGCACGTGGGAAACCTTCGACCGCGGCGAGGTGGCGGCGCGGGTACGCGCCCTGGCGGCCGGCCTTCGCTCGCTCGGGTGTGGCCACGGAGACCCCATCGCGATCCTTTCCCATACCCGATTGGAGTGGGCGATCGCGGATTGGGCGATCCTGCTCGGCGGCCGGGTCACGGTCACGGTGTACCCCAGTCTCCCGCCCGACCAGGTACTCCACATCCTCCGCGATTCCCGTGCGCGACTCGTGTTCGCGTCCGACAGCGCGCAGGTGGAAAAGCTCGTCGAGATCGCGGGCGAGCTGCCCGACCTGAAGACGGTCGTCGTCTTCGACGCGCCGGGAGCTGCCCAACCGGGAAGCGACGATCCGTCGATCGGGACCGACGCCTTCCGCCTGCTGGCCCTGTGCGACCTGGAGTCGACCGGACAGGCCTCGGAGTACCACGCGAGGGTAGATGAGGACGCCGCGCGCATCGCGCCGGAGGACCTGGCCTCGCTGCTCTACACGTCGGGCACGACGGGACCGCCCAAGGGCGTGATGCTGACGCACGCGAACCTGTACGCCAATTCCATGCAGTGCGCCTCCGTCCTGCCGCTCACCTCGGAGGACACCGCCCTGAGCTGGCTGCCGCTCTCCCACGCCTTCGAGCGCACGGCGGGCCACTTCATGCTGTGGTCGACCGGGGCGAAGATCGCCTACGCGGACTCGACCGACACGGTCGCGCGAGACATGGGCGAGGTGGCGCCGACGCTCATGTTCGGCGTGCCCCGGATGTACGAGAAGTTCTACGAGGCCGTCGAGGCGGCCGTGATGAAGGGCGGGCCGCTCAAACGCGCCATCTTCGCGTTCGCGCGGCGGGTCGGATCCGAGTGGGCCGAGCGGCAGGTCGCGGGGCGCCCCGTCGGCCCGCTCGTCGGCCTGGGGCACCGGATCGCGGACCGGCTCGTCTTCGCGAAAATGCGCGCGCGCACCGGCGGCCGGATCCGCTATTTCGTGAGCGGCGCCGCGCCGTTGTCGCCGGAGATCAATCGCTTCTTCTATGCCGCGGGAATGAAGGTGCTCGAAGGGTACGGCCTCAGCGAGACCTCGCCCGTGATCAACGTGAACCTGCCCGACGACATCCGTTTCGGAACCGTCGGCCCGCCGCTGCCCGGGACCGAACAGAGGATCGCCGACGACGGGGAGGTCATGGTCAGGGGGCCGCAGGTGATGGCGGGCTACTTCGGCAACGAGGCGGCGACCGCCCAAGTGCTCGGGGCCGACGGCTGGCTGGCGACGGGCGACATCGGCACGCTCGACGCCGACGGGTTCCTGACGATCACCGACCGGAAGAAGGACCTCATCGTCACCGCCGCCGGCAAGAACATCTCCCCGACGGCGCTCGAGGAGCGCATGGCGCGTTCCCCGTTGATCGAGAATGTCGTGCTGCTCGGGGACAAGCGGAAGTTCACCATGGCCCTGGCCGTCCCCGGCCTCGCGGCGCTCGAAGCGGCGTTCCCGGGCCGGAAGCTCAGCCTCGACGACCGGGAAGCCCTCGCCCTCGACCCCGCCGTGCGGGACGTTCTCGAAGCCGACCTGCTTCCGCGGGTGGCCGATTTCGCCCGGCACGAGCGACCGAAGATCGTCATTCCGGTGCCTGAGCCTTTCACGATCGACAACGGCCTCCTCACACCAAGCATGAAGGTGAAACGCCGGGCCGTGAGGGATCGGTTCGCCGAACTCATCGAAGAACGGTACGAGGCGGCCGAGCAGGCGCACGACCGGGAGGCCCCGGGTGAATGAACCCGACGTCCGCCTCGTCCTGTTGAGCGGCCCGGACGCCGAGACACTCGAGTCGATCGCCGCGCAGGTGGTCGAAGAAGGGTGGGCCGCGTGCGTCAACGTGATCCCGTCGGCGCGATCGGTGTACCGCTGGAAAGGCGAGGTCGTACGCGAGAATGAAGCGCTCGCCTTCGTGAAGACGGTGCGGCCCGCGCTCGAGGGGCTGCGCCGGAGGATCCTCGACCTGCATCCGTACGATGTGCCCGAGTTTCTCGTCCTGCCTCTCGAAGCCGGAGATGCTCGATACGTCGCCTGGGTGCATGATGCCGTGACCGCCGCAACCGAACACCGGGAGTCCGATGGCGAAGCGTAAGTCCGACCGAAAGAA
>JBPCJZ010000021.1:0-8918 GCA_051004775.1 Gemmatimonadota bacterium
TATGAAGGCGATGACAATGCTGGCTTTCGCGTGGGTTTTTGTCATGGCGGGTTGTACACAGACCGGCGACCATGCGGGTATCACATCTGATGCGGATATCACATCAGGAGTCCGGCCGATTTTTGTCTCGGCGGCAGAACTGGAGTGGTTCGACCTCGATCCAGAGGGTGCCCCAGGGGTGCAGATGGCGACGCTCTGGGGAGATCCTTCGGATGGTGCCTTCGGGGCCTTCATGCTTCTCCCAGCTGGATTCGATGCGCCGCTTCACACGCACACGCACCCGATGAAGGTCGTCTTCGTGTCGGGGACGTACATTCAGGAGCCGGATGGGGAGCCGGTCGTCCATCTCGGCCCGGGGTCGTTCATGATGCAGCCCGGCGGCGACTACCGGCACCGCACGAGTTGTGGTGCGGACTCGGACTGCGTGTTCTTTGTCGAGAGCGCCGCAGCCTTCGACTTGCTTGTAGTGAAGGACTCACCGAGCGGCGACTAGAAGCGCATGCTTCGCTCGCCGGCGCCACCGAAGGCAGGTCAGCATGGCAACGAGGCGAGTGAAGGCCGTCGGTTCCGCCAGCGGTTCCCGTCTCGCGACCGTGCACGGGATGATCGATGTTAACAACGCACCGTGCCGAAGCCGCCGGCTAACGAGGCGTTGCACCCGACACGCCGCTTCGCGGCGCGCAGGTGAACGCCGGGGCGTTATGCGCACTCCGGCAGGGTCAGTTATCTTCTTCTGACCTTGGAGGAGCCATGCCGAAGACAATTGATCCAGTCATTCATAGCGATCCTGATATTCTTGGCGGGACGCCGGTTTTCGTAAGGCACCCGAGTTCCAGCTCAGAGTCTGTTCGACTATCTGGAGGCTGGTGATTCGCTCGCCACCTTCTTGGACGATTTCCCGTCCGTGACGAGAGAACAGGCCGTAGCCGCTATCGAACTGGCTCGCGAGAAGGTGCTTGCGGTTGCGCGTCCTGCTTGACGAGTCGCTTCCGCGAGGTCTGGCCCGCCTCCTTTCAGACCATGAAGTGAAGACGGTCGTCGCGGCAGGTTGGGCCGGTCTGAAGAACGGTGAGCTCTTGGAGTGGAAAAAGTACAGACGACGCCTTCCGGTAGCTCCACGTCCCGATGAGCCGCACCAATCTCGAGATCCTCGCCCACGAACCGACACCCCTGGGCGATCTGTGCTTGCGCCGCCGTGAGCTCCTCTCTCGACCGGGTACCGTGATCACCGAGATCACGCTCGACCACGAGCTGCTGATGAGCAGCTACAACACGGTGTCCGAGCGAGCCCTGGCGACCGAGGCATTGGCGCGTCACCAGAGCAACGACCTGTCCGTACTCGTCGCCGGGCTCGGTCTGGGCTACACCGCAGCCGCACTGCTGCAGTCCGCACGCGTGAAGCGCGTGGAGGTAATCGAGTTCCTCCCCGGCGTGATCAGGTTCCTGAACGACGGGTTGGTGCCACTATCCTCGGAGCTCCTCGGCGATCCACGCTTTGGCGTGCGGCAGGGAGACGGGTACGCGTTGCTCGACGGGCAGGTTGTCGAGCGGTGGGACGTCGTCCTCATTGACGTGGATCATTCTCCCGCCGATCATCTCGGAGCCGGCAACCAGTCGTTCTACACGCGGCCCGGACTCATGCGCGCCAAACGTCACCTGGCCGCAGGCGGCATGCTGGCCGTCTGGTCGTACGCGGATAGCTCTCCGTTCGCGGACGCGTTACACGCGGCGTTCGCGGTGGTCGAGGTCATACCGGTGACCTACGTCAACGATCTCGTCGACGAGGAGCACACGGACTGGCTCTTCATCGCGCGCGACGAGTGACCTGAGGCGGGAGGATAGCATGCGCCTGATGCCGACGGCACGACGGTTCGATTGGAGATACGCTCTCGGCGAAGTATCACTGATCGTAATGGGCGTCACGATCGCGCTGGCTGCCAGTTCCTGGTATGAAGAGCGGATCGACTGGTTCGCCTCCGAACTCGAGAAGGAGGCATTTTGTCCCACGTCCAACTGGTGGCGTTTGTCGTCTCAGAATACGATCCGGCGATCGACTTTTTCGTTGACGTCCTGGGTTTCGAGTTCATCGAGGACAGTCCCTCCGTGACCAATGACGGCAGGCCCAAGCGATAGGTCGTCGTCCGACCTCCGGGGGCCGAAACGGGTATCCTTCTCGCCCGCGCAGACGGTGACAGGCAGGTTCGACTCGTTGGCGATCAGTTTGCTGGCCGCGTGGGAGTCTTCCTTCGCGTCGACGATTTTGACGGTACGTACGAACGCATGGTCGATGTCGGCGTGCAGTTCGTTGGGGAACCCCGCTCTGAATCGTACGGCAGAGTCGCCGTGTTCCTGGATCTCGAGGGCAACCGCTGGGATCTGCTCGGGCCCGAAACGCAGGAGGACTGATGTCGCACGCGTGGAAACCCGCCGGATACGCATCCGTCTCGCCGTATCTGATCACCGAGAACGCCCAGGCCGTCATCGATTTCCTCGTGGCCGCCCTCGAAGCCGTACCGCTCCGCCGCTTCGACATGCCGGACGGATCGATCATGCATGCAGAAGTGCGGATCGACGATTCCGTGATCATGATCGGCCAGGCAGGCGGGGATTGGCCACCTGTTCCGTGTCACATGCACGTCTACGGCCCTGACGTGGACCATTCGTACTCGCTGGCCCTCGAGCATGGCGGCGTACCCGTTCAAGCCCCGGAACAGAAGGACGGAGACCCCGACCGTCGGGGCGGAGTCAGGGATCCGGGAGGGAACACTTGGTGGCTTGCCACGCAGAGAACCTAATGTCGTCTTGAGGATTCCGTTCCCAGTCCTTGGCGTTGACTCTGTGTGCAAGTATACTTTGCAACACAAAGTGAAAACCCTCCTCTGGAGACCATCCATGCCTCGTTGGCTCAGGATCCTCCGCGGAATGATCGGTATGACAACCGTACTAAAGCATGTGGGGGGTGACGCCACCTGACGCGCTGCGGGCTCCCGCCGCAGGCCTGCGGCGATTTACCTGGCCCCCCCGGCGTCGGGTCATGCTCGTCCCCCGGGGAGATCTGTATCGGCGCCGTTCTCAGACGCTCCCCCCGCACTCATCGCCTATCTCCGGCTCTTCGGTGGTCGGTTTATCGGAATAGCCGTCCTGAGCTGGATGGCACGGAGGTAGAGCCATACGCGTCGCGAAACGCATTCTTCCGGCCAATATGGTCGGTTTCGGTTGTGTTGGTGGGGGGGTGTTCACGGGTGACGCTCGCGACGCGGCGAAACTGTTGCTGGTGATTCATTTACTCCTGGCTGTCGCCTTCGCCGCGCCGCGCCGGCGTGCGGTCCCTGCCAGCCGGGCCGCAGGCCGATCCCTCCGTCCGCACCAGGCGTAGGGTTCGCGCAAGGATCCCGGCGTTCCTAGACTTACGACCTGAGACCGTGCTGATGCGCCGCGGACCGTGACGCATCGAATCCCCACGCGAGCTGAACTCATCCATTCAAAGGAGTGTTGGGCATGTCGCAAAGCGTATCGTGGAACCTTCAGTTGTCCGTCCGACCCGATCGGCTCGACGACGCCCGCGACCTCATCGCCGAGATGGTCGAGGCGACGCGCGAGGAGGCTGGAACGGTGGGCTACGAGTGGTTCATGAGTGGGGATGGGAGCGCCTGCCACATCAACGAGCGCTACGCCGATTCCGAAGCGGTGCTCGCCCATCTCGCGAACTTCGGCGCCAGCTTCGTCGATCGTTTCATGGGCTGCTTCGAACCGATTTCTCTCTCGGTATATGGGGCCCCGAGCGACGAGGCGCGCGCGGTCCTCGATGGATTCGGAGCCTCGTACCTGGGAAGCGTCGGCGGATTCCGTCGCTGAAACGGTAGGGCGATGGGCCTTTGGCATTGGCGCCGTGGTGGCCGGCTCGTTTACCCTCCGGGGCTTGATCTTCGGGGTCCGGAAGAGTGTGCGTCGCTTACGGCAATAGAAGGGAAGGAGGCCCACTGGTGCGACGTCGCAATTTTGTGCCCCTGCTCGGGGTCGCGGGGATCATGCCGTTGACCGCGTGGGGACGACCCGCGCGCCGGTCCCGGTCCTACGACGTGGTCGTCATCGGCGCCGGCGTGTTCGGTACGTGGACGGCGGCGCATCTCCATCGCGCGGGCAAGCGCGTGGCGCTCATCGACACTGTCGGCCCGGCCCATAGCGCCGCGTCCTCGGGAGGTGAAAGCCGGGTGACTCGATGCGGGTACGGCGCCGAGAGCCTCTATACTGACTGGGCCTGTCGATCGATGGCCGAGTGGCGCGCCCTGTCGGAGAGGGCGGAGCTGCCGCTGTTCCACGAGACGGGCGTCCTGTGGATTCACCGCGACGGAGCGGCGTTCTTCGAGGCCAACGCGAAGATGCTCGCGACCTTCGACGTCCCATTCGCGCGGCTGTCGGCCCGGGAGCTTCGGTCACGGTTTCCTGTCCTTCGCGCGGACGACGATGAGCGAGGGTTCTTCGAGCCGCGCGGTGGCGCCCTGATGGCGCGCCGCGCCGTGCAGCAGCTTGCGGTCGAACTGGATGCCGGTGGCGTGACGCTGCTGCAGGGCCGGGCGAGGCCGATTCGCGTAGCCGACGGCGCGGGGGGCTCGCTTCCGTCCATCACGACATCGGACGGGGCGGTGATCGAGGCGGAACAGTTCGTCGCGGCATGCGGACCATGGCTCGACAGGGTGTGCCCCGACGCCATGGCCGGACGACTCTTCGTGACGCGGCAGGAGGTCCTGTTCTTCGCGGTCGACGGAGGGCAGACAGGCGCGCTGCCGGTCTGGGCGGATCTGCCGTACTACGGGATGCCGAGCCTCGAAGGCCGGGGGTTCAAGGTGGCCAACGACACTCACGGCGTTGAGGTGGACGTAGGCGCGGTCGACCGGCACCCGACCGCGGAGGCGGAGGCGGACGCCCGCTCATTCCTCGCGAGGCGGTTCCCGTCGCTTGCGGAGGCCCAACTGAGCGAAGTCCGCGTGTGCCAGTACGAGAACAGCTCCAACGGCGACTTCGTCCTCGACCGGCACCCGGGGCTCGACAACGTGTGGCTGGCTGGATGCGGCTCGGGACACGGGTTCAAGCACGGCCCCGCCGTCGGGGCGCATCTCGCGGGCCTGGTGCTCGGCACCGAGCGTCTGATCGAGCGATTCAACCTGGCGTCCAAGCAGACCCGGCACAGGCGCGAGATCCAATAGGCCTCCCGGCGAACGTCGACCACCTCGTCTATGCCGCGCCGGACCTGGAGGCCGGCCAGGACACGATCGAACGCCTCCTCGGCGTGCGTCCCGTGCCGGGTGGCCGCCATCCGGCATGGGGGACTCGTAACGCGTTGATGTCCCTCGGCCCGGCGACCTACCTCGAGGTGATCGCGCACGATCGCGCGTCGATCGAACCGGAGCGAGGCGTGCTGTTCCGCTTGGACCGCCTCACGGAGCCGACTCTTCTGACCTGGGCGCTGCGTTCAGAATGCATAGAGGAAGCGGCTGCTTCCGCCACCGAGGCGGGGGTCCGACTGGGACCAGTCGAGGCCGGCAGTCGACAACGGAGTGATGGGACCGTGCTATCGTGGAAGCTGACGGATCCCTACGCGATGCCCCTCGACGGGGCGGTACCGTTCCTCATCGACTGGGGAGAAACGCCGCACCCGGCCCATACGGCGCCACGGGCCGGAGACCTCGTTGGGCTGCGATTTGAGCACCCGGAGCCGGCGCGTGTCCGCGAGGCGCTGGGCTCGCTAGGGATGCCTCTGGACGTTCGCGACGGCGGGCGGTTCCGCCTCATCGCGGCGATCCGGACAGCCGATGGCGTTCGCGAACTCTCGTGAACGCGAACTCTCGCCCGGCTGGGCCGCTGGCTAGGTGGTCGCAAGCTCGGCCGTCGTGATCCGCACCAGTTCGCTCAGCCACTCCCCATTTTCGAGCTGATCCTCGATCAAGAAACTCGGTCGTGCCCCGGGGTAGGCCGGCGCTTCGACGGGGTCGCCGATGAACGCGCGGCCTCTAGCGGTCGGCTTGATGAACAGCCGGTCGTCGCACGCCAGTCCGAACAGCGTGCCGTGGGAGTACAGGCCGTACTCGCCGAACATCTTCTTGTAAGTTACTGCCGTGTCATCGTCAGATGATCGACGATGAACTGGACGAATTCGACGTCGGTGGACATGGCCTTCGTGCCTCGTCAGTTGGGGGTTGCGCGAGCTGAAGCGACCAGGGCCGGCCCCCCCAGTGGAGGGCCGGCCCTGTCTCTATTCACCCACTGCGCCCACCGTCAGCGACGGGCGTAGCGCCGCCTCAGTAGTCGAAGCGGGCCGAGATCCCGAAGGTCCTCGGCTGATTCGTAAGGAAGCCGACGCGTGCCCGCAGTCCGCGCTCGCGGTCGAGCGCCAGCAGGGCCCGCTCGTCGGTCAGGTTGTTGCCGTACAGCGCGAACTCCCAGTTCCCGCGCACCAGGCCGAGGCGGAGATTCAGCAGGTTGTAGGCCGGTAGTTCAGGGTCGAACGTGAACGTGCTCTGGGTCAGCGGCCCGCCGATCGTGTTGTCCCCGAACGTCGTCAGATCGACCGAGCCGATGCCGGCCACGTTGTCATCGATGGCCGTGATGCGCGAGCCGATGTGCTGGAAGGAACCTGTCACGAACACCGGCCAGCCCTGGGAGACGGACCACCGGTAGGTCGCCGCCGCGGAAGCCTTGAAGTGCGGCACGCTCGGGAGCCGATTGCCCTCCTCGATGCCCGAGACGACTGTGACGGCGCCCGTGCTGGAGGTCGATGTCAGCGTGGAGCGGAGTTCGGAGTCCGTGACGCTCGCCGCGACGGCGAAGTCGAAATTTTCGTCCGGGGCGAGGCTGAACTCCGCTTCGACGCCCGTGCTGCGCGACTCGGGAACGTTGAACACGAGCCGGGAGGAGCAGGAGCCGGCTGTGACGTTCACCTGGAGGTCGGTGATGTCCAGATAGAACGCGGAAACGTTGAAGGTGCCGCGTCCCTCCATGAACGTCGACTTGGCGCCCACCTCGTAGTTCCAGGCGGTCTCGTCGTCCCACGAATCACGGCCGCTGAACGTCACGAGGTCTTCGGGCGTGCACAGGGGCTCGTTGAGCGGGTCGTTGATCCCGCCGAGGCGGATCCCGCGAGAGACCTGCGCGTTGAGGTTCAGGTTGTCTGATACGGCGTAGCTCGCGATGGCGCGCGGAGCCACGCCGCTAGAGCTGGTCGTGCCCGGCGTGGACACGAGAGCAGTACCGGTATCGTCGTTGGCAAAGATGCCATCGAACACCTGCTCGCGGTCTTCGTCGAAGCTGTAGAACCTGAGCCCACCCGTCAGATCGAGCCTGTCTGTCGCCGCGATGGTCGCTTCACCGAAAAAGGCGATCTGCTTCAGGTCGTAGGCGAGGTCGGAGTAGAATAGTTCGTCCTGGTCCGCGGCCAGTCCCTGCGTGAACCCCGGCGGGGCGCCGAGTTCCGCCGCGGCGGGTCCGTCGAATCCTGACACCAGCAGGCTCTGGCCATAGTCCCGCCGGTTGGAGCTGAAGAAGCCGCCCAGCAGCCATCTGAGTCCGTCCTCCTCGCCCCCCGCTACGCGCAGCTCCTGCGTGAATAGCTTGGAGGTGGTGCTGTCGTCGAGCGGTGCGTCCAGCGTGAAGATCGGTTCCGAAAGCCCGATGGAGCCGCCCGTGATGCTCGACGTAAGCGCCCCGGCGTCGCGCCGCACGAAGATGTCGCGATACGTGTAGGACGTGATCGACGTGAGGCTGGCAGCCCCGAAGTCGTACTGCACGTTCAGGTCGCCGAGGAGGAAGTCGTCCGTCACGGGCTCTTCGATCTGCGTGAACAACTCGCGCTCGCCGAGGGCCACCGGTGGCCGCGAGGTCGTAAACGGATTCGCCAGAATGTTGAAAGCGTCGATCCGGTTCCAACCGTTCACGTCGAGTCGCTGGAAGGTGACGCGGGGCGTGATCGAGATTCGCTGCTCCTCGTCCGGAACGATTCGCACGGCGGCTCTCACCCCGGTGCGGCTCCCGTCGTTGGCGTCGTCGTTGACACTGAAGTCGGGCTGTACGGCGTCCATGTAGCCGCCGTACTGCGTGCGGTAGGCGACCACCCTGGCGGCCGTCTTGTCGCCGATCGGCACGTTGAACCCGGCCTTGATGTCGCCGCCGGTGCCGCCGCCGTCGATCCGGTTCGCCCCGAGCTCGCCGAAGTAGCTGGTGACGCCGAGTTGGGGCTGGTTTGTGATGTAGCGGACCGTGCCGGCGAGGGAGCCTGCGCCGAACAGCGTGCCCTGGGGGCCACGGAGCACCTCGACGCGCGACAGGTCGAACAGGTCGAGGTCCGGCGTATACAGGGAGAGCGAGATCGCCGAGTCGTCGAGGTAGGCCCCCACCTGCTCCTTCACGCCCGGCTGGTCGCGGGCGATCTGGCCGGAGGACGTGCCACGGATCGCCACCTGGTTCTGACCGGGACCGAGGTTCTGCACGCTGAAGGCGGCGACATTGGCCGCGATGTCCTCCAGGTCGTCCGCTCCCCGCTCACGAAGGTCGTCGGCCGAGGGGGCCGCGACGGAGAATGGTACGTCGGACAGTCGCTGCTCTCGAAGCGTCGCGGTGACGGTTATCCCCTCGATGACGAGCGGCTGCAGCACGATCTCGACCGACGTCTGTCCGTCGGCCGTCACCTGCACGCTCTCGACCGTGGTACGCCGGAAGCCGACGAGCGTGGCCGCGACCGTGTAGGTCCCGGGGGCGAGGTCGCGAATGGCGAACCGGCCGCCCGCCTCGGAGACGGTCTCCGCGGTGGCGCCCGAGCCGCGATTCGTCGCGACGATGGCGGCGCCTCCCACCGCCGCACCGCCGGCGTCGCGCACCACGCCGTTGATCTGGCCGGTGGGCGTCTGGGCGTAGGCCGGGAAGCCGTA
>JBPCJZ010000022.1:0-4263 GCA_051004775.1 Gemmatimonadota bacterium
GCCCCTGACGAGTTCGACGTCGTCCCGGTACTTGAGCAGAGTCCCCAGCGTCTCGTCCACCGTGGGATCGTCCAGCACCTGCCGATCGAGCGCGATCAGCGCGCGGCTCCAGTCGAGCGTCTCGGCCACGCCCGGCGCCTTGAACAGGTCCAGGTCCCGCAGCCGCTGCACGAAGCTCACGACCTGGCGCGCCAGCCGCTCGGGGGCTTCCGGCGCCTTCAGGCGCACGATCGCCAGCTCGCGCTCGGCCGTCGGATAGTCGATCCATTGGTAAAGGCAACGTCGCTTGATCGCATCGTGGATCTCGCGTGTGCGGTTGGAAGTCAGCACGACGATAGGCGGCTCCGTGGCACGGATGACCCCCAGCTCGGGGATCGTCACCTGAAAATCGGACAGGATCTCGAGGAGGAACGCCTCGAATGGCTCGTCCGCTCGATCGAGTTCGTCGATCAGCAGCACCGGCGGACCGGCCGGGTCCGGCCGAAGCGCCTGAAGGAGAGGACGCTCGACCAGGTATCGTTCGGAGAACAGGTTCCGTTCGAGTTCTTCGCCATCCACGTCGCCCGCGGCCTCGGCCAGGCGTATCGCGATCATCTGACGCGCGTAGTCCCATTCGTACATCGCCGACGCGGCGTCGAGTCCTTCGTAGCACTGCAACCGGATCAGACGGCGACCAAGCCCCGCGGCGAGCGCCTTCGCGACTTCCGTCTTGCCGACACCCGCCTCTCCTTCGAGAAACAGCGGACGGCCAAGCCGGAGGGCGAGGAATGCCGACGTCGCGAGGCTGCGGGCGGCCAGGTAGGACTCCCCGGTGAACAGCGCCAGCATCTCATCGACCGACGAGTCGCCCCGGACACCTCGCGTCAAAGGCACGCGGTGACGGCGCGCCGCGCCGCCACGGACACGAGATGCGCCCGGTACTCGGCCGACGCGTCCGGGTCGGAGACGACGCCGTCCGTCGGGTGGTCGAGGTCCGCCAGCGCCTCGGGCGAAAAATCGGACGCGAGCGCCGACTCGGCCTCGGACCACCGGTACACCCCGCGTCGGGCGCCGGTGACCGCGACCCGGACCCCGCCAGAGGCGCGGCTGACGAGCACCCCGACCAGGGCGTACCGCGACGATGGGCTGCGGATCTTGTGGTAACCGGCCGCGTCGGGGACCGGAAAGCGGACGCTCGTGATGAGCTCGTCTTCCGCCAGCGCGGTCGTGAACATGCCCTCGAAGAAGTCATCCGACGCCACGCGGCGGCGGTCCGTGACGATCGTCGCGTTCAGGCCAAGCGCGGCCGCCGGGTAGTCGGCGGCGGGATCGTTGTGGGCCAGCGACCCACCGATCGTTCCGCGATTGCGCACCTGCGGATCGCCGAGGACGCCCATCATCTCTACCAGCGCGGGGATCTTCTCGGCCACAAGTTCGGACTCCTCGACTGCCGCATGGGTCGTCATCGCGCCGATCACGATCTCTCCGCCCTCTTCCTCGATCCCGACGAGATCGGGAACGCCACCCAGCGAGATCAGATCCGACGGGGCCGCGAGGTCGAGCTTCATGACGGGTATCAAGCTCTGCCCTCCTGCCAGGAACTTCGCCTCTGTCGCTTCGCGCATCGCCGCGACCGCCGCGTCCGCGGAGTCCGGCCGGTGGTATTCAAACGTTTGCATGACTCGGCCTCAATCGTTCGCGTGGATGGCTTTCCAGACCCTCTCGGGCGTGGCGGGCATCTCGACGTGCTTCACGCCGAATTCAGACAACGCGTCGACCACCGCGTTGATGACCGCCGGCGGGAAGCCGATCGCGCCGACTTCCCCGACTCCCTTCACGCCCAGCGGGTTGACGGTGCTCGGCGTAGCGTGGTGGTGGATGTCGAACTTCGGCACGTCCACCGCGCGGGGGAACGTGTACGTCATGAAAGAACCGTCGACGAGCTCCCCGTCGTCCCCGTAGCGCGCGTGCTCGTACAGCGCCTGGCCGATGCCGTGGGCGAGCCCGCCGTGCAGCTGCCCCGCCACGATCATCGGGTTGATGATCGTCCCGACGTCGTCGGAGCAGGTCGCGCGGACGAGCGTGACCTCTCCCGTGTCCGGATCGATCTCGACCTCGGCAATGTGGCAGCCCGCCGGGTACGTCCAGTTGGTCGGATCCCAGAACGCCGTCTCGTCCAGGCCCGGCTCGACGGTCTCGATCGGGTAGTCGTGCGGCACGTAGGCCGCGAAGGCGACCTCGCCGAAGGACTTCGCGCGGTCCGTGCCCGCCACCTTGAAGTCTCCGCCTTCGAACTCGATGTCCGACTCCGCGGCCTCCAGCATGTGCGCCGCGATCTTCTTGCCCTTGGCGACGACCTTGTCCATCGCCTTCACGATGGCCGACCCGCCCACCGACAGCGAACGCGAACCGTACGTGCCCATCCCGAACCCGACCTCCTTCGTGTCTCCGTGGACGACCTGTATGTTGTCGAACGGAATGCCGAGGTAGTCCGAGACGACCTGCGCGAAGGTGGTATCGTGTCCCTGCCCGTGGCTGTGCGTCCCGGTATATACCGACACGCTGCCGGTCGGATGCACCCGCACCTGGCCGATCTCATACAGGCCGGCGCGGCCGCCGAGGGCGCCCACTACAGCTGACGGAGCGATGCCGCACGCCTCGACGAACGTCGAGATCCCGATGCCGCGGAGCTTTCCGCGGTCCTTCGACTCTTCGCGACGGGTCTCGAATGAAGACCACTCCGCCTTCGAAAGCGCGAGTTCGAGCGTAGAGTCGTAGTCGCCCGAGTCATACTCCAATGCGACCGGGGTCTGGTACGGAAACTCGCGGATGAAGTTCTTGCGCCGGATCTCCACGCGGTCCATCCCGAGCTCGCGCGCCGCGACGTCGACGATCCGCTCGATCTGATAGGTCGTCTCCGGGCGCCCGGCGCCGCGTTCCGCGTCCGTCGGCGCGGTGTTCGTGAACACGCCTTTCACGTTCACCCAGACGGCCGGCGTGGTATAGCATCCAGCGAACAGGGGACCGTGGAGATACGTGGGCGTCACGGTGCCGAACAGCGACAGATAGGCGCCGAGGTTCGCATAGGATTGGCTTCGTAGACCGAGGAAGCGTCCCTCCGAGTCGAGCGCCAGCTCGATCGTGCTAAGGTGATCACGCCCGTGCGTGTCGGTCATGAACGATTCCGTTCGCTCGGCCGTCCACTTGACCGGGCGGCCGACGCGCTTCGAGGCCCACAGGCAGATGACGTCCTCGGGGTACTCGGCGATCTTCGACCCGAAGCCGCCTCCGACGTCGGGTGAAATCACCCGGAGCTTGTGCTCCGGGATCTGAAACACGAACGCGCACAGGATGAGCCGGTCGACGTGCGGGTTCTGGCTCGTCTTGTAGAGCGTGTAGCTGTCCGACGTCGGATCGTACTCCGCGTTCGCCGCCCGCGGTTCGACGGCGTTGGGCGCGATGCGCTGGTTGACCAGGTCGAGTGATACCACGTGGTCGGCGCCCTCGAACGCGGCGTCCGTCGCGTCTTTGTCGCCGATCTCCCAATCGAAGCACAGGTTGCCCGGTGCTTCGTCCCAGACCAGCGGCGCCCCGTCACGCGTCGCGGCCTCGAGCGTCCCGACCGCCGGGAGGCGCGAGTACCGAACGACCACCCGGGCGGCGGCCTGGCGCGCCTCCGCCATGGACTCCGCCACGACGACCGCCACCGGCTCCCCGACGTGCCGTACGCGGTCGACCGCCATGCTGGGGCGCGCGGGCTCGATCATGTCGGATCCGTCGCGGCTCTTGATCAGCCACGCCGTCGCCAGGCCACCGGGAACGTCCTCGGCCAGCTCGGCGCCCGTGAGCACGGCCAGCACGCTGGCCATCTCGGATGCGCGCGTCGCGTCGATGGAATCGATCGTCGCGTGGGCCTCGGTGGATCTCACGATCACGGCGTACGACTGATGCCGGAGGGTGATGTCATCCGTGTAGCGGCCCCTGCCCGCGAGGAAACGTGCGTCTTCCTTTCGCAGGACGGCGTCGCCGATGCCGGTTCCCGTGCCCGTTCCGTTGCCCCTGCCGTTTCCGGTCCCGTTGCCGCTCATCTCAAGCCCCCGTCCCGGCTGCGTCCATCACCGCCTCTACGATGTTGTGATAGCCCGTGCAGCGGCAGAAATTCCCCTCGAGCCACTCGCGAATCTCGCGCTCGTCGGGATCCGGGTTCCGGTTCAGCAGATCGATGCCGCTCATCACCATGCCCGGCGTGCAGAAGCCGCACTGGAGGCCATGCTTCTCGTGGAA
>JBPCJZ010000023.1:0-9615 GCA_051004775.1 Gemmatimonadota bacterium
GGCCGCGTGCTGCGGCGTCTCGAGATGTTCGAGCCGGGCGAGGCGTTCCGGCTCCGCGTGACCGACGGAAACATTCACTGCCGCACCGAGTCGCGGGAGTCCGCGCCCGATGCCGCATCGGCGGGAGACGACGAGTGAACGACGGCGGCAGCAGTGGCAGCGGCGGCGGTAGCAAGAGCGGCGGCGGTAGCAAGAGCGGTGGCGGTAGCAAGAGCGGCGGCGGTAGCGGCGGCAGTGGCGACAGCGGCAGCGGCAGTGGTGACAGCGGCGAGACTCCGCTCAGCTTCGAGCGCCTGATCGCGGAACTTGAAGAAGTGGTCGGGGACCTCGGAGCCGACGACCTGGAACTCGACCGGGCGCTGTCCCTGTTCGAGCGCGGCGTCCGCTGTCTGCGGGAAGCGGGACGCCTGCTCGACGCAGCCGAAGGCCGGGTCGAGGAGTTGATTGAGACCGCTTCCGGCGACTTCGAAGCAATCGGGTTCCACGTGCCTGGACAGAACGGAGAGGAATCGGGCGCCTCGTGACCCCCATGACCGTCGAGTCGGAGACGATCCGCGCGTATCGGGAGCGTGTGGAGACTGCGCTCGCGAAACTCCTCGACGAACTGCTGCTCGGCTCCGTTCCTGAAGTGGCGGAGCCGATCCGATACGCGGTGCTCGGGCCCGGCAAGCGGATCCGACCTCTCCTGCTCATGGCGGCCTGTCGGGCGACGGGTGGCGACGCGGAGCGAGTAGCCGACCTTGCGTGCAGCGTCGAGTTCGTCCACGCGTACTCGCTCGTGCACGATGACCTGCCGTGCATGGACGACGACGTACTCCGACGCGGGCGTCCGACCCTGCACGTACGTTATGGTCCCGGCGCCGCGGTGCTCGCCGGGGCCGCCCTCATGCCGCTTGCAGTCCGGGCGATTCACCGCGGGGCCGAACGCATGGGGCTCGAACGGGAAACGACCGCCGACCTGGTCGGCCGGCTCGCCGTCGCCGCGGGGGGGGCGGGCATGGTCGGCGGACAGCTGCTCGACCTGCGGGCCGAGGGCCGGGAGGTGACGCCGGAAGAGCTCGTCACGATCCACCGTGGAAAGACGGCCCGGCTGATCGCCGCGTCGGTCTCGATGGGAGCCGTCGCCGCGGGAGCGGGCCCCGAACGGGTCCGGCAGCTCGAGAGCTTCGGCATGGATCTCGGACTCGCATTCCAGGCGACCGACGATATTCTCGACATGCGGGGGACGACGGATCAGCTCGGCAAGGTGAGTGGTCGAGACGAAGTGCTACGGAAGGCGACGTATCCCGCGGTATTCGGGCTGGAGGAGGCGGAGCGTCTCAGCCGCGAGCTCGTACGTTCGGCGGAGCGCCGACTCGACGGCCTGCCGCAGCCGGATGATCTTCGGATCATCGCCGACTGGATCCTTGCGCGGAAGAATTAGCGGGCCCTGGTCGTGAACCGAGGAGGCTGGATTTGAAGCTAGGCGTGCTGGCCCGTCCGAGGCATCCCGAACTGGCGGATGTCCTCCAGCGGCTGAGCGGAGCGGCCGAGACGCTCGGGTTCGAGTTGTTCGGTGACGAGGCGGTCCGCGCCGTGACGCCCGGGATGCCGATCCTCCCGGACACGCTGTCCGACGTGGACGTCCTCCTCACCCTCGGCGGCGACGGCACCCTGCTGCGCGGGGCGCGCGCCGCCGGTCCGTGTCACGTCCCGGTGATCGGCTGCAACCTCGGGAACCTTGGATTCCTGACCGCCGGTGCGTCGGACGAGCTCGAGGAGATGCTTCGGCTGGTCCGATCCGGTGAGTGCGTGGAAGAACGCCGCCTGGCGCTCGAGGTGACGGCAGCGGAGAAGTCGTGGTACGCCCTCAACGACGCGGTGGTGCATAAGACCGGCCTCGCCCGGATGCTACGCATGCGCGTCTGGATAGACGGCGACGAAGTCGGCCAGTACAGCGCCGACGGGATCATCGTCTCGACCGCCACGGGGTCGACGGCCTACAGCCTGTCGGCGGGCGGGCCCATCCTCGTCCCGTCGCTGGGCGCCATCGTCGCGACGCCGATCTGTCCGCACACGCTGGGCATCCGGCCGCTGGTGATGGGGTCCGCATCGACGATCTCCATCGACATCCTGAGCGGGATGGAGGGCACCCTCGTGACCGTCGACGGGCAGGCGGGCGGCAACCTCGGCCAGGGAGACCGGGTGCGCATCCGGCGCTCGCCGCATGACGTGCGACTCCTGCGCATGCCCGATGACAACTTCTTCTCGGTGCTCAGGCAGAAGCTGCGCTGGGGCGACGTGCGCCCCGACGAGGAGTAGACATGAGGGAGCCGAAGGAGCCCAGGGGGGCGACCGCATGCTGAAGGAAATACGGGTCCGCGACTACGCGGTGATCGAAGACGTGCGGCTCGAGTTCGGCCCGGGCCTCACCGTGCTGACCGGCGAGACCGGGGCGGGGAAGTCGCTCGTTGTCGGCGCGCTGTCGCTCCTCCTGGGAGAGCGGGCAAGCTCGGAGGTCGTGCGGGCCGGGGCGGAGCGGGCGAGCGTCGAAGGACGCTTCGACATCTCCGGGCACCCGGAGCTCGCGGCGCGCTGCGACGACGCCGGGATCGAGGCCGACGACGGCTGGCTGATCATCCGCCGCGAGGTACAGCGCGAGGGCCGCAATCGGGCGTGGGTGAACGGTACATCAGCGACGACGGCCTTGATCCGCGAGCTGGCCGCCGAGCTGGTCGACCTCCACGGACAGCACGAGCACCAGGCGCTGCTGTCGCGACCCGCCCAGCGCGACATCCTCGACGAGTACGCCGGGGCCGCCTCCGAGCGGGCCAACGTCGCGGAAGCGTTCGACCGCCTGGCGGCGCTCGAGGCCGAACGCGCGGACCTGCTCGCGCACCTCGACGGGATACGGGAGCGGGCCGATTTCCTGCGCTTCAAGTTGAAGGACATCGATGACGCCGCTCTTGAAGCCGGCGAGGAGGAGCGGGCCGAGGGCGAGGCGCGACGGCTCGAGCACTCGGAGGAGCTCCAGGAGTTGTCGGGCGGAATGGCCGAGACGCTGTACGGCGGGGACGAGGCGCTGCTTGACCGGATCGGGGAGCAGGGCCGGCGGCTAGCTGACCTCGTGCGGATCGACCCGAGTGCCGAGGGCCTCAGCGAGCTGTACGAGACGGCGCTCCATGCAATCGAGGAACTGGGCCGCCGGCTGGCCGGATACCACGCCAACGTCGAACACGACCCGGAGCGGCTGGAATCCCTGCGTCGGCGTCTGAGTCAGATCGACGGTCTGAAGCGGAAGTATGGGGCGACGGTGGACGACATCATCGCCGAGGGCGAGGCGGTTCGCGCAGAACTGGACACGCTCGATGCGTCCGACATGGAGCTGACGCGCCTTACGCGGCGGACCGACGAGGCGCGCAGCGAACTGGTCGCGTCGTGCGAGGCTCTACGCGCCCGGCGTATTTCCGCGGCGGAGGGCCTCGCGTCGGCGGTCACCGATCTGCTGCCGGCGCTCGGGATGGACGGCGGTCTCTTCCGGGTGGCGCTGGAGCCGCTGTCCACCCCGGGAAGAGCGGGATCGGAGATGGCCGAGTTCCACGTCAGCTTGAACGCCGGGTTCGAGCCCGCGCCCCTGGCCCGAGTCGGGTCCGGCGGCGAACTGAGCCGGGTCATGCTGGCGCTGAAGACGGTGCTCGCCGCCGTCGATCGGGTGCCTACCCTGGTGTTCGACGAGATCGACGCGGGCATCGGCGGCCGGGTGGCAAATCAGGTCGCGGCGCGCCTCGCGGAGGTAGCGGGCCGCCACCAGGTGTTCGCGATCACGCACCTTCCGCAGATCGCGTCACGCGCGTCGCAGCATCTGCGGGTCGAGAAGGCGGAGCGCGACGGCCGGGCGACGACGAAGGCGGTGAAGCTGTCGGACAAGGAGCGCGTCGACGAGCTGGCCCGGATGCTCGGCGGCGACCCCGAGAGCGCGATCTCGCGGAAGCACGCGAAGGAGTTGCTGACGGCGGCGGGGGCGGAGAGGGCAGGAGGGTAGGGGGAAGGAAGCGAGACGCTTCCGCGGGAACAGCATGTTCGGCACCCCGCGAATCCCTTTCCCGCCGGAAGGGCGACCGATACCATTGTCACCCGCCGGCAAGGCGGCACGGTGCCGTGGCCGAGCGGCTAGGCAGGGGCCTGCAAAGCCCCCTACTCCGGTTCGAATCCGGACGGCACCTTTCTCACGCTGTAGACCGCCAGCCTCGTGACATCCAGGTTGTCGGTTTCCGCGAACAGCGCACGACCGTCGGCGAGGAAGCCGATGGGGTAGGGGACCTCCGCCGGCAGGGTTCCGACGTAGGTCCCGTCGGGCCCGATGATGTCCGTGGGGGTCGGCTCCGGCCGCGGGCCTCCGCGGCTGACCCAGATGGTCCCGTCGGGCGCGACGCGCAGGTTCCGAATCGCGGCAACCTCGTCCGCGATGCCGCGCTGCTCCACGACCTCGTTGCGCCGTCCGTGAACCGGGACTAGCGTCCTCCCGGCCGTGCCCCCGGCCGCCGTCCATCCACACATATTAACGGAGTCGCCGTGAAACGCCTGCTGCGCTGGGAGAACGCGCTCGCGCTGTTGCTCGTGTTCGTCCCCGTGACGCTCGTCCTCGAGTTCGTGATGGGAGTCCACGGCACGCCGATCTTCGTGACAGCCGCCATCGCGATCATCCCGCTCGCCGGACTGATGGGCCGCGCGACGGAACAGCTCGCCCACCACGTCGGCGCGGGACTCGGCGGCCTGCTGAACGCGACCTTCGGGAATGCCGCCGAGTTGATCATCGCGGGCTTCGCGCTGAACGCAGGCCTGTACGGCGTGGTGAAGGCCTCTCTCACGGGGTCGATCATCGGCAACGTGCTGCTCGTGTTCGGCCTGAGCGCCCTGATCGGCGGCCTGCGGCATCCGGTCCAGCGCTTCAACAAGACGGCGGCGAGCCTTGGTGCGACGATGCTCGTCCTCAGCGCGATCGGCCTCGTCATTCCGGCGTTGTTCCATTCCATCGCCAGCGTGCCGGCCGTTACCGAGTTCACGCTGAGCCGGGATATCGCGATCGTATTGATGATCACGTACGGGCTGAGCCTGCTGTTCTCCCTGGGCACCCATCCGCACCTCTACATGGGGGACTCTGTGGGAACGGTGTCCGACGCGAACGCGGACGAGGCCGGACCGAGGACGGCGGTGGATGGGTCGGGGGACGAAGAGTCGGCCAAGGCGGCTGAGTCGGAAGAGGATGAAGAAGAGCACCCAAGCGCCGGCCGCGCCCTCCTGTTGCTGGTAATCTCGGCGGCCGTCGTCGGCCTGATGTCCGAGATGCTCGTCGGGTCGCTGGAGGAAGCCGCCGAGGCCTTCGGGATGAGCGAGATCTTCGTCGGCGTCATCCTGGTCGCGATCGTCGGCAACGCGGCGGAGCACTCTACCGCCGTCATCATGGCCGCGAAGAACAAGATGGACCTCTCGGTAAATATCGCCGTAGGATCATCTATCCAGATCGCGCTGTTCGCCGCGCCGCTGCTGGTGTTCATGAGCTACTTCATCGGGCCAAAGCCGATGGACCTCGTGTTTACGCCGTTCGAGGTTGTCGCAGTCGGGCTGTCCGTCGGGATCATCGCGCTGATCTCCCAGGACGGGGAATCGCACTGGATGGAAGGCGTGCAGCTCCTGGCCGTTTACGTGATGCTCGGGATGGGCTTCTGGTTCCTGCCGGCGTAGGCGATGCAACGCTATGCCTCGGGTGTATGTCATAGAGGGCGAAGGTGATCCGCACGGCGATTGATATTGCGATGATCATGACGCGCCAGAATGATGGCGGAGCCGGATATTGGCCCGCACCACCGTCCCGTAAGCGGGACGAGACCCGAGGACCGGACGGCTCAGGATGAAATCCCGCCACATTGTCACGCTCGTCGTCTTCCTGATCGGCGCCGCTCTGCTGACCGGCGTCTACCTCAAGCTCAAAGAGACCCAGGCCGCCGAGGCCGATGGCGAGAACGGCGACGCGTCCGCCGCCGTCGATTCGGCCCGAGCCTCCGCCTCCACGACGGCCTCGACGGCGTTCGCGGCGGGCGTCGCCGTGCCGGTCGAAGGCGCCGCGGCGGTCGAGGGTACGTTCACGCTCTGGGTGACCGCGGAGGGGCAGGCCGCCGCCCTGCGCACCGCGCCCATGCTCTCGGAAGTAGCCGGCACCGTCAGTTCGGTCCCCGTGCGGGAAGGCCAATCCGTGCAGGGCGGGCAACTGATCGCCCGGGTCGATCCGCGGGTGTACGAACTCGACCTCCAGGAAGCCACCGGCGCGCTTGAGAGAGCCCAGGCCGACTACCAGGAGTACACGCTCGGCGACGACCGCATCGAAGAACCGGGGCTGCGCGAGGAGCGGCAGAAGTCCGCGCGGATCCGCAGCGGCCTGGCGGGCGCGGAGGCCGCCGTACAGCGCGCGCAGTACGATCTCGAGAAGACGCAGATCCGGGCTCCGTTCGGCGGGCGGGTCGCGAACCGGGCGGTCGACGTGGGAACTCGCCTCAACGTAGGTGACTCGGTCGCCACCGTGGTCGACGTGTCGAGCGTCGATGTCGAGGTGCAGGTGCTCGAGAGCGAGGTTGCCGCGCTCGAAGCCGGACGCGAGGCGACGGTCCGGTTCACGGCGTTTCCCGGCGAGGCGTTCGCGGGGCAAGTGGTCACCGTGAACCCCGTGGTCAATCCCGAAAGCCACTATGGTCGCGTGACGGTCCGTCTATCGAACCCGGGCTCGCGGATCCTGCCGGGCATGCACGCGACGGTGCGGATCGCGGGCCGGCTGTATGAGGATCGAGTGTCGATCCCCAAGGACGCGATCGTCGAGCGGAACCGCCGCGAGGTCGTGTTCGTCTTCGAACCCGACGAGGAGGGCGGCAAGATCGGCCGCGCCAAGTGGCGGTACGTGATTACCGGGCTCGAGAACCAGGACCGGGTCGAGATCGTTCCGCCCGGCGACGGCGACGACGAGGACTTCGTACGCCCGGGAGAAGTCGTGCTGACCGACGGGCACGCGACGCTCAGCCACGACGCGCGGGTGTCCATCGAGCGGAGTGACGAAGCCGAAGCGGCGGACTCGTGAGAGGCGCGGTAGGCGCTGCCGCGGTACTCCTGGTCATCGCCGCCGGCGCTCCGCCGCGCGCCGACGCTCAACAGACGCTCGACCTCAACGAGGCGATCCGCACGGCGCTGATCCGGAATCCCGGTATTACCCGGGCTGAAGCCAATGCGGCAACCGCGGCGGCGGACCGCTGGGCCGACTGGGGCGCGCTGCTGCCGTCGGTGACGACGAACGCCAGCTTCAATGTGAACCACTCGAGCACGATCACCTTCCTCGAGCCCGACGGGTCGCGGACGGTGCTCGATGACCCCCTCGTCAGCGATACCAAGGGCAACGGCGCGAGCTTGAGCCTGGGCCTCTCCCTCAGCGCCGAGACCTTCACGAACGTCAATGCCGGAGCGGACCGCCGCGCGGCGGCCGAGTATCGGCTCGACGCGGCCCAGCGGCTGGTCGTCCAGCAGGTGAAGGTCGCCTACTTCGAGGCACTGAAGGCGGAACGCCTCGTCGAGGTGGCGCGGCGCCAGGCCGACGCGCGTGCGGAGGACTACGAGGTCACGCAGGACAGGTACCGCATCGCGGCCGCTTCCCGTAGCGACCTCCTCGGTTCCGAGATCGACCTGCGCAACGCGGAGCTCGCCGTGCTCGATGCCGAAGACGCATTCGATTCCGCCGTGCGGGCGCTGCGGGTCGCACAGGGCGTCGAGGACATGACGGTGACGGAAGTGACGCTGGTGGAACCCGCCGAGGCGCCCATCGCGGATGCGCTCGACACCGAAGCGCTCGTCGACGCGGCGGTCCGGTCCAACCCGGATCTGCGGGCGCTCGCGGCCGACGAACAGGCGGCGGCCGCCTCCGTATGGTCGGCGCGGGCGAGCTACTTTCCGATCTTGAACGCGAGTTGGAGCTTCGGTCGCAGTATCAACCTCGGGTCGAACGAGAGTCTGTTCACGTTCCACCCGGCGAACTCGAGTCGCGGTCTGCAAATTGGCGTGTCCTTGCCGATCTTCAACGGCTTCCAGCGGAAACAGCGCAACGCCTCGGCGAGCAACCAGCTCTCGATAGCGCGCGCGAACCTCAAAGACCAGCGCCTTGCGCTCGAGAGTGATGTCCGTCGGCTCGTGGCCGACATCCGGCGAGGGACACGGCGCGTCGAAGTGCTCGAGCAGAACGCGCTCCTCGCCGAGGAACGCCTCGACCTCACCCGGGAGCAGTACCGGATCGGGAGCGTCCAGTACATCAACCTGCAGCAGGCGATCGAAAGCCTCGACCAGGCGCAGCGTGCCGTGTTCGAGCAGCGCTATGAGCTGCTCAAGAGATGGGCCGAGCTCGAGCAGGCGGTGGGCGATGCGCCGCGTTAATCGCGACCGCCACTGTGATGGCGCCGGGCGCCGCGCTGACGTCGCCCGCCGCGCCGCCAGCCGGGCGGGCTCCGCCGCCCGCCCCGCCGGCCGCTCGGCCCCCGAGCGGTGAGGATCTGAGCATGTCCCTCCCGCGCCTCTCGATCCGGCGACCCGTCGCGACGTCCATGCTGTTCGTTGCGATCGGCGTCCTCGGCGTGGTGTCCTTTGCGCGGCTGCCGATCGACCTGCTGCCCGACGTCTCGTTTCCGACGCTCTCCGTCTGGACCGAGTACACGGGGGCGGGCCCGGCCGAGGTCGAACGCTTCGTCACGGAGCCGGTCGAGAGCGCGCTCAGCCGGGTGCCGGGCGCGCGCTCGGTGGAGTCGCGCTCGCGGGAGGGGCAGTCGCTCGTGCGCCTGCAGTTCTACTGGGGCACCGACATGGAGTTCGCGATGCTCCACGTCCGCGAGCGTCTGGACAATCTGTCGGGCAGTCTGCCGGAGAGCGCGGAACGACCCGTCATCCTTACCTCGGATCCGACGAACGAGCCAGTGATGTCGCTGGCCGTGACGGGCGCGTCGCTCGGCGAATTGCGGGATCTCTCCGACGCGGTGTTCAAGCGTCGCCTGGAGCAGCTCGACGGCGTGGCGCTCGCCACGATCACGGGAGATCCGGAACGCGAGATCCAGGTCGAGATCAATCCCCAGCTCCTGGCGACGCACGGCGTCTCGATGTCGGAGGTGACCGCGGCGCTCGACGCCGCCAACTACAGCGCCCCGGGCGGGTCGATCCGGCGCGGACGGTTCCGCTTCACTCTGCGGACCCTCGGCGAGTTCAAGGGCGTGTCGGATCTCGCCGCCGTCACGATCGCCCGCCCCGAGAACGGGGGCGTGGTTCGCCTCGGCGATGTCGCGCGCGTGTACGAGGGCGAGGCCGAGCGGGAGACCGTCGCGCGTTTCGACGGCGAACCGGCGATCGGCCTGCTGGTCTACAAGGAGGCCAACTCCAACACCGTGCGCGTGGCGCGGGACGTCGAGCGCGTGCTGACGCAGCTCGCCGAAGAGTTCCCCTCCGTGACGATCCGGGTGGCGTCCAACCAGGCGCGGTTCATCTCCGACGCGATCGCCAACGTCGTCTCCGCGCTCGTGTTCGGGGGCATGCTCGCATTCGTGGTCCTCTTCCTGTTCCTGCGCG